>JBDLRJ010000341.1:0-9347 GCA_039800145.1 Pseudomonadota bacterium | reverse complement strand
GAGCGCGTGGAGGAGCTGCTGCTCGAGGGCGTGGGCCGGGGCCTGCGCCTGGACGACGAGCTGCGCCTGGCCGCGGCGCAGCCCATCTCGGACACCGGGCTGCGCCTGGTGCTGGTGAAGGACGAGGAGCCACTGGTGGCCCCCATGCGGCGGCGCTTCCTGCTCCAGTTCTTCGTGCTGACCCTGGCGCAGACCACCGCGCTCACCCTCTTCGCGCTCTTCCTGAGGCAGACCCTCCGGCGCACCCTGGACGCCGAGCGGCGCGCGGCCGAGTCCGAGCGGCTGGCGTCTCTCGGCACGGCCGCGTCCCTCATCGCGCACGAGGTGAAGAACTCCCTCAACGGCCTCAACGCCGCGTCCGCGCTCATCCCGGCAGACACCCCGGAGCTGCAGCTGCCGGTGCGCAGCGTGCGGGCGCAGGTGGACCGGCTGAAGCACCTCGCGAGCTCCCTGCTGCAGTTCTCCCGGCCCCACCGCGCCCAGCCCGTGCCCTGCGAGCTCATGCCGCTGGTGCGGGAGACGCTCGAGGCGCTCCGGGCGCTGCCGGAGTCGGACGAGGTGCAGCTGGAGTCCGAGCTGGACGGCTCGCTGCGCGGGGCGTGTGATCCGCTGCTGCTGGCCACCGCGCTGGACAACCTGGTGCGCAACGCGATCGAGGCGGCGGTGGCGGCCAAGGACACCGGGCGCGTGGAGCACCCGCGCGTGTGGATCCGGCTGGGCCTGGACGGCGGGCGCGCGAGGATCGACGTGGAGGACAACGCCGGCGGGCCGCCCGAGGGCTTCCAGCCGTTCCGCCCCTTCGTGACCAGCAAGCCGCGCGGGATCGGGCTCGGGCTCGCCATGGCGCGGCAGGCCATGGAGGCCCAGGGGGGCTGGCTGACGTACGAGCGCACCGGGACCGGGAGCCGCTTCTCGGTCTACCTTCCCCTCGCGTCCGAGGAGGCCGCCTGATGCTGTCCACCCTGTTGGTCGACGACGACCGGACGTTCGCCAACCTCGCCCAGGCGGCGCTGCAGCGCGAGGGCTTCCCCGTGCTGCTCGCGCGGAGCCTCCACGAGGCGCGCAACCGCATCTCCCAGCAGGCCCCGGACCTGGTCATCCTGGACCGCCGGCTGCCGGACGGGGACGGGCTCGGGTTCCTCCCGGAGCTGAAGTCCCTGGTGCCGGGCTGCGTGGTGGTGATGGTGACCGCGCACGGCGACATCGCCAGCGCGGTGGATGCCATCCGCGCGGGGGCGGCGGACTACCTGGCCAAGCCCGTGGAGCTCGCGGACCTGGTGATGAAGGCCCGCCGCAGCGCGGACAGCATCCAGCTCCGGGACCGGCTCGAGACGGCGGAAGCGGCGCTGCAGGGGCGGCGGCGGATGGTCCCCCCGCGCTCGCCCGCCATGCGCGCCGTGGTGGAGATGCTGCAGCAGATCAGCTCCTCCCCGCGCAGCCCGGTGCTGCTGCTGGGCGAGACGGGCGCCGGCAAGGAGGTGCTCGCGCTCCACCTGCACGAGCTGACCTGCCCCTCGGCGCCCTTCGTCCACGTCAACTGCGCGGCGCTCCCGGACACCACGTTCGAGAGCGAGCTGTTCGGCCACGAGCGGGGGGCCTTCACGGACGCGCGCAGCGCCCGGCGTGGACTCGTGGAGGTGGCCAGCGGCGGCACGCTCTTCCTGGATGAGATCGGCGAGCTGCCGCTGCCGCTCCAGGCCAAGCTGCTCACGTTCCTGGACTCGGGCCGCTTCCGGAGGCTCGGCGGAACCACGGAGCTGCAGTCCAGCGCGCGCGTGGTGGCGGCGACCAACCGGGATCTCCAGGGGCAGATCGCCGAGGGAACGTTCCGGGGGGATCTCTGGTATCGGCTCTCCGTCTTCCGCGTGGAGATCCCTCCGCTCCGCCAGCGGCGGGAGGACGTCCTCATCCTGGCGGAGGGCATCCTGGAACAGCTGCGGCGCGAGCTCGGCCGCAAGCCCGTGAGCCTTTCCGGGCAGGCCCGCGCCCGCCTCGCGGCCTACCCCTTCCCCGGCAACGTGCGCGAGCTCCACAACGTCCTCGAGCGGGCGCTCGTGCTCGAGCGCGGCCCCGTGCTGGAGCTGGGCTGGCTGCAGCTGGGGACTGCGGACGCACCCCACGCACCCTCGGACGCTTCGCCCCTGGCCAACGCCCTCCTGGCCCCCGGAGAGCTCGTCACCATGGAGGAGCTCGAGCGCCGCTACACGCGGTACGTGCTCGAGCAGCTCGGCGGAAAGCGGATGGAGGCGGCCCGGACGCTCGGGCTCTCCTACCCCACGTTCCTCAAGCGGATGGGCGAGGGTTGAAGTTTCTTGAAGTCGCCTGCAGCGCGGACTTCAAAAGCTTTAAACACCCTCCGCCTGCCGTAGCTCCAAGTCCCTGAATTCTCGTTCGGCACACCCCGTGCACGAGGTGGCGGTGTTCCTGTCGTCAGGGACAGCCGGGCGCCTCACTCCCCGAGGGCTCCCGGCAAGCTGCGCGGCTCCGAAAGGTCCGCGCAGCTTTTTTTTGCCCGCAGACAGCCGCCAGCTGCCCCGCGTCAGTCAGGCAGACGCGGCGGGCTGCTGCGTGCCGGTGCCGCCGCCCTTGCCCTCGCCGAGCGCGTTGCGGAGCGGCGCGTTGAAGGCCCACATGGCCACGCCGGCGCCAACCCCCAGCACCGTCAGCAGGCCGAAGAAGCCCTCCTTGGACATGGTCGTGTAGAGCGTGCCAATCCAGCCCGAGAGGGTGTTCCCCAGGAAGCTGGAGATGAACCACATCCCCATCATCATGGAGACGATCCGGACCGGGCTCACCTTGGTCACGAGCGACAGCCCGATGGGGGACAGGTACAGCTCACCGATGGTGAGCAGGAACGTGCAGAAGAGCGGCCAGAACAGGCTGCCCTTGCCGTTGCCCACGATCTTCGCCCCCGCGATCATCACCACGAACGAGAGCCCCAGCACCACGCAGCCGATGGCCATCTTGGACACCGACGAGGGCTCCTTGCCCTGCGTCGCCTGCCACCGCCAGAACATGTCCATCAGGGGGGCGAGCAGGATGATGCAGAGCGGGTTGAAGGACTGGAACCAGGTGGAC
The DNA here is from genome assembly GCA_039800145.1 of Pseudomonadota bacterium. Classification (GTDB taxonomy): domain Bacteria; phylum Myxococcota; class Myxococcia; order Myxococcales; family Myxococcaceae; genus VGRA01. The sequence goes on along the minus strand of JBDLRJ010000341.1, from coordinate 6,269 downwards.
GGGACCTGGAAGCCGAAGAGGACCGGCCACACCGTGTTCTCGTCCGCCCAGGTCTGCATGGTGTTGCCCTGCTGCTCGTAGACGGCCCAGAACACCACGTTGAGCAGGCAGAGGATGACCAGCGCCCACACGCGCGTCCATTCGCCGGAGTCCAGCGGGCGGCTCTCTTCCTTCTTCTCCGACGCGCGCATCACGTTGTCCTGCGCGAGGAAGCGCTGGCCCCACACGTAGACGCCGAGCCCCAGCACCATGCCCACGCCGGCCGCGCCGAAGCCGTAGTGCCAGCCGTAGAGCGCCGCGAGCGTGCCGCACACGAAGTTGCAGATGAACGCGCCCAGGTTGATGCCCATGTAGAAGATGGTGAAGGCGCCGTCCCGCCGCGGATCCCCCGCCGGGTAGAGCGACCCGACCTGCGTGGACACGTTGGGCTTGAAGGCCCCGTTGCCGAGGATGAGCAGGCCGAGCGCGAGGAAGAACGAGTTCTCGAACGCCATCACGAAGTGGCCAATGGCCATCAGGATGCCGCCGATGAGCACCGTCTTGCGCTGCCCCAGCCAGCGGTCCGCGAGGATCCCGCCGAACAGCGGCGTCAGGTACACGAGCCCCGTGTAGAACCCGTACAGGAGCGAGGCGTTGGAGCTCGCCGCGCACGTCTGGGCGGCAATGTCCTGCGCCGCCGCCGCCGCGGTGCCGCTCGCCACCAGCGACTCCACCTTGGGCCCGATGCAGGCCTGCAGCTTGGAGACGTCCGCCGCCGGCAGCAGCCCCTTGATGAACTTCCAGCCGATGACGTCGTCCGGGTTGCCGGCCCCGCTGTACGCGCCGCCCTGGAGCGTCTGCCGGACCGTGGTGAACAGGTAGTTCACCATGTAGAGCTTCAGCAGGCCGCGCATCCCGTAATAGGAGAAGCGCTCCCACATTTCGGCAAAGAACAGGACGAACAGGCCCACCGGGTGGCCAAGGAACGTCCGCTGTGACGGCACGGTCGAGGTCGACATAGGGCGCAGGCTCTTAGCAGAGCCCCGCGGCCATCCGCGAGGGGCGGCGAACCGTTTCCGCCGCCCCAGGCTCTCGGTGGCCAGCGGTCCACCCCCCCCCTGCCGAGGAGATCTCCCATGTGCCGTCGCGTCACCTGCAGCAAGTGCAGCAAGCCCACCTTCGCCGGGTGCGGGCAACACGTGGAGCAGGTGCTCGGAGACGTGCCGAAGGCGGACCGGTGCCGGTGCCACGAGAAGGCGTCGGCCTCGGCCGCCCCGGCCACGGCAACCCCGGCGGACAAGCCGTGGTGGAGGCCGTTCTAGGTCTCGTCCCCCGCCCCGCCGTTCGGCTTCTTCTTCCCTCCCCGCTTGCGGGGCGGGGCGGCGTGCGGTGCTGAACCGAGAATCCGCTCGAACAGCTGCGGCTCGCGGAACGCAACCACCACGCCCGGGTCGCGCACCTTGATGCGCTCCAGCTGCAGCACCGAGAGCGCCTGCTCGAGCCCCGTCGCGCCGTCCGAGAGCACGGCCTCCGCCCCGGCGCGGGACAGCAGCACCGGCCTGCCGAGCGCCCCCTCGAACTCCGGCACCGCCCCGTGTGCCCCGCGCGAGGCCTTCAGCAGCGTCGCCACCGTGCTCGGCCGCAGCGCCGCGTGCTCCACCGGCAACACCACTATTTCCTGGACGTCCTCCGCCGAGAGCGCCTCGAGCAGCCCTGCGCGGAGCCCGGTCCCAGCCCCGTCCCGGACGGTGGCGAGTTCCGGGTGCCGCGCCGCCACCTCGTCCGCGTGCTGGCCCAGCACCACCGTGACGCGCCCCAGGCCCCCCTTCCGGCACGCCGCGGCCACCTCCTCCAGGAGGGATCTCCCGCCCTCGTATTCCAACAGCGCGGGCGGCAGGGGCAGGTTCGGGGGCTGCTCTGCCGCGAGGATGACCGCCAGCGCGTCCGCCTTCTGCATGCCGCCTCCTTGCAGGGCCCACCCGTGTTAAGGGAGTGGGACTTGGAGGAAGCATGGTGTCCACGGTTGCCCCGGGCGTCGACCTGGTCAGCGAGATCGAGCGGCTCAAGCGTTCACTGAACGCCGTCATCCTCGCCCACTACTACCAGGAGGGTGACATCCAGGACGTCGCGGACCACGTGGGAGACAGCCTCGCGCTCGCCCAGGCGGCCGCGAAGACCACCGCGGACGTCATCGTCTTCTGCGGCGTCCACTTCATGGCCGAGACGGCCAAGATCCTGAACCCCGGCAAGACGGTGCTCCTCCCCGACCTCGAGGCCGGCTGCTCGCTGTCCGACCGCTGCCCCCCGGACCGGTTCAAGGCCTTCCTCGCCCAGCACCCCGGCGCCTTCGTCGTCACCTACGTCAACAGCTCCGCCGCCGTGAAGGCCCTGAGCGACGTCATCTGCACCTCCTCCAACGCGGACAAGATCGTCGCCCGCGCGCCGAGGGACCGGCCCATCGTCTTCGCGCCGGACCAGCACCTCGGCCGCTGGGTTCAGCGCCGCACCGGCCGGCAGGACATGGTGATGTGGCCGGGCAGCTGCATGGTGCATGAAATCTTCAGCGAGAAGCGGCTCGTGCAGCTGAAGGTGGATCACCCGGACGCCGAGGTGGTCGCCCACCCCGAGTGCGAGGAGCGCGTGCTCGCCCACGCGGACTACATCGGCAGCACCAAGGGCATCCTCGACCACGTGCTCAAGAGCCCGAAGCGCTCCTTCATCGTGGTCACCGAGGCGGGCATCCTCCACCAGATGCAGAAGCACGCCCCGCACAAGACGTTCATCCCGGCCCCGCCGGACAACGGCTGCGCGTGCAACGAGTGCCCGCACATGAAGCTCAACACGCTGGAAAAGCTCTACCTCTGCATGCGGGACGGCCGGCCGAAGCTGGAACTCCCGCCGGGGCTCGCGGAGGCCGCCGCGGCCCCGCTGCGCCGCATGCTCGAGTGGAGCTGAGGACACCCCCATGCCCCTTCGACTGATCTCCTCCCCTGCCCACAAGGCCACCACCCGCCCCGAGACGCTCGACGTCGCCGACAAGCTCGAGCCCGCGCTGCCGGACTTCCCCACCGACGTGACCGAGCGCGCCCTGGCCGGCGCCGAGTTCGCGGGCCGCCGCGCCCTCGACCGCGTCCGCACCGTCCTCGGCAGCAGCACCGCCGCCACCTTCGCCTCGTCCCCGGCGGACCTCGCCCCGACCTTGCGGCTCGCGGACCAGCTCGAGTGGCTCGCCCGCTCCGAGCCCGGCGAGCGCGCCTACACCTGGCGCTGTGCCCAGTGCGAGACGCGCTACGCCGTCCCGGTGGTGCTCGCCCGGCCCGTCACCATCCGCTGCGACCGCTGCAGCGCGCCCGTGGATCTCAAGCCTTCCACCGCCGAGGGCGAGGAGATCCTCATGGATCCCAACCGCTCCGCCACGCAGCAGGCGCGGCGGGGGATTGCCCTCTTCCTCCGCGAGTCCATGGCGCGCAGCTGGGTGGTGCGCGTGCTCCGCGAAGACTGAGCCCTCCACATGCGACGTGACACCGTCCGCCTGCTCCGCTGCCCGCGGTGCCAGCGCGGCGCCCTCCGCGCGGAGGGAGATCTCGCAGAGATCCTCTTCGGGCCCCTCGCCTGCGCGGGCTGCGAGGCCCGCTTCCCCGTGTCCGAGGGGATGGTGGATCTCTCCCCCGAGCACGCAGATCCCGCGGGGCTCGCGCAGCGCGCCTTTGAGCACCCGCTCGTGGCGCGCGGCTACGAGCAGCACCTCCGCCCCGCCGTCCAGCGGCTCGTCTCCCTGCGCGGCCACGACGCGGAGAGCGAGTACCTCATCTACCGAGCCCTGCTGGGAAGCCCGTCCGGGCCCGTGTTGGATCTCGGGTGTGGCACGGGGCTCGTGGCGCGGCGGCTCGCGCGGGAGCCCGGCTTCCCGGCCGTGGTGGCCCTGGATCTCTCCCGCGCCATGCTCGAGGAGACGCTCGCCCAGGCGCGCGAGCACGGGAGCCCGCTGGACGTCCTGCGCGCCGCGGCCCCCGCCCTTCCCTTCCAAGACGGCTCGCTCGGCGCGGTGCTGCACGTGGGAGGGCTGCACTTCTTCCCGTCGCTCGAGCTGCTGCTTCGAGAGGTCCGCCGGGTGCTGTGCCCCGGTGGCCGCTACGTGGCGAGCACCTACCTGCCGCCGTCGCTCGGGCCGCTGCGCATGCTGCACGCGGGGATGGGGCTGTACCCGCGCGGGGAGGCGGAGTTGCGCGCCGCGCTGGAGGGAGCCGGGCTGGTCAACGTGGAGCGGCTGGTGCTGCCGCCCTTCATCCTGGTGAAGGGCGAGGCCCCGCAGGTCAGATGAAGGTGCCGCCCGCGGCCTCGTGGCGCGCGGAGTCCGGCAGCAAGGTGCTCTCCTTCGCACCCTCCAGGGTCTCGAGCAGCACGGGCTTCTGACCGGGGCCCTGCGCGGGCGGTCCGTCCTCGCGGCACCGGTCCGGGCGGCGCAGCAGCGCGTCCACGTTCCGCAGCAGCGTCTTCGCGCTGCACCGGCCCCCCTCGCACGCGGGCGGCTCGGCGGCGGCCTTGCCCTTCCCGTCGCAGGCGAGCGCGGCGGACGGCGCCGAGGCGGCGAGGAGGGCGGAGAAGGCGAGGATGCGGGGGGAGATCATGGGCGGGCTCCGGGGACGGCGCGGCTCTTACCTCCGGGGCCGCGGACGTGACAAGTTCGCAGCCCCCCGTGAGCCACCCCCAGGATTCCTCCCTCCGCCGCGCGCTCTTCGCGCTCTGCTGCGTCGTCGCCGCCGCCCCGCTGTGGGCCACGGCCGACCTGCCCCTGGTGGACCTTCCCCAGCACCTGCACCTCGTCTCGGTGCTCCACCGGCTGCGCGATCCCACGACCCTGTTCCCCGAGTGGTTCGCCGCGCGGGGCGAGCTCACGCCCTACCTCGGCTACTACCAGTCGGTGAACCTGCTCGCGTACGTGCTGCCGCTGGAGACGGCGAACCGGCTCTTCCTATCCCTCTACGTGGCGGGACTGCCCCTCTCGCTCGCCTTCCTGCTCCGCTCCCTGGGGCGGCAGACCTGGCCGGCGCTCCTGGCGGTGCCGTTTGCCTACGGGGACAGCTTCGCCTGGGGCTTCATCAACTACTGCGCCTCGCTGCCGCTGGCGATCCTCTGCTGCGGGCTCTTCCTGCGCACGCTGACCGAGCCTTCGCGGCGGCGGTGGTGGGCGGGGTGGACCGCGGCCTGCCTGGTCGCGGTGCTGCTCATGCACGTGCAGGCGTTCGCGTTCCTCGCCTTCGCGCTCCCGGGACTGCTGCTCTCCACGCGCGTGCCGGAGGACGCGCCGGGGATGAGCGCCCGTGCGCGGATCGGTCCGCGCCTCCCCGCGCTCGCCTCCGTGGTGCCCGGCGTGGGGCTCTTCTTCGCCTGGGTGGTGCTGCGTGCGGGTGCCCCGGCCGAGGTGGAGGCGGGGGCGCCCTGGAAGGCGTGGGGGCCCATGCTCTCGCCGCAGAACCTGGGCTGGAAGTCGTTCGCCCAGAACCGCGAGGAGCTCTTCTCGCTGCTCGCCAACCAGCTCCGGGACGGATCCGACCGAACGGCGCCCTGGGCCGTCGCCGCGGCGCTGGTGCTCGCCTGGGGGCTGGGGCTCGCGCTGCCGCCAGAAGAGAGGGACGCGCGGTGGCGGGGAATGGGGCGGCTCGTGCTGCTGACGGGCGTGGCGCTCGGGCTCTTCTTCCTGCTGCCCTTCGACATCCGCGGGTACATGTACTACCTAAACAGCCGCTATGCGCACCTGGCGGCGGGGCTCGCGGTGCTGCTCGTGCCGGCGGTCCGGGCGCGCGCGGAGACTGCGCTCCACGCCGTGGGCCTCGCGGTGGCGCTGGCGGTCGCGGTGCCCCTGTGGAACGGCTACGCCGCCTTCTCCGCGGAGCTCCAGCCGCTGCGGGAGGTGTCCGCGGCGGCCGGGCAGAAGGCGCGCACCTTCGGGCTCATCTTCAACTCGGCGAGCCGCGTGGTCACGCACCCGGTGTACCTCCACGCCGCGGCGCGCATCGCGCGCGAGCAGGGGGGCTATGCCAACTTCAGCTTCGCGCTCACGCCCCACTCGCCGGTGAAGTACACGCGCCCGCCGCCCCCCACCACCGCGTCCGAGTGGCGCCCGGACCAGTTCCGCTACGCCACCATGGGGGCGGCGTACGATCACTTCCTCGTGCGCGGCCCGGCGCCGGAGCGGCTGTTCGGCCCGCTGCTGGGCAGCGAGCTCGAGGTGGCCGCGCGCTCCGGCGACGTGTCACTCGTCCGCCGCCGCTGAGCGCGCGTCCCACGAG
>JBDLRJ010000340.1:0-3610 GCA_039800145.1 Pseudomonadota bacterium | reverse complement strand
CGACGGCGTGTTGCCGCTCGTGGGCGTGGGGCTGCTGCTGCTGGCCGTGGGCACGGCGCTCGCGCTGGGCCAGCTGATGCCGTTGCCATGGGCCTTCCTGGTGATGGGCGGCGCCTGCCTGCTCCCCGCGGGGATCGCCCTCCCGTGGGTGGTGGCGCGGTGGCGCGCGGGGCCGGGGCTGCTCGGGGCGTCGCGCGAGGAGGCGCTCGGGACGCTCGCGAGCCTGCGCGCGGCGGGGACGGCGCCGTGAGGCCCCGGCCGCTTCCCGCGGAGCAGGGACTCCGCGCGGAGCTCGCGCTGGCGCGGGTGCGCTTCGAGGAGAGCGGACGCCAGCTGCGGCAGGCGGTGACGCTGCGCGCCGGGCTCGTGAAGGCGGCTAGGCGCCACCCGTGGGTGCCGGTGGCGGCGGCCTTCCTGGTGGGTTTCCTGTGGGGCCACGAAGGACGGGGAGGGACACGTGCAGCCAGGTGAGACGAGGACGGACGAGGGGCAGCGGGCGCAAGGGGGGAACGGGGCGCGGGAGGACGAGCGGGCCCAGGCGCTGCAGGCGTGGAACCGGCGCGCCTCCGCGTTCGTGCGGGAGAACCCCGGCACGGTGCTGCTGTGCGCGGTGGCCGTGGGCTTCGTCGTGGGGAAGATCGCCAGCCGGCGGTGAGGACGGACATGGACACGACGGCACGGGACGGGGTGGGGGGCCACGGCACGGTGGGAGAGCGCGTGGACCACGTGGGCGAGGCGGTGGCGGCAATCCTCGACGAGGCGCAGGCGGCGGTGGCCGACCTGGGCGAAGCGCTTGCCTGGAGAGAGCGCGTGCGGGAGCGCCCGGTGCTGACGCTGCTCGGGGCAGCGGGACTTGGCTACCTGCTCGCGGGGGGGCTCTTCACGCCCACCACCGGGAGGCTGCTGCGCGCGGGGATGAGGCTCGCGGCGCTGCCGCTGGTGCGCGACGAGCTGCTCGGGCTGCTCGAGGGGCTGGCAGCCGCCGGGCGCACGGCCTCGTCCTCTTCGCCCACCTCCGGGCCGCACTGAGGCGCCGGCCGCGCCGGGAGTTCCGTTACACTCCGGGACCCATGAAGCCTGGACCCGGAGCGCTGGCCCCTGGAGGCCCCCCGCCGCATGCCGTGCCTGCCGTCCCGGCGGAGACGCTCGAGGCTGCGTACGCCGCCTGGGACGCCGCGAGGGAGCAGCGCGCCCAGGTGCTCGCCCACGCGCGGGCCGAGCGCGAGCGGCTCGAGGTGGAGGGCCGGTTCCTCGTGGGGGCGGCCCGCGCCGCGGCAGGGATGCGCGCGCCGGTGGGGGAGGGTGGGGACGCTGCGCTGGTGGCCACGGCGGGGCTCGAGGCGCTGGTGGCGGAGGCAGAGTCGAGGGTGTCCTCGGGCCGCGCGGGGCTCGAGGTGCAGCTGGCCGAGCAGCTCGCCGGGTGCGTGCGCGCCTGCGCCGAGGCGGAGGCCGAGGTGATGGCCCGCGTGGCCCGGTACGCCGCGGGTGCCGCCGTGCCCGTGAGACTCATGGTGCGCCCGGTCGGCACCGCGCGCGCCGTGCTCCACCTGGGCCGGCCTGCACCCGACGAGGCCGTGCTGCTCCTCCACCTGCTCACGGGGGCGGTGCCCTCGAGGCACCGCTTCCTGGAGGACGAAGCCACCGAGGATCTCTCGCTCGGCGCCCCGCCGCTCTACCCGGACGCAGGGGTGGCGCCGGAGGAGATCCGTCCCACGCCTGCGTCGCTCGCCGCGCGGATGGCCGCGGGAGGACCGGTGCTCCCGGTGCGGGGCTTCATCCCGGTGCTGCTTCCCTCGGCCGCGGGCGACCGGGACGTCTTCCGCTTCCTGCAGCGTGGCCCGGTGCTCGAGCTCGAGCAGCTGCGGGACGGCGCCTTCACCTCCGTCCTGCCGCTCGAGCAGGCCGAGCGGGTGACGGGGCTGCTGCTCCGCCTCCGCGTGGAGGGACGGCTGCTGCTGGACGTGCGCTCAGGGTGACGCGGTCCGCACCACCGCCACGTCCGCTGTCCCCACGAGCAGAACGGATCCCGCGAAGAGGTTGGACGAGTCCGCGCCGCCGAGCTTCATGCTCTGGAAGAGCACCACGTAGGTGGTGTTCGGCTCGGGGAAGGCGGTGCCGGGGAGGGTCACCTGCGTGGTGCGCCACTGCGCGGGGCTCGCCACGAGCGAGAGCACGTCCGACGGGCGCGTGGGGGCGGTGGTGTACGTCGGGTTGCCGCGGCCGCCGGACGAGGAGACCGGGAAGACCGTCACCAGGCCGAAGTTGCGGACCTCGTCCTGCGGGGGCTCGGGGCGCGTGAAGGTGAACGGCTGCCCCGCGGCGAGCGAGAGCGTGCCGCCGTCCGGGTGGAACTCGGGGATGCGCTCCGGTGCGGGGGAGTCCTCGAGCCGCGCCACGAAGCGCTCTCCGCCCACCTCGGCCACGACGCGGTAGGTGGTCTCCGGCACGTAGCTGAACTCCGGCTCGTCCACCGAGGTGAGCGTGTAGCCGCCCCGGCCATCCGGCGTGAGGCTCGCGGTGACACCGCCCTCGGGCTGGACCACCACGGCGGCGTCTGCCACCGGGGAAGCCCCCGACGCCTCCAGCCCGGAACCGGACCGCGTGGAGAACTGCACCGCGGCGACCGTGAAGGCAGGGAAGGTGATCTTCCCGTCCGGGCCCACGGAGATTCCGCCGTCCAGGCCGGGGATGCCGCCGTCGAACAGCTCTTCCCATCCCCCGTCCCATCCCTCGGGCCAGCCGCCGTCGGGATCGAACCCGCCGTCGGGAAGCTGGATGCCGGCGTCCTCGAGCCAGGCCCCCGCGTCCAGTCCGCTCGCCGCGAGCCCATCCACCTGGACCTCGGGCGTGTGCAGCACGGTGCCCACGAGCACGTGGCGCGCCTGCACCTGGGACAACGTCTTGGAGAGATCGCACCCGGCGAGGGTCGCGGTGAGCAGGGCGGCAGCGAGGAGCGGCGAGCGGGGGCGGGCGTGCATGACGTGGGACGTAGCTTGCCTGAATTCGCTGCTAATCTCCTGCTCTCCTGTGCAGGGCTTCCTCTCCCAGTCCCGCGGCCGCCGGTTCCTGAAGAAGTTCGGGATGGCGCTGCTCTGGGCGGCGGTGGTGGGCAGCGCGCTCGCGCCGGACATCCTCCTGCCGGGGCCCGGCTGGCACCGGTGGCTCTTCAGCCCGCTCGAGCGCTGGGAGCGGAGCCTCTACGACTGGCGGCTCTCCGAGCGGGCGCTCGTCGCCCAGCGCAGCGAGCAGCTCGTGGTGGTGGCGGTGGACGGGGAGACGCTCGCGCACGGGCGCGAGTCGGACGACCCGGACCAGGCGGCGCAGCCCTGGTCGCGCGAGCTCGTGGGCCGGGTGATTCTCCAGCTCTTCTCCGAGGGGGCCCGCGCGGTGGTGGTGGACCTGCCGCTCGAGGATCTCTCGCCGCGCTCACCGCGGGACCGCGTGACGAAGGACGACGAGGCGCTGTTCGAGCTGCTCGAGAAGGCGCCGGGACCCACCGTGCTCTCCTTCCGCTGGGATTCCGAGCCCCCGCCTTCGCTCGGCCGGCCGCTGCGCCCCTGGCGCGTGCGGGTGGCGACAGCCGCCTCCGAGCGCGGTGCGTTGCCCCACC
>JBDLRJ010000339.1:0-4615 GCA_039800145.1 Pseudomonadota bacterium | reverse complement strand
GCCTGCAGGTGCCAGCGGATGTTGTCCACCAGCGTGCCGTCCAGGTCGAAGACGGCGGCGTCGTAGCGGCGGCTCACGGCGAGATGCGCAGCGTCAGCGACACGCCGAACTGCAGGAAGCTGCCCACGCCCCCGTCCTGCAGGACGACGGTGTTGCCCGCGAGGGCCCGGTTGTAGAAGTCGATGTAGTAGTTCGTCGTGGCCAACTGCGTGCTGCGCACGAACGCTCCGATGCCGATGGTGCGGGCGAAGTACCAGTCCGCGTCGAAGCCCCACTGCCACACGAGCCCATCCAGCCCGCGCACCTGGCCGAGGATGCCGTAGCCCAGGCCGAAGAAGACGGACGCGTCGAACGCGCGGCCCTCCAGCCAGGTCGGCTTCCACAGCTCCTTCGCCAGCTGCAGCGGGTGCCAGTGCAGGCCGCCGGTGGCGAAGCCCGCGCCGCCCCGGTTGGGCTCGAAGAGGTTCCAGCCCGTGGCCGTGAGCGACCCTTCCACCGTGGCATGGCCGAGGACGTTGTACCCGAGCCGCAGCGTGGCCGAGTGGCCGGAGAGCGTGGTGTTGGTGAGCAGCGACTGCTCCCAAACCGGGAGCTGTGCGTTCAGCTTCGGCCCGTCCAGGAACCAGTTGCCGGGGCCGTACTGGAGCCCGAGCACCACGCCGCCGTCGGAGAACTCGGGCGGGACGGCGAAGGCGGCAGAAGTCGAAAGCAGGGCAGCGATGAGTGCAGTGCGGAACATGGCGGGCGGCCTTGTAGACGGCCCAGCCCCCCCGCGGCTAGAGGTTGCCCCACCATGCACACCGACAAGGCGCTCGCCCACTTCGCCGCGAACAAGGCCCGCTACCTCGAGGACCTGAAGACCCTGGTCCGAATCCCCTCCGTCTCCTTCGCCGGGTTCGATCCCGCCGAGGTCCGCCGCAGCGCCGAGGCCACCTGCGCGCTGCTGTGCGAGCGGGGCTTCCAGAACGTCCAGGTGCTGGAGGTGGAGGGCGCCCACCCGTACGCGTACGGAGAGATTCTCAAGGCCCCGGGCAAGCCCACGCTGCTGCTCTACGCCCACCACGACGTGCAGCCCGCGGGAGACCCGGCCGCCTGGAAGAGCCCGCCGTTCGAGCCCACCGAGCGGGACGGTCGCCTCTACGGGCGCGGCACCGCCGACGACAAGGCGGGCGTGGTGGTGCACACCTCCGCGGTGGAGAGCTGGCTCAAGGGCGGCGGGGAGCTGCCGCTCAACGTGAAGATCATCGTCGAGGGCGAGGAGGAGATCGGCTCCGAGCACCTCTCGGCGTTCCTGCAGAAGTACAAGTCGCTCGTGCAGGCGGACGCCATCGTGCTGACGGACACCGGCAACTTCGAGACGGGCCTGCCGTCCGTCACCACGGCGCTGCGCGGCATCGTGGTGGTGGACGTGGAGGTGAAGGCGCTCAAGCAGTCCCTCCACTCGGGCATGTGGGGTGGTCCGGTGCCGGACCCGGTGATGGCGCTCGCGAAGATGCTCGCGTCGCTCGTGAAGGACGACGGCTCCATCGCCATCCCCGGCATCCTCGAGCAGGTGAAGCCGCTGACGGACGAGGAGCGCAAGAGCATCCAATCCCTGCCCACGACGGTGGAGCAATTCCGCGAGCAGGCGGGCATGCTGCCTGGATCGCACCTGCTCGGCGGCGGCCGGCACCCGTGGGAGACCAACTGGCGCCAGCCGTCCCTCACGGTCAATGCCATCCAGGCCTCGAGCCGCAAGGACGCGCGCAACATCGTCTGCGAGTCGGCGTGGGCACGGGTGGGCATCCGCGTGGTGCCCAACCTGGATCCCCGCGACGTGCAAGCGAAGCTCGTGGCGGCGCTGAAAGCTGCGGCGCCCTGGGGCGTGCACGTGGAGGTGTCCGGAGATCACGTGGGGAACTGGTGGTACACGGACACCACCCACCCGGCGTTCCAGGCGGCGTTCCAGGCGCTGGAGAAGGGCTACGGGCGGAAGTGCGTCTCCATCGGCTGCGGCGGGAGCATCCCGTTCGTGGAGCCGTTCGCGCGGGAGCTCGGCGGCGTGCCCGCGCTGCTCATCGGTGTGGAGGACCCGTACACCAACGCCCACAGCGAGAACGAGTCGCTGCACCTCGGGGACTGGGAGAAGTCGGTGCGGTCCGCCATCTATCTCTACGAGGAGATGGCGCGGACCATGGCGAAGTAGCCGCTCAGGAGTCCCACGGGGCAGGCGGTGGCCGCCCGGCCGGGGCCACCACCTTCACGTGGCTCCGGTCGTCCAGCGCGAGCCCGTCCCCGCGCGGCTCGGTGACGTCGAGGCCCAGCACGTCGCCGCGCCTGAGGAAGAAGAAGGCGCGGTTGTCCTTCGTCTCGTGCTTCTGCTGCAGCGCGAGCCCCACGCGTCCCTCGGGGCCGCACGCCATGTAGCGGGCGCGCCCCTTTCCCTCGAGCTGCTCGCTCACCACCCGGAAGTGGCGCCCGGCCGGCAGCTCCGGCCAGGCCTCGCCCGCGGGGGCGAGCACCAGGTACGCCATCTTGAGCGACTCCTTGTGGAGCGACGCGGCGCGCGCAAGTTCGTCCAACACCGCGGGCGGCTGCCAGGCGCGGTCGGCGTGGCACCAGTCGGACGGCTTGTGCAGGGCGGGGCAGGAGGGGCCCCGGAAGAGGCAGGGGGCGCGGACGGCAAAGCCCTTGCCCACCAGCACGTCCCGGACCTCGAGCAGGGCGCGCGTGGTGTCCCGCAGCGCAGGTTCGATGAGCACCAGGCTGCCGCCCGGCTTCACCTTCTGCAGCAGCTGTTCGCAGAGGGCCGCGCGCCTGGCCACCGCGTCCGGGCCGGTGCCGTGCAGCTCGTTGAGCACGTGGCCCAGGGAGATGGCGTCGAACTGCCCGTCCGGGGCGCCCGTGCCCTTGTGGGGATCCCACTCGCGCGTGGCGAGCGCCTCGCCGGCCTCCGCGGCGAGCGCCCGGGCGAGCTCCAGCGCCGGGCGGCTGCGGTCCGCGGCGGTCACTTCCGCGGCCCCCGCGTCCTGCGCCGCGAAGGCAAGGGGACCGGGGCCGCTGCCGAGATCCAGCACGCGGCGCGGCTTGCGCTGCAGCTCGCCGAACACCTGCCGCCCCTGCGCGTAGGAGACGGGCCAGTAGAAGAGCAGGTAGGCGCCCAGGAGCTTCGGGTCGTCCATGTACTTCGCCCCGGCCAGCTCGCGCTCTCGGGTGAGCCCGAGCGAGAGATGCCGGATGCCGGCGGCCACTTCCTTCACCTCTTGCGGGAGGAGCCGGTCCTCGGGGCCCGGGGCCGGGCGGCCCTTGTTGCGCGCCTTCCGCCACGTGGCGATGAGCCGCGGCATCCAGCGGGCGAGATCTCTCGCGTAGGGATCGTTCTCGGCCACGGTCAGTCCTGTGCCATCCGCTCGAGCGCGCCCGCGGTGGGCATCACCCACAAGGTGAGGACGACCGTGGTGAGGGGGACGGCGCCGAGTGCGGGCGGCGCCCCGAAGAAGAGGGCAACCCCGGCAACGAGCGCCGGCATTTCCAGCGCAGCGGCCTGCATCAAGGCCAGTGAATGGGCCCGCCCAGGGACCTTCCCGTCCCGGACGGCCGCGAGCGCCGTGTCCGCGTTCTCCTTCATCCACGCGGCCACCTGGCCACGGACCACCTGCACGAGCGCCAGCACCACCACCAGCATCCCGACCGCCACGTACGTGAGGGTCTGCGCGGAGTTCGCGTTGGCGGGAGCTGGTTGCCGGACGGCGAACAGGATGCCCGGCACGAGCAGCTGGGCGTTGAGGATGGCCAGGAACAGAATGCGAGAGGTCTTCAGCGGGACGTCGTTCATGTGGAGCTCCGGGAGTGTTCAGCGCAGGCAGTCATCGAAGAAGGTCTCGAGCGCGGGCGTGAGCACGGTCTCGCCGGACCTGCCCACGGCGTCGTTCACCCCCTCGTGATCGTAAGCGGACACGTCCACCACCGTCACGGGAATGCCCGCGGCGAGCAGCGCGTCGCGGAAGTCGTTGGCCCGGGCCTGCCTGTCCGCCGAGCCGCGGCGCGCCACCAGGAACGGCCCGATCCCCGCCCCGGCCTTCACATGGGTGATCGGCGAGGCGGCGGTCCAGGTGGCGGGGTCCGTCCCGAACGCGTTCTCGTAGAGCTTGCGTTGGAGGGCGCCTGCCCCCGCCATGGCGCCGGGGATGTCGTAGCCCTCGGTGTCCAGGGCCGCGGTGCAGCGAACGGCGGAGGGGCCCCACCCATGGGCGCCGAGGAACTCCGGCGCGGTCGCCACGAGCGATACGAGGTGGCCACCCGCGGAGTGGCCGATGAGCGCCACGCGGTCCGGGTCTCCCCCGTATTCGGCGGCGTGCGCCTTCACCCAGGCGAGGGCGCGGGCCACGTCCTGCGCGTGGACCGGGTGCATGACGCGGTCCGGGGCCGGGTTGTCGCTCGCCTGGGGAGAGAGCCGGTAATTCACACTGACGAAGAGCACGCCCTCGGACGCGAAGTGCGTCACCTTGTCCGCGAGCTGGTTCGCCTTGTCCCCCAGCATCCACCCGCCGCCGTGCACCCACACCACCACCGGGGCGCGCTCGCCGTACGGTTGCGGGTAGAGATCCAACATGCGCTGGGCATCTGCGGGCGCGGA
>JBDLRJ010000338.1:0-11001 GCA_039800145.1 Pseudomonadota bacterium | reverse complement strand
GCTCGATGAGCTTGGTCATCACGCCGCCCAGCGTCTCCACGCCGAGCGACAGCGGGGTCACGTCCAGGAGCAGGATGTCCTTCACGTCCCCGGAGAGCACGCCGTCCTGGACCGCCGCGCCCACCGCCACCACCTCGTCCGGGTTGACGGTGCGGTTCGGCTCCTTGCCGAACAGCTTCTTCACCGCCTCCTGCACCATGGGGATGCGCGTGGTGCCGCCCACGAGCACCACCTCCTGGATGTCCTTGAAGTCCAGGCCGGAGTCCTTCACGCACTTGCGGCACGGCTCGAGGCTGCGCTCCACGAGCGGCTGGATCATGGACTCGAACCGGGCGCGGGAGAGCGTGACGTTCAAGTGCCGCGGCCCGGAGGCATCCGCCGTGAGGAACGGCAGGTTGATCTCCGTCTGGAGCGCGGACGAGAGTTCAATCTTCGCCTTCTCCGCCGCCTCCTTCAGGCGCTGCAGCACCATCTTGTCCTTGGACACGTCCAGCCCCGTGTCCTTGCGGAACTCGGCGATCAGCCAGTCCATGACGACCTGGTCGATGTTGTCTCCGCCGAGGTGCGTGTCGCCGTTGGTGGCAAGCACCTCCACCACGTTCTCGCCCACCTCCAGCACCGAGATGTCGAACGTGCCGCCGCCGAAGTCGTAGATGACGACCTTCTCGTCCTTCTTCTTGTCCAGGCCGTACGCCAGCGCCGCCGCGGTGGGCTCGTTGACGATCCGGCGGACGTTCAGGCCGGCGATCTCACCGGCGTCCTTGGTGGCCTGCCGCTGCGCGTCGTTGAAGTAGGCCGGCACGGTGATGACCGCGTCCGTGACCTTTTCCCCGAGGTAGTTCTCCGCGGCGCGCTTGAGCTTCAGCAGGACCTGCGCAGAGATCTCGGGGGCGCTGAACTGCTTGCCGTCAATGTCCACGCGCGCATCGCCGTTCGGCCCGCGGACGACCTTGTAGGGGACGAGCTTGCTCTCCTCGCCCACCTCGTCGTGGCGCCGGCCCATGAAGCGCTTGATGGAGTAGATGGTCTTCTCGGGGTTGGTGATGGCCTGCCGCTTGGCCACCTGCCCCACGAGCCGCTCGCCGTCCTTCGCAAACGCCACCACCGACGGGGTGATCCGGCTCCCCTCCTCGTTGGTGATGACCTTCGCCTCCTTGCCCTCCATCACCGCCACGACGGAGTTGGTGGTCCCCAGGTCAATTCCGATGATCTTTCCCATGGTGTGTATCCTCCCAATCTTTCTGGGGTTTCCCCCGAACTCACAGCCGCGCGCAACCTAACCAGCCGCCCCCCCCTGTCAAACGGTGCGCGCTCAGGCCAGGTGTGCAACCCGCTACGCACCTCCCCGCTCCCGGGTGCTACCGGTCCGTGGCGGTGCCCCCACACTCTGCCAATTTCCTCCCCTCATTCCGGGCACTTGGAGAACGAGCGCGGTTGGCCTCTCCCCTGCAACGCAATGCGACATGCTCGCACTCCCCCTGTCCCGTCCCTCGCTTCCGCTTCCCCGCCCCCTGGCGGCCCCGGCGGAGCCGCGCGTGGCAGTCCTGCTCAACGCGCACGCCCGCCGCGTCTCGCCGCAGGTGGTGGAGGCGCTGGGCCGGGTGACGCCGTCCGAGGATCTCTTCCTCAGCCGTTCCGAGCTGGACACCCGCCGCATCGTCCAGACCGTCCTGGAGCGCGGCTACACCACGGTCTTCCTGGGTGGTGGCGACGGCACGTTCGTGGGGTTCGTGAACGAGTTCCTGAACCAGGTCCGGCGCCCGCGCTTCGCCCACGCCACGCTGCCCCGCATGGGCGTGCTGAAGCTCGGGACAGGCAATGGGCTCGCGGGCTGGGTGAACGCCTCGCCGCTCGCCGGTGGCCGTTTCGTGGAGGACGTGCTCCGGGCGCGTGCAGGTGAAGTCCCCGGCTACCGCCGACTGGACCTGGTGGAGATCGACGGTAAGCGCGCCCCGTTCGCAGGGCTGGGCGTGGACGGGCAGATCATCAACGACTACCTCTGGGTCCGCGAGCAGCTCGCGCAGGGCGCGCTCAAGTCGGTCTTCACCGGCCCGGGTGGCTACTTCAGCGCCATCGCGCTCCGGACGGTGCCTCACTACCTGGGCAACTCGGTCTGGTTCGACTGCGAGGTGACCAATGCGTCCTCCGAAGATGCCTACCGGCTCGGGCATGACGGTCAGGTCGCCGAGATCATCCCGCCGGGAGGCACGCTCCACTCGGGCCGGCTGATGATGGCCGCCGCCGGCACCATGCCCTTCTACGGCTACGGCGTGAGGATGTTCCCCCACGCCGCGCGCCGTGCCGGGTTCATGCAGCTCCGGCTCGCGGCCGTCACCAGCCTCGAGGTGCTCGCCAACCTCCACAAGCTGTGGAATGGCAGCTGGCGCGGCGACCGCATCCGCGACTTCCACTGCAAGGACGTCTCGGTCCGCTTCGCCCGGCCCATGCCGTTCCAGCTGGGCGGTGACGCGCAGGGATACCGGGAAGAGCTGCGGATGAGCGTCTCCAGCCAGCCCGTGGAGCTCGTGGACTTCACCGGCGCGCTGCACTGAGCCGCGTGGTTCAGCCCGCGGTCCGGACGGCCGGGGGCTTCTCGCCCGGCTCCTTGCGGCGCGCGACCAGCACGGAGAAGGCCACGGCCGCAGTGCCGTCTCCCGCGGTGCGCCAGGTCTTCAGTTCCTCATCGAAGGGCACCCTCGCCGGGGCATCGAGCAGCGGGAGCGCCGCCTCGAGCAGGGCGTAGGCGTCCTCCATCCCGTCGTCGGCGAGCGACTCGGCAGACTGGGGCTCGTAGCCCGTCCGCTCGAGCCGCTGGAGCAGCTCGCGGGGCGGGCGAAGCGCTGAGCCGGTCCTCCGCTCCCAGTGTTCTCCGAGCGCGGCGGACGCGGGCGCCCGCCCCACGCGGGACGTGCACACCGCGACCAGGTGGCCGTTGCGGCGGAGCGCGGGCCGGAGCTGGGCAGAGAGCCGCTCGAGCGGCTGGAGGAAGCGGGCGTCCACGAAGAGCGCGTCCGCGGAGGCCTCGGGGAGGGCCGTGGGCCCCTTCTCGAGCCGGTGGAGCGCGAGATCGCCCGGCGCGCCTGAAGAGCCGGCGGCGACCTTGAAACGCTCCAGCCGCGCCTCGTCCGTGTCCGCCACGGTCACCGCGAGCCCCAGCCCCGCGAGTTCCAACGCGAGCCCGAGGTGGCCGGGGCCCGCCCCCAGCACCCACGCGGACTGGCCCTGCACCCAGCCGCACGTGTTGGCGAGCCGGAGCAGCGCCTCGCCGCCGAGGAACGGGAGCCGGAGATCCACGGGGTAGGAGAACGGCTGGAGGGCGTCGGAGGACATGGAGGGGACCGGGATCACAGGTAGTACAGCACGCGCTTCTTCTCCTGGTGCAGCAGCCCGTAGATCTTCACGCGCTGCTCCTCGGACACCAGGTACACGGACACGTTCAGCGAGACGTAGCGCCCCTCGCGCGAGGGCTGCTCGTGGATGCTGTCCGGAGGGATCTCCTGCCCGAGCGCGCGGTGGAACAGGCCTCGGACGAACCCCGGGAAGTCGTCCTCCTGCCGTCCCATCACCTTGAAGGTGTAGACCGCGGGATACTCGATGAGGGGTGGACGGGGCTCGTCTGCCATGGGCTACAGGAGGTTCGCGGCCAGTTCCGCGAGGGCGCTTCGCTCGCCCTTGGTCATGGTGACGTGGCCCGCGATCCGCTCCGCGCGGAAGCGGTTCACCACGTGCACGAGGCCATTGTTGGTGGCGTCCACGTACGGGTTGTCGATCTGGAACGGGTCCCCCGTCAGGACGATCTTCGTGTGATCACCCACGCGGGTGATGATCGTCTTGACCTCGTGCGGCGTGAGGTTCTGCGCCTCGTCCACGATGATGAACTGGCTGGGGATGCTGCGGCCACGGATGTAGGTCAGCGGTTCGATCTCCAGGATGCCGAGATCGATGAGCTCGTGGTACCCGCGCCCGGCCTTCTTGTCCGCGCGCGAGAGGTTCATCAGGAACTCCACGTTGTCGAAGATGGGCTGCATCCAGGGGTTGAGCTTCTGCTCCACGTCCCCCGGCAGGTAGCCGATGTCGCGCCCCAGCGGGAAGATGGGGCGGCTGACCAGGAGCTTCTGGTAGGTCCCCTCCTCCGTCACCTTCTGCAGCCCCGCGGCAATGGCGAGCAGCGTCTTGCCCGTCCCGGCCTTGCCCACGAGCGACACGAGCTTGATGTCGTCGTTGAGCAGGAGATCCAGCGCGAACGACTGCTCCATGTTCCGCGGCCGGATGCCCCACGTGCCCTCGCGCGCCGTGCGCATCAGCGGCACCGCGCGGCCCGCGCCGTTCACCCGCGCGAGCGCCGTGTGGGACGGGTTCCCCTCGTCCTTGAGCAGCAGGTACTGGTTCGGCGAGAGCTCCGCGCCGGGGATCTCCACCTCCGCGCCGGCCTTGTAGAGCGCGTCCACCCGGTCTCCCGGAACGAGAAGCTCCGAGTACCCGGTGTAGAGCTCCGTGATCTCCACCCGCTCGCTGTCGTAGTCCTGTGCGCTGAGGCCGAGCGCATCTGCGCGGATGCGGAGCCCGATGTCCTTGGTGATGAACACCGTGGGCAGCGACGGATCCTTGTCCCGGATGTCCAGCGCCACCGCCAGGATCCGGTTGTCCATGAGTTGGTTGTCGGCCATGGACCGGGGCAGGTCCCGGTTGGTGAAGACCACCCGCAGCAGCCCGCCCCCGGGAAGCGCCACGCCCTCGCCGAGCGAACCCTCGGCTCGGAACGAGTCCAGGTACCGGGCCACCAGGCGCGCGTTGCGCCCGAGCTCCGACAGTTCACGCTTGAACTTGTCGATCTCCTCGATGACGTAGATCGGGATGATGATGTTGTTGTCGTCGAAGCTGTAGATGGACCGCGGATCGTGCAGCAGGACGTTCGTGTCGAGGACGAAGTTCTTTCGAGCCATTCCGGCGGTGCCCACCTCTTGCTGCGGGTTGCTTCGACGGGAATCCAGGGGACGACTTCGGCGGACTATAGCCACGCGCACCCTTGATGTGCACCACGTATCAGGCGTAACGGATGTCCACGATCTCCAGGTCCGTTTCTCCCCTCGGACGGAGGACGGTCACCGAGTCCCCCCGCGCCTTGCCGATGAGCGCGCGCCCCACCGGGGAGTCCACGCTGACGCGCCCACCCCGCGCGTCGATCTCGTCCGGCCCAACCACCTGGTAAGTGCTGCGCCGCCCGTCCTCGTCCTCGAGCGTGACGGTGGCGCCGAAGTACACGCGCTCCCGGTCCTGTTGCTCCGCGGGGTCCACGACGGTGCAGGTGTCCAAGCGCCGCTGGAGGAACCGAAGCCGCCGGTCGATCTCCCTCAGCCGCCGCTTTCCGTACGTGTACTCGGCATTCTCCGAGCGGTCGCCCTGCGCTGCCGCCGCGGAGACCTCGGCGGTGATCTTCGGCCGCTCCACGTTGAGCAGCCGCAGCAACTCCGCGTGGAGCCGCTCCGCACCGGCGCGGGTGATGTACCGCTTGCCGGACCGCGCCGGAACCTCATCCCCGTCGTCCTCGAGGTCCTCGTCGTCTCCGCCAGGCCTCGGGGCGCCGGGGGATGCATTGCTGCGAACCATGGCGGCCTTTTTATCACCGTGGTATGTCGCGCGCCGCGCGGTCGCTCGTCCCCGGGGCCGCGTGAAAATAGGAGTACCGAGTCGGTAGCTCAGCTGGTAGAGCACCGGCCTTTTAAGCCGAGGGTCGCGGGTTCAAGTCCCGCCCGACTCATGCAGTCACTGCTGGACGAAGTCCCCGTCGTCTAGAGGCCTAGGACGCTGGCCTTTCAAGCCGGTAACACGGGTTCGAATCCCGTCGGGGACACTGGGAAGGCCGGGACCCATCACAGGGTCCCGGCCTCTCCGATTCGCGAGGTGACGCGGTGTTGAACTGGATATTCGTGGCGCTGCTCGGCGGCGCAGTGCTCACGGGTGCGTTCAACGGCTCGCTCAAGGCGGTGACGGACGCGAGCATCTCGTCCGCGACCAACGCCGTGACGCTCGCCGTGGGACTCGTGGGCCAGAGGGCCATCTGGCTCGGCTTCATGCGGGTCCTCCAGGACGCGGGGCTGATGGCGTCCCTCGCGCGTGGGCTCCGGCCGCTCATCCGGCGGCTCTTCCCGGAGGTGCCCGCGGATCACCCGGCCCTGGGCGCCATGATCCTGAACCTCTCCGCGAACATCCTGGGGCTGGGCAACGCCGCCACCCCGTTCGGGCTGAAGGCCATGGTGGAACTGGAGCGCCTCAACCCCCGCCCCGGGGTGGCCACCAACGCCATGGCGCTCTTCCTCGCCATCAACACCTCCGGGCTTGCCATCCTGCCGCTCACCGTCATTGGCATCCGCGCGGCCATGGGCTCGAAGGACGCCACCGGGATCATCCTCCCGACATTGATGGCCACCACGGTGAGCGCCGTCACGGCCGTCGTGTTCGCGAAGTTCCTGCAGCGGCTGCCTGCCTACGCCCCCGAGCGCTTCGGGGCGGAGGGAACTTCCCCTGCCGCGGCGACCCGGGGCCCGTCCGAAGAGGCGCTCGCGAAGGCGGCTGCCGTGGCGGAGACCGAGGCCCGCGCCACGCCCCAGCGGCTGGTGGTGGGATTGGGGATCATGGGTACGCTCGCGGTGGCCCTCGTGCTCGCGGCGACCCGCCTCCAGGGCACGGCGTTCGACCGCGCCCGCGTCCTGCTGAGCGAGTGGATGCTCCCCGTCCTGATGCTCTCCATTGCGACGGTGGGCTTCGTCCGGGGCGTGAAGGTGTACGAGTCCTTCCTCGCGGGCGCGAAGGAGGCCTTCCAGATTGCCACGTCCATCATCCCGTTCCTCGTGGCCATCCTGGTGGCGGTGGGGATGTTCCGTGCGGCGGGGGCGCTGGATGCCGTGGTCAGCGTCGTGGGTCCCTGGAGTGCCGCGGTCGGCGTCCCGGCCGAGGCGCTCCCCATGGCCTTCATCCGCCCGCTCTCCGGAAGCGGCGCCACGGCCATCCTCACCGAGACCATGAAGGTGCACGGGCCGGACTCGCTCATCGGCTGGGTGGTGAGCGTGATGAACGGCTCCACCGAGACCACCTTCTACATGCTCGCCGTCTACTACGGCGCGGTGGGCGTGAAGGCCGTACGCCACACCGTGCCCGCGTGCCTCGCGGCGGACGTGGCGGGGCTCCTCAGCGCCGCCTGGTTCGCAAGAATGTTCCACCACGGCTGAGCACGCGCCCCGCCGTCAGGGCTCGGCGTCGCCTCCAGATCCGCCCACGCCCGTCTGCGGCAGGACGATCTCCACGCGGCGGTTGTTGGCCCGCCCCTCCGGGGACCGGTTGTCCGCGACCGGGCTGGACTCGCCGTAGCCCTCCACGCAGATCCGTTGGGGGTCCACACCCTTCTGCACGAGGAAGTCCCGGACGGACTCGGCCCGGGCCACGGAGAGCTGCACGTTGTAGCCCTCGGGTCCCACGCTGTCCGTGTACCCCTCCACCACGAGTTCCTGGCCCTCGGGCTGGGCGTTGAGCGCGTCCGCCACTGCGTCCAGCCGCCGCGACGCAGTGGGCAACAGTTCCGCCTTGTCGAACTCGAACAACACCGAGCCCGTCAACGTCAGGACGAGCCCGCGCTCGTCCTCCTTCACGCCCGCAACGCCCTCGAGCGATTCCCGTGTCCGCGACCCCGCCTCCAGCTGCTGCAGCCGCTGCTCCGCCCGTCGTGCCCGCTGCTCGGCCTCCCGGAGCGCCGCGGCCTGCTCCCGAGCCTGGCGCTGCCAGGCCTCCCATCCCTGGTGCTCCACCTGGACCCGAACCCGGGGCTGCGGGGCGGCCCCCGGTTCCTCTGCCCCCGCTACGCCCATCCACATCACCCCGCACAGGACACTTCCTACGCCCAGCGATTTGATTCCCATGGCGCCTCCTCTCTCTGGAGGTGTGCATCCGCTGGGCGCCTGACAATCCAGCCCGTCCCCGGGCCGCCTGCCTGCCCTGTGTGAAATACCCGCGTGACTTCCGGATGGGCTGTGCGAGAGTGGACAGTGCCGCGGTTTTTTTTCAGTGCGGCTGAAACACGGACGTTCACGGAGCCCTGCTTGATCTCACCGCGACCTGTTTTCCTGCTCGTGGACCCGGACACCAACGTCCGGGATGCGTTTGTCCGCACCCTCGGCGAGAAGTTCGACCTGCACCACCGGACGGAGGTAGCGCAGGCCCTCAGAGACTGTGACCGGGTGACCCTCGATCTTGCTGTCATCTCGCTCGCGGACGGGGCGGCCCCGGCGCTCATCACCCGCCTGCGCGAGACGCAGCCCCAGTGCTGCCTCGTGGCGCTGGGCGCGCTCGGCGAGGCGCACGCCATGCGCACCGCGCTGGAAGACGGGGCCCAGGACTTCATCCTCAAGCCGCTGCCGGCCGAGGCCGAGCTCGGGCTGCGGCTCGAGGCGGCGCTGGCGCACAAGCGCAAGAGCACGGAGGGGCAGCTGCTCCTGTCCCCGTACAGCGCCGCGCGTACGGCGCTCATCAAGAACTTCGACGTCCGCTACCTCCGGGGGCTGATGCAGACGACGCGTGGGAACATCTCGGAGGCATCCCGCCGCAGCGGGATCGACCGCGCCAACCTGCGCCGGATGCTCCGACACCACGAGATCTCCCCGGTCGACTTCGGAGCCGTGCGCCCGCCTCCCCGCGGCTGAGCCGGCCGGGCGGCGAGGGGCCCACCTGTCCGCCCGCCGCGCGCGTGCCGGACGCGTGTACACCCTCAGGTCCGCATGGAACGGCTGGGGCGGCATTGGGCGGTCAAGAGCCTCGCGGTGGGGGCAGTGGCGAGTGCAGTGGACCTCCTGTTGCTCCTGGCGGCCAACAGGCTGGGCGGGTTCACTCCCGGGGCGTGCGCCGCCACGGGTGTACTCGGTGGCGCCTTCACGAGTTTCCTGCTCAACCGCCGGTACACCTTCCGACAGCAAGGGCCCGTCCTGGGGCCCGCGGTGAGGTTCGCGGCAGGAACGCTCCTGCTCACCGCCCTCCACGCGGCGTCGGTGACGTGGCTGTCGCGGCAGTTGGCCGCCCCGCTGCTCCTTGCCAAGTACGGCTCGGACGTGCTCGTGCTGCTCGGGGGAAACCTGGTCCTGCTCCGTTACGTCGTCTTCCGGGGATCCCACCCGCCGGCGCGCGGCGCTCCCGGATGGGGGCCGGCTGCGCTAGCCTCCGTGCCCCGTGCAGCCCCCGGACACCGAGGACCTGACGCTCGCAACCCCTGAGCGTGTGGCGTTGAAGCTGCCGCTGGCCGGGGTGGGCCACCGCGTGCTCGCGTACCTCGTGGACGTTTCCCTGCTGTTCTTCGGGTGGTCCGCGGTCTACTTCGCGTGCTCGCTGGCGGTGGACGTGCTGGGCGTGCTGCGCGGACTGGAGGGGACGGGGCGCGCGCTGGTGGCGCTCGGTCTCTTCGCGACCCAGTGGGCCTCCTGGACCGTGTGCGAGGTGACGCTCGGGGGCCAGACCCCGGGCAAGCGGCTGCTCGGGATCCGCGTGGTGAGGCGTGACGGGACGCCGGTGGGCTGGGTGGACAGCGCGCTGCGCAACCTGCTCCGGGTCGTGGACTTCCTGCCGGCGTTCTACGCCGCGGGGCTGCTGGCCATGCTCACGGGGCGCGGGGCGCGGCGGCTGGGGGATCTCGTGGCCGGCACGGTGCTCGTGCGTTCGGGGCGCGTGGACCTCTCCAGCTACCTCGCTCTCGAGGCGCCGGGAGTGGCGCCGGCGCCGGGCGCCCAGCTGGACGCGGAGGAACTCGAACTGCTGCTGCACTTCCGGGAGCGCCGGGCATGGCTGTCCCCCGGTGCGCGGGCGGCGCTCGCGGTGCGGCTGGCAGCGCTCGTGGCGCGGCGCCTGCCGTCCGTTCCGCCGCCCCCGGACGCGGCACGGGCAGAGGCGTTGCTCGAGGCCCAGCTCGGCAGGGAGCGCGGACCGTGAGCCTGCCCCCGATCGCGAAGTTCGTGCGCGACCGGAAGCCGGACTGGGACGAGCTCGACGCGCTCGCCGGCCGCGGACGGGGGACCTTGGATCTTCCTGCACTCGAGCGGTTGGACCGGCTGTACCGCCGGACCTCGTCCGACCTCGCCACCGCGCAGTCCGCGTTCGCGGGCACGGACGTGGAGCGGCACCTCTCGGACCTCGTGGCGCGCGCAGCCTCCTCCATCTACACGGCGCGGCGCGGGGGCTGGCGCGAGCTCCGGGCCTTCTACGCGAACGGCCTCCCCTCCCTCGTGCAGCGGGAGCGCGGCTACGTCGCCGGCTCGGCGGCAGTGCTGCTGCTCGGCGCGGTGTTGGGGGCGGGCGTCGTGGGAATGGAACCGCGGGGCGCGGAACTGCTGGTGCCTTCCGCGGTGCGGGCCTCGCTGGACGCGGGCGAACTGTGGACCGACTCGCTGCTCACCGTGGCGCCCGAGAGCGCGTCCTCTGCCATTGCCACCAACAACCTGTCGGTGAGCCTGTCGCTCTTCGCGGGCGGGCTGCTGCTCGGACTGGGGCCGGTGGCGCTGCTCGCCTTCAACGGCGCACACCTCGGCGCCATCCTCACCTATGCCGCGCAGAAGGGGATGCTCGCGCCGCTGCTGGCCTTCATCGCTGCGCACGGCCCCGTGGAGCTGTCCGTGATCGTCCTCGCGGGCGCGAGCGGGCTCGTACTGGGCCACGCGCTCGTGGAGCCGGGTGAATGGTCGCGCAGCGAGGCCCTGCGCCGGCGGGGCGGTGACGCGGTGAAGCTGCTGCTCGGCGTCTCGCCGGCGCTCGCGGCCATCGCCGTCGTGGAAGGCTACGTCAGCCCGGGCACCCTCGTACCGGCCTGGCTGCGCGCCGCCCTCGGGCTCGGGCTCGCGGCCGGCCTGTGGGGCTACCTGCTCGGGCGAAGCGGGGCCGAGAGAGACAGCACCGCCCGCGCACGCGCCTGGAGGTTGCGCTCACGCTCCTCGAGCACCGCCTCGTAGGCCTCGTTGAGCTCGCGCATCAGCT
>JBDLRJ010000337.1:0-2901 GCA_039800145.1 Pseudomonadota bacterium | reverse complement strand
CCACCTCCACGCGGGCGCCTCCACCGGGGTGGTTGGACCGCGCCAGCTCGCCGCGCGCCGCTGCGACGAGCGACGCCACCGTGATGAGGCCCAGCCCCATGCCGTCCGGCTTGGTGCTCTCCAGCCGGACCGGTGCGTCGGGCCGCAACTGGGCGTCCGTGAAGCCGGGGCCGTCGTCCTCCACCACCAGCCGTGCCCAGGGCCCCTGCCGGTGCAGCTGCACCTCCACGCACGAGGCGCGCCGCGCGCCGTTTCCCTCCGCTGCATTCCCGAGCAGGTTCTCGAGGATCCGCTCGAGCGAGGCCGCGCCGCCGGGCAGCAGGATGTTCGCGTCCCCGCGAGGCGCGGTGACCTGGAGGAGCGGCCACTTCTGGCGCAGCCGGGCGTTCACGGCAGCCAGTGCCGTCGAGACGGACGCGGGGGCATCCGGCGGACGCTCGGAGATCGCCGCCTCGCGGGAGGTGCGCGCAATGGAGGCCACCAGCGCGAGCGCCTCCTCCACGCGCTGCAGCTTCTCGAGCAACTGCGGGCGGTCCATGAGCAGGTGCTGCTGCTCGAGCGTCCTCCGCAGCGACGCCGCGTTCATCACCGCGGTGGAGAGCAGGTTCTTGATGTCGTGGTTGGCGCCGAGCAGGTCGATGACGCGCCGCTCGAGCGTGCGGCTCGCGGCCTGCGCCTTCTCGAGCTCCTGCGCCGCGAGTGCCTGCTCGAGCCGCGTCCGGCGGGATCGCTCCAGCGCACTGCCTCGCCCGGAACTGCCCCCGCTGAAGGCCACGAACAATGCACCCGGCAGCATGAGGGAGAAGACCGTGAGCACCTCCGACGTGGGATTCAGCGCAGGCGCCACGGTGCAGGAGAGGAAGACGGGCAGGAACGTCCAGGGGACGTCCGGTTGTGCCTGGTTCGCCATCCCGTGTGCGTAGGCGGTCAGCACCAGGAAGATGCCGTAGATGACCGCACCGGGCAGCGCCGAAAAGGCAACCATCACTGCGAGTCCGAGGTGGAGCAGCACCGAACCCAGCAGCATCACCGGCATGGTGAACCGACCGAAACCGTCCACGCCCAGCGTCTTCCAGTAAAGCACCGTCGCGGCCGCGTGCACCGCCATCACCGCGAGGACGGGGCCGGGCTTCAGGCCTATGATCGCGGAGGTTCCCGGGATCCACGCCCCCACGGCCACGAAGAGCAGCCACGTGGGATAGCCGGAGACCAGCCAGATGCGCAGCGTCGAGTTCGCGAGCAGCGCTGCCACGTCCAGGTCCCGCACCCAGGCGTCGAACGTCCGGAGTTTCATGTCTGTACCTCGTCCTGCGCTCGAAGCCCCAGGGTCACCACCGCCCCGCCGCCGCTCGCGTTCTCCCGCCGCAGCGTCCCGCCGCTGGCGAGCACGAGCAACTCCGCGGTGTAGAGCCCGAGCCCCGAGCCCTCCTGCTTCGTCGTGCTGCGGGGACGGATGGGCGCCGCGAGCTGCTCGGCCGTGAAGCCCGGTCCATCGTCTTCGACCGAGAGCACGAGCTCCCCGCCCGAGCTGGAGATCCGGACGGTGGCAGCGCGCGCCCCGCGTGTACCGTCCCCCTGCGCAGCGTTCAGCAGCAGGTTGTGCAGGACGCGGGAGAGGTAGGTGGCGCCCCCGAACATCATCGCCGCCTCGCCTTTCCCCGCCGGTGTTGCCAACGAGACGTGGAACTGCGGGTGCGTCTCCGCGAGCAGGGCTCTCGCCTCTTCGAGGGCCGGGCCCAGCGGCGCGGGCTCGAGGGACTGCAGCAGCGCATCCCCGGAGGTGACCACGGCGTTGCGCGCGGAGACGAGGATCTCCTTGAGCGACTCCACCTGGCCCTTGAGCTTCTCGAGCCGCTGCGCAAGCTCCGGGGAGAGCCCGCCGCTCTCTCGCGAGAGCCGCGCCACGCCGAGCACCACGGCCGTGAGGGCGTTGCCCGCGTCGTGGTACGCCGAGAGCGCGAGCGTGAGCGACGTGGAGAGCGCCTTGACCCGCTCGGCCTGCGCGGCGCGCTCGGCGGCCTGTTCGGCACGTTGCCGCTGGAGCGTCCGGGCGGAGATGAAGCCCAGCAGCAGGCTGGAGAGGACCGAGAGCGGGACCACCACGGCGAGGAACAGGGACCGCAGCGGAGAGGGACAGAGCAGGTGCGGCAGCAGGCCCGCCCCCGCGGCCATCACCCCTGCGAACGGGTGGCGAGGGTCCGACCGGAGGATCCACCCGTACAGCATGGAGATGCACAGGAACGCCACGCTGCCCACGGCGAAGGATCCCCGGTGCTCCGCCACGGCGAACGCCGAGGGCATCAACAGGATGAGCCCGGTGTCCGTCGCGTTGGCGACGCGGTCCGCCCTGTCCAGCGGACGGGGCCGTGTCCCACGAACCGCGAACCAGGCCGCGCGGACCACGAACGGGGGCAGGCACCACGCCCCGAGGAACCGGAACCGCGCCCCGAGCGGCTCGCCGGTGGTCAACCAGGCATCCGCCACGCACATGCCCAGCACGGCCAGTCCCGTGGCCACCCAGAGCACCGGCATGTTCGCGGACTCGACGACCGCGTCGTCCGTGGCCTCGAGCCATTCCTCCCACCGGCTGGAGACGTGTCGTGCGAAAGCCACGCGTGCAGGGTAACGCACGCGGGGGCGCGGTGGTGTGTTCCGCCGGCGTCACAGGCACGACGCCAGGTGTCTTTCACGCGTGGCGCCGGGGCGCTGCGCTCGCTCCGCCTGGGCCCTCTCGGTTTTCCCTTGGGGCACGCGGGTGCGGTGGTCAGCGGGCGAGGCCGGCCGCGAGCACCGGTGCGAGGCTCGCGTGCACCAGCTGGGCAGGGCGAAGCGGACTCTCCGCGAGCGCGGCCAGGTGGGCGCGGGCCCACGCGAGCACGTCCTCCTGCTCGGACGGCGTGA
>JBDLRJ010000336.1:0-28074 GCA_039800145.1 Pseudomonadota bacterium | reverse complement strand
CGGTGGCGAAGGCGCGGAGATCTCCTCGGCGCCCGCGCAGACGTGGCCCGCGTCCTCGAGCAGTCCCCGGGACACCCGGAGGCCACGGCGCTGCGCGACGAGCTGGCGGCAGCCAGGCATTCCTGAGAAGACGCAATTTCCTTCAACGATCGCAGGCGGCGTGACTGCCCACTGCCATCAGTGCCGGTACACCTCGACCAGCTTCCGGCGGTACTCGTCGTCCGTGGTGCACCCGAGTTCCTCTTTCGTCGGAGGGCGCTGTGCCTCGAGGATGCGCTGGCCTTCCCGCTCTGCCTCGCGGCGCGCCTCGCGGACGGCAGGCACCGGGTCCTCCGCCAGAAGGCGGGCCGCGTCACCGGCCAGCTCCGGCCGGCTGGCCAGCGCGAGCCGCACCGCGACGGAGGGATCGCGCGCCAGCCTTGCCCGCACCGCAACGGGGGTCATGAAGTTCCCCGCGACGCCGCGGCGGACGTGCGCCTCGGGTGCACCGGCGAGGATCTCCAGGGCCTCGGGGGTGGCGGCGTCGTTGCGCGCGAGGGCAGCGCGCACGCGGGGATGCGGGTCCTGCACCAGCCGCATGACGAGCCGTTCGTGTCGGTACAGCCGTTGGCTCGCCACCGTCGCCCGGACGATGGTGTCCGGATCTCCGGCAAGGAGCTCCAGGGCTTCGAGGGGCGAGTCGAAGCGCGCCGCCACGCCCTGGCGGATCACCATGTGGCCGGTCTTCGCCAACTCGAGGATCCTCTCGGGCGGCGCCAGGTCCCGCTGGGTCTCCTGGTACGCGGCGCTCGAGGCGAGCACCTCCTTCCAGCGGGTGATGACCGGCGTCGGATCCAGCAGCACCACGTCCGCGCTCCCCTCGCGGGACGCGATGGCGACGATGTTGGAGACCAGCCCGGACTCGGCCTCGCTCGGGGAGCGGACGGTGAACGGTGCATGATCCATCGGACAGGTGAGCTGTCGTGGAAGCCCCTGCTCGAGGTCGATCAACGAACTGCAGGTCGGGCAGTCGAGCGTGCCGGGGTCGAACTCCGCGGCGCTCGCGGCCGTGCTGAGCCAGGCGGGCGGTGAGATCTCGAGCGCGTGTCCCAGGGGACAGGAAGTGGAGGCCACCAACCGGTTCACCTCCACGGGAAACTCTCCCGGCGCCGACGGGCATGCTCTGCAGGCGAGGCGCAGGTGGGGCATCCAGGCGAACGTCATGCGTTCAGGCTACTCCCTCCCTGGGCTGCGCAGGCTTCTGCCCAGGACGGGACGTGTGCCCCTCCGTGCCACGCTTCCCCGTCGCCCCGGGGCCGCGCGCCGGTTACACACGACGCCATGAGCACCCGTCCCTGGGACATCGTCCTCTTCGGCGCCACCGGCTTCACCGGGGCACTCACCGCCGAGTACCTCGCCCGCCATGCGCCCGCGAAGCTGAAGCTCGCGCTCGCCGGCCGGAACCGGGAGAAGCTCGAAGCCCTGAAGGCCCGCCTGGGGGAGCCCGCTGCAGGCTGGGGCGTGCTGGAGGCCGACGCGGCGTCCGCCGCTTCGCTCGAATCCCTTGCCGCCTCCACGCGGGTGCTCGTCACCACGGTTGGGCCCTACGCCCGGCACGGCCTGCCGCTCGTCGAGGCCTGCGCGCGGAGCGGCACCCACTGCTGTGATCTCACCGGCGAGCCCCAGTTCATGCGGCGCTCCATCGACGGGTGGGACGCGGCGGCGAAGGCCTCCGGCGCACGGATTGTCCATTCTTGCGGCTTCGACTCCATCCCCTCGGACCTCGGGCTGCTGGCGCTTCACCAGTTCGCGAAGGCGCGCGGGCTGTCCGGGCAGTTCACCCACGCGACCCTGGCGGTGGTGCGCATCAAGGGCGGCTTCAGCGGGGGTACCGTCGCCTCCATGGTCAACGGCATCGAAGAGGCCACCGCGGACCGCGCCGTCCGGCGTCTCTTCGTGGACCCCTATGCGCTCTCGCCGGACCGCGCGCAGGAGCCTGACCTCGGCCCGCAGCGGGACCAGGTGCGGGTGCAGTACGACGGGTTCCTCGGCCGGTGGACGGCCCCCTTCGTGATGGCGAGCATCAACACGCGCGTCGTCCGCCGCAGCAACGCCCTGCTCGGCTACCCCTACGGCCGGGCGCTGCGCTACCGCGAGACCACGGTGCTGCGGGGGTTCGGCGGCATCCTCTTCGGACTGGCCATGTCGGTGGGACTCGGAGCGATCGTGGCCAGCCAGCTCTTCCGCCCCACGAAGAAGCTGGTGGGCGCACTCCTGCCGAAGCCGGGAGAGGGGCCTGACCAGGCCACGCGCGACTCGGGCTTCTTCCAGCTCCGGCTGGAAGCAGAGACCGTGGAGGGCGAGCGGCTGCACGCGGACATCGCCGGCACGTCGGATCCCGGCTACGGCGAGACGGCCAAGATGCTGTCGGAATCTGCGCTCTGCCTCGCCGAGGACGAGTCCAGGCTGCCGCAGGTGGCCGGGGTGCTGACGCCGGCAACGGCCATGGGCACGGTGCTCGTGGAGCGGCTGCGCGCCGCGGGCATGACGTTCGAGCCGAAGCCCGGCGCACGCTGAGCCGGGCGCCCCTGGCCTCGGCCGAGCGGATGAACCGCCGTCCGGTCGAAGGGAGCGACCTCGGTGGGTACCTCGAACCCATCTCCATGGGGGTGGAGATATTGCGTATCCACGCCCCCCATGCCCCCCTCGTTGCCCTCACGCGCCGTGCTCCTGCTCGCCTTCCTCGCGGCGGGCTGCGGCGGGGTGCCCTCGAAGCGCCCGGTCTACACGCAGGCCACGGTCGTGGAGGAGCCTCCGGGCGGCCACTGTCCGTTCGGAGGCGTGGCGGTCCACGAGGGCGTGGATGCGAACGGAGATGGTCAGCTGGGCGCAGGGGAGGCCTCGCGCACGGTCTACGTGTGCAACGGGGCCCCGGGGCCCGAGCCGGTCATCACCGCGGCGACCGCGCAGCAGTGTCCGTATGGCGGCTACGTCTTCACCGCTGGGAGTTCCGTGCAGGTGGTCTGCAACGGGGCCGCGGGCACGGACGGAACCACCCCGGTCCTCACCGTGGGCACGAGCACCCAGGCGCAGTGCCCGCACGGCGGCAGCACGCTGACGGTGAATGGCCAGGTGCTGGCCGTGTGCAACGGTGCGCCCGGGGCGGCGGGACAGGACGCAACGGCGCCCGTGGTGTCGGTGAGGCCAGCCACGGTCACGGAGTGCGCCGCGGGTGGAAGCGTGGCCACGCTGGATGGGAGCAGCATGGTGTTGTGCAACGGCACCCACGGCGCGGACGCCCAGGCACCGTCTCTCTCGGTCTCGGCGGCGACACCGGAAGAGTGCGCCCACGGCGGGATGGCGGTGACGCTCGGGAGCGTCCGGACGGCCGCGTGCAACGGGGCACCGGGGACCGATGCCACGACCCCGTCGGTCGCGGTGTCACCGGCCGGGGCCGAGTGCGCGTACGGGGGAACGAAGATCTCCGTGGATGCCGAGTCCACCTCCATCTGCAACGGCGCCCCGGGCGTGGACGCACCTGCGCCGGTGTTCTCGGTGGTGGCCGCGTCCGCGGGCGACTGCGCGCACGGTGGCGTGGTGGTCACGGTGGGCGCCCAGTCCACGCCGGTCTGCAACGGCGCCCCCGGAGCGGACGGCACCTCGCCCACCGTGACGGTGTCTGCGGCCACCGCCACGCAGTGCCCGCACGGGGGCCAGGTCATCACGGTGGACGGCAGCGCCCTCTCGGTGTGTGACGGCGCGCCGGGCACAGACGCCGTTGCGCCCAACTTCTCGGTGACGCCGGCCACCCCTGCGCAGTGCCCCGCGGGCGGCAGCGCCCTCACCGTGGGCAGCACCACCACCGCGGTCTGCAATGGGCCGGCAGGGCTGGACGCAACGGCCCCCTCGGTGTCTGTCGAGGCAGCGACGGCCACGGAGTGCGCCCACGGAGGGCTCGCGGTGGTCCTGGACGGCCAGCGCTCCGCCGTCTGCAACGGTGCACCCGGGGCAGACGCGGTCGCGACCCACGTGTCGGTGGGTGCCGCCACCGTCTCCGAGTGTGCCCACGGCGGAACGGTCGTGACGGTGGGGACCCAGTCCACCGCGCTGTGCAACGGCGCGCCGGGCGCAGACGCCCCTGCGCCCAACTTCTCGGTGGAGGCGGCCTCGCCCGCGGACTGCACGTACGGCGGCACGGTGCTCACGGTGGACAGCACGCGGACGCCCATCTGCAACGGCGCGCCCGGCGCGGACGGTACGGACGCCACCGCGCCCACGCTCAGCGTGACCACGGCCACTGCCTCGGAGTGTCCTGCCGGCGGCATCGTGGTCACCGTGGATTCCACGTCCCTGCCCGTGTGCAACGGCGAGCAGGGAGACGCGGGCACCGCCCCCACCGTCACTGTCACAACCGCCTCCTTGACGGACTGCCCCCACGGCGGGAGCACCCTCACCATCGATTCTCAGAGCACCAGCGTGTGCAACGGCGCACCGGCGCCATGAGCCGGGCCTCCCGAGGACTCACCATGACGTTGCCTCGCACCGCGGCCCTGCCGCTGCTCGCGCGTGCACTGTGCGCGCTCCTCGTGACCGCTGGCTGCAACGAGGCGCCCCGCGTGGATCCCGGCATCCAGGGCATCTCCGCGGAACCGCCCGGCGAGCACTGTCCGCATGGCGGCGTGGCCATCCAGCGCGGCACGGACACGGACCGTGACGGCAAGCTCGCCGCGTCCGAGGTGGTCGCGACCGCCTGGGTCTGCAACGGTGCGCCCGGAAGCACTGCGTCGCTTTCACCGGCGGACGCGGACACCTGCCCCGGCGGCGGGTTCGTCTACTCCGTGAACGGGGCGTCCACCGCGCTGTGCAACGGCAAGACCGGCACCGACGGCAGCTCCCCGGCGGTGCAGGTGAGCGCCGCCGTCCCATCCTCGTGCCCCGGAGGCGGCATCACCGTCACGGTGAACGCCGTGGCGAGCACCGTGTGCAACGGGACGGCGGGAGATGCAGGGACAGACGGGAAGGCGCCCTCGGTGTCCATGCAGGCCGCGTCCTCCGCGCAGTGCCCCGCGGGCGGCGTGGTGATGCGGGTGGACGGGGCGGAAACGATCCTCTGCTCGGGGGTGTCCGGGGCCAGTGGCCAGGCACCGGTGATCTCCGTGCTGCCGATCTCCTCGGGCGAGGGCAGCCGCTGCGCCACGGGGGGCCTGCTGGTGACGGTGAACGGCACGGACACGGTCGTGTGCAACGGCGCGCCGGGCGCAGGCGGCACGGCGCCGTCCGTGATCCTGTCGGCCGCGACCGCGGCCCAGTGCGCGCACGGCGGGGCGGTCCTGTCGGTGTCCGGCCAGTCCACCGCGGTGTGCGCGGGAGCACCCGGCACGGGGGGAAACACCCCTGCACTGTCGGTGGCACCGGCCACCTCCGAGTGCCCGCGCGGCGGCATCGTGGTGACTCTGGAGCAGCGCGCCACGCCCATCTGCCACGGAGACCCCGGCGCAACGGGCGCCGTGCCCCAGGTCAGCATCGCGGCCGCGGGCGGACAGCAGTGCGCGCTCGGCGGGCTGGTGCTGACGGTGAACGGCACGCAGACCGCTCTCTGCAACGGCAAGGAGGGCCACGCGGGCGCGGCCTTCTCGCTCGCGGCCACTCCGGACCACACGCACTGTCCCCACGGCGGCGTGGTGATCACGGTGAACGGCACGGACACGCTCATCTGCAACGGGAGCCCGGGCAGCGCGGGGGCGGCGCCCACCGTCTCCACGGCAGGCGCCAACCCGAGCCAATGCCCCGGTGGCGGCGTGGTGCTCACGGTGAACGGCACGCAGACGGTGCTGTGTGCCGGGACCGGAGGCTCCTCCGGCACGGCGCCGTCCGTGACGTCCGTGGCGGCAACCCCTGCCCAGTGCGCGCACGGGGGCGTGGTCGTGACGGTGGGTGCCACGTCCACCGCGCTCTGCAACGCGGCGCCGGGCGCCGCGGGCGTGGGGACGCTGACGACGGCGCCGGCGGGGGCAGAGTGCCCGGCAGGAGGACTCGCGGTGACCGTGTCCGGGGTGCTGACCAGCATCTGCAACGGGGCCCCGGGCACGGCTGGCAACAACGGCACGGCCCCGGTGGTGAACGTGGCGTCTGCGAGCTACGCCCAGTGTCCGAACGGCGGCGCGGTGGTGACCCTCAACACGAGCGTCATCCCGGTCTGCAACGGAGAGCGGGGCGCGCCCGGCGGCCCGGTCACCGTGAACGTGGGCGCGGCCAGCGCGACCGAGTGCGCCACCGGCGGAAGTGTCTTCACGTTCGATGGAACGAGCACGGCGTTCTGCAACGGCGCGCAGGGGATTGACCTGTGCAACCCGACCAACTGCCCCACCGGGTGCTGCCAGGCCGGCACCTGCGTGGCGTACGCGGACCAGTCCACGTCCACGTGCGGCGCTGGCGGGAACGACTGCGGGGCGTGCGGGGCGACGGAGCTGTGCCGCACCTCGCCCACCGGCGGTGTCTGCGCCGCCTGCGAAATCATGGTGGGCGACTCGCCGGCCAGCGTCCAGGCCACGGTGCAGAACGCGTGGAACTCGAGCCTGGCCATGCCGTGCATCGAGAGCACCGGCGGCACCTGCACGAAGACGGAATACGACCCCACGTACCGCGCCATGGTCCGGATTGCCCCGGGCACGTACAACCAGACGGATACCTCCACCACCACCCACTACCCGCTGAAGCTCCAGGGAACGGCGGTGAATTCCCTCGGGTGTGGACCGGCGTGTACCTGTCCCTCGGGGCAGCCCACGTGCGACCTCTCCTCCGTGACGGGCTGCGCGCCGGAATGCTACCTGCGGACCCACCGCGACGAGGTGGTCCCTGCCCACGTCACCGTGAAGACGTGCAACACGGGGACGCGACCGAGCATCGGCATCAGCGGGGGCGGCGCGGTGATGATCGTGGGCGGACCGGACACCAAGTCCCAGGTCGCGGCCACGGTGCAGGAGCTCGCGCTGAGCGGGACGACCAGCTTGACGGGCATCCAGGTGACCTCGGTGTCATCGCTGCTGGCGAAGCGGAACCGCTTCAGCACGCTCCTGCGCGGCGTAGACGTGACGACGACGGCGGCAACCGGGACGGAGGTGGTGCTCGTGGACAACGAGTTCACCAAGAGCACCTTTGGCGTGGGCATCCAGAAGACGGGGACGACGGTCTACCTCCGCTCGGACAACGGTTACGGGAACATCGTCTGGGGAAACACGCGCGGCGGGTTCTCGTGGGGAAGCGGCCACGTCAGCGTGGAGAGCCCGATGTTCGTCTACCTGCAGGGAGGCACGGCGACGGCCTTCAGCAGCTCCGCGATGGGCATCTACACCCAGGCCCAGAACGGCGTGGGGGGCTTCAACGTCAGTACGGCCACGCTCGACCCAACGACGGGCGCCTTCACGGTGGTGGGCAACGGCAACGAGGGGCTCGACCCGGACACCTTCCAGCCGCTGCTGCAGATCATGGGCTCCCACAACGCGGCGAGCAAGACGGCGTTCCAGTACGGCACGTACGCTGACAAGACGAGCTTCATCGGGCTGCGCAACATCGCGTTCGCGAACATGCGCACGGGGGTCTGCCAGAACATGGTCTCCGGCACCTCCACCACGAAGCGAGTCACCGCGGCCAACCTGCGGATGAGCAACATCGCCCGGAACGTTTGGTACAAGGGGACGGGCAGCGCCTACTGCGAATCCCCGGACCTGGTGTCCGTCCCGCAGCGCTCCATCGTGTGGTGCGGCAGCACGGGCACCACCGTCATGATGAACCCGTCCAGTGGCATCTGCGCGACGTCGACGTTCACGGCCTGCAGTTCCATGACGCCGGCCTACACCAGCCCGCCGCAGCCAAGTCCGTACCCCGCGGACACGTCCGGCCTCCTCATGGCCCCCGGCCTCCCCTGCACCTCGAGCGCGGAATGCGCAAACGGGCAATCCTGCTGCCCCGCCACGGGGCCGCAGGTGTGCAGCATCAACGGCGACACCACGCCCACCATCAGCAACGGGATCTGCGTGGGGCTGGGCCTGAACCAGAAATGTGCGGACAGCAGCCAGTGCGCCAGCAACAACTGCAACACGTCCATCGGCAAGTGCGTCCCGCCGGCCACGCCGTGATGCAGGAACGTTCCATGGTCGTGCGGGTAACTGCCACCTCGAGAGGCCAGGCCACGGCACTGCTGCTCGCGCTGGCCCCCGTCTGCACCGCGCGCGCCGAAGAGACCGGGGTCCAGGTGGGCGCCTTTGCCGGCGTGCTCCTTCCCTCGCCCGACCACGACCTGCTGGACCCGGCGACGGACCGGTACGGCTTCACGGCCATCAACCCGACGGTGGGCCTCCGGGGCGCATGGTGGTTCCGGGCATGGGCCGCGGGCGAGGCCGAGGCAGCGCTTGCCGTCACCCGCACGCTGGACCCAGACATGTCGTGGGGCACCCTGGCAACGCTCCGAGCCCACGCGCTGCTTGCGCTCCCGCAGGAACGGGCAGGATTCAAGCCGTTCGTCGTTGCAGGCGTCGGGGCCCTGGGCGGGATGACCTGGGCGATGGGCACGGACTTCGATCCCGAGGCGCACCTCGGAGCCGGCGCGTTCTACCGGCTGGACGATTCGCTCCGCCTGCGGGCGGACCTCCGCGTTCTCGCCACGCAACCTCACTCGCCCAGCGCAGGACCGCTCGCCGTGCACGGTGAACTGCTGCTGGGCATCTCGTGGTCTCCTCCGCGGCCACCGTCCCCGGTGCCTCCGCCTGCGCCCGAGCCAACGCCTGCGCCCGAGCCGACGCCTGCGCCCGAGCCGACGCCTGCGCCCGAGCCGACGCCGGCGCCCGAGCCGACGCCTGCGCCCGAGCCGACGCCTGCGCCCGAGCCGACGCCTGCTCCCGAGCCGACGCCTGCACCCGAGCCGACGCCTGCGCCCGAGCCGACGCCGGCGCCGGCGCCGACCCCGCGCGTCATCGACGCAGTGCGCTTCGATCACTTCTCCGTCCGCCTGGCCCCGGAGGCACGGGCTGCGCTCACCGCGCTCGCAAGGGAGATGAAGAAGAACCGGGGCACCCGCCTGACGGTCGTCGCGCACACGGACGGTCGTGGCAAGCCGGAGCGGAACCTGCGCCTGTCGCTTGCGAGGGCGTTGGCCGTGAAGAGGTTCCTCGTCTCGCGGCGTGTGAAGAGCTCCCGCATCAAGATCGAGGGACGGGGCGACACACAACCCCTCGCGGACAACGACACGGAGGAAGGGCGTTCGCGCAACCGGCGCGTGGAGTTCACGCTCGTCCCGGCACGCTGATGGCAGGTCCCTTGCGTACCCCCGCGCGGGCCTTCTTACAGTCCAGGGTGAATGCGGCTCGTCCCTTTACCCCCGGATTCAAGGTACGCGAGACATGAGCGACTTCCTCGTTGACGCATTGTGCGTGGCGCCCCACCCCGACGACGCGGAGATCTTCTGCGGCGGCAGTCTCATCCGGCTGCAGCAGCTCGGGTACTCCACCGCGGTGGTGGACCTCACGCGCGGAGAGCGTGGAACGCACGGTACGCCGGAGCTGCGGGCCCGCGAGGCCGAGGCAGCAGCCCAGGTGATGGGGCTGTCCTTCCGCGAGAACCTCGCGTTGCCGGACGCGGCGGTGGACGCGCGCGACGACGGGCAGGTGTCCCGCGTCGTGGAGATGCTGCGGCGCCGCCGGCCGGAACTGCTGCTCATCCCGTGGATCGAAGACCGCCACCCGGACCACGCCGAGGCGGGGCGCTTGCTCCAGCGCGCGGTTTTCCTCGCCGGGCTGAAGAACTACGGCACGCCCACGCCGTCCGAGCGCTTCGTCCCGGGGCAGGTGCTGCACTACCAGCTACGGCACCGCTTCGTGCCCAGCTTCATCTTCGACACCTCGGCCGCTTCGGCGCGCAAGGCGGAGGCGGTGGCGTGCTACGCGAGCCAAGTCCATCGACCCGCCACGGACCCGGTGACGCTCATCGGCTCGCCGGGGGCGTACGCGGCCATCGAGGCACGGGACCGGTACTTCGGCAGCATGATCGGCGTGAGCCACGGCGAGGCGTTCCGCGCGCCATCGGTTCCCGGGCTGGTGGACCCCCTCCGCCACTTTCGGGACAACCCCTTCCGTGGCGCCCACGCCTTCGAGCCGTTGTCGTGAGCGCGCGGCGGGCGGTAGGCGTCGCGCGTTGCCCCGGCCGGGGCGGCAGCGGCGCTGCGCCCTGCGTTCAACGCACCTCGACCGTCCGGGAGATCCAGGCCGTCCCGCCCCGGCCGTCCCGTGCGACCACGTGGAAGGTGACGGAGGTGTCCCCGGCATCCGGCGTGTAGCGGGTGGACGAGAGATCCCCCTCCGCCCCTGGCTCGGGCGCGAGCGAACGGAAGAAGCCCACGAGCCCCTCCCCCGTGGCGTGCCACGAGTAGGCCATGGGCTCCACGCGCGTTCCGCCGTCCGGGAGTACGTAGGTCTCGCGGCTCCCCTCCCCGAGCACGGGGAAGATCTCCACCTCCACGCCGGACGAGAGCGGCCCGGACAGGCTCCCGCCGTCCAGCTGGAGATCCACCAACTCGGGGTTCCGGTTGGGGGCATCCGTGAAGCGGAACGCGAGCTGCCTCACGCCGCGCTCGCCCTCGCACTCGAAGCCCACGAACAGCGGGATGCTCGCCGGCTGCAGGGGCACGCCGGGAGGCGGCGGCGTGATGCCCGTCCAGGCCTGCACGGCGGGATCGCCCAGCGACAGCCGCCCGTCCGGGAGTTCCAGGCCATCCGCCCCGGGGCACTCGAAGTCCGCCGCGTACGGGTTGGCCGGTCGGCACAGCGCGAAGCGCACCGGGGGGATCCCACCGTCCGGTGAGACGGCGAGCGCGGACAGCTGCACCTGCAGGGCCGCCGGCGGTCCGCCCGGCGACAGCGGTGCAGAGAGCTCCGCGGGCTCGGACCGGACGGCGAGCACGCGCGGGCGCTTCACCTGGGATTGGCGCTCGAAGCCCATGTCACAGGCAGCGAGCAGCAGCAGGGCAACGGCAGCGAGGTGGGAACGCGCGAGGCGCATGCGTCAGAACCTCCCCTTCACGCCCAGGTTGGGGATGAGCGGGATGCCGGTGAAGAAGGCGCGCTGGCGGTAGTCGTAGCTGTACGTCACCCCTTCCACGGACGGGTTGTTGTAGGCGTTCAGCACCTCGAGGAACGCCTCGAGCGTCCACTGCTCGAAGGTGAACGTCTTGTCGAGGCGAACATCCAGCTGGTTGAACGACGGGAGTCTCCCGCTGTTCACCGCGCCGTAGAACGGGATGTAGACGTCCGAGAGATCATCCCTGCGCGCCCCGAGCGCCGGGGTGAACGGGTTGCCGGTGGCGTAGCGGAAGCGCGCCCCCAGCTCGAACCCTGCGGGCAGCTGGTAGCTGGCGATGAGGGTGAGCACGTGCGTCTGGTCGTTGTCGAACGGGCGCCACTGCTCGCCGGGGCGGTCGATCCGGTCCGAGCGGGACAGCGTGTACGAGAGCCAGCCGAAGAAGCGGTCCGCCAGCTGCCGCCGGACGAAGAGCTCCACGCCCTGCACGCGGCCCACGCCGTCGTTGTTCAGCCGCTCCGGCACCTGCTCGCCCTTGCGCTCCACCGTCTTGCTCGAGGCGACGGTGAGTCGGCTGAGCCGGTTGTAGAAGACCTCGGCCGAGACGAACCAGGCCGGCGCGGGGCGCCACTCCACGCCGAGGCTGGACTGGTGGCTGCGAGACCCGAGCAGTTCCGGGTTGCCGAACCGGGACGTCGGGTCTCCCTGCGAGGGGAACGCGTGGTACAGCCCCGTGCCGCCCTTCAGCGTCCAGGCGTCGCCCAGCGCCCAACGCGCCGCGATACGAGGAGAGAAGTCCCGCCGGGGACGCGCCTGCTCCGTGTAGATGTAGGACTCGGAGCGAATTCCCGGGACCACCAGCAACCCCGGCAGCGGCTTCCAGCGCGCCTCCACCCACGTGGCCGGGTAGTACTGGATGAAGTCCCTGGCCGTGGCTTGCACGCGCTCGAGCGCCGCGCCGGGGATGTTGGGCTCGCCCTCGCGGTTGCCGCCCCCCTCGCGCAGGTCCGCCACCACGGTGGCCTGCTGGTTGTTGACGTCGATTCCGCCTGCCAGCGTCAGCCAGTCCGCGAGCGCGTACTCCGTGGTGTGGCGCAGCGTCTGCTCCACGAACTGGATGTCGAGGCCGAAGGCGTTGCCCACCTTCAACGTGGTGCCCCCCCGCCCCACCATGGCCTGCGTGTCGAAGCGCCAGCGGTCCCCGGCATAGCGGTGGCGGAGGCGCACCTGGTCGAAGCGCGTGCGCACGAGGAACGTGCCCGCGAAGCTGGGGTCGGCGTTCGAAGGCCGGTCGATGGCCGTCTCGGACACGTCGTCCGACGTGAGCGCGAGCAGGGAGAAGCTGTTGCGAGGCGTGGCCCGCCACTCCACGCGCGCCTGGGCGTCGTAGTAGCGCGGGGCCACGGACAGCTGCGCAGGCCCCCCCGCGGGAATGACAGACAACAGCGCGTCCACGTAGCTGCGCCGCCCGGCCACCGCCACGGTCACGGAGTCCCCGACGGGCCCTTCCACGAGCCCGCTCGCCTCGAGCAGCGACACGGAGGCCGTGCCCCCCCACCGGTCCTTCCGCCCCGGCCGGCTCTTGACGTCCACCACGCCGCCCAGCGCGTTGCCGTAGGCGGCCGGGAAGTTGCCCGGCAGGTAGTCCAGCGCCTCGAGCAGGTCCGAGTTGTAGACCGACGTGAGCCCCACGAAGTGGAACAGCACGGGGATGCGGATGCCGTCCAGGTAGATGCCGGACTGCTGGGGCGTGGTGCCGCGGATGGCAATGGCACCGCCGTTGAAAGCCGGGCGGGCCACGCCGGGGAGGTTCTGCACCACCTTGAGCGTGTCCCCCTGGCTGCCCGGGATGCGCTGCACCTCCGCCACCTGCAGCGTGGTGCGCGTCACCTCCTTGCGCTCCCGCACGTCGCGCACGGTGGTCTCGTAGCCGCTGCCCGGCAGCCGCCGCACGTAGTACGTGGCCTCCAGCCGCTCGCCGGGGCTGAAGGCCTCCCGCGTCTCGAAGCGCTCATGCCCCTGCGCCACCACCACGACGCGCTGCTCCCCTTCCGGCACCTCCGCGAGCTCGAAGCGGCCCTCCGGGCCGGTCACCGTCGTGAGGCCTGCCTCGGGGAGCACCACCTCGGCGCCCACGAGCGGCGTGCGCGTTCCGCGCTGCACCACCCTGCCGGAGAGGATTCCGGCGGGCCGCGCAGGAGGCGCCGGTGAGCCTCCGTCCACGGCCTCGCCCGGCGGCGCGGAGGCGGGGGGCACCGTCCAGTCGAAGCGGTAATCGAAACGGATGCGGACCGGGGTGGGGACACCATCCACCGTGGCGGGCGAGAAGCGGTAGCGGCGGATGGCCTCGAGGGCCGACTCGTCGAAGCCGCTGCCCGCGGGCTCCACCACGCGCGCGTCCAGGACGGTGCCCGTCTCGGAGATGTCCACCTCGAGTCCCACGACACCGGACAGTCCCGCGTCCCGCGCCGCCTCCGGGAACATGGCCTCTGCCCCCTCCAACACCGCGGGCGGCACCACGACGGGCGGGGCGCCGCCGTCTGGAACCTGCACCAGGAGGTGGGCAGCCAGCAGCAGCAGCGGGGCGGTCAGCATCGCGCCCCGCAAATCTGCGCTTGCCTCTCCCCGAGGCATGGGAGATTGCAGGCGACAGGTCCGTTGGGGGGCGACATCCGGGTGATCACCTGCTCTGGTTAAAGGGTACGTCCAGTCATTGCCACTGCTTTCAGAGATGCCTGTGCCCCGGAGACCTCCTTTCGGAGCACGTCGCGACCGCCGGCGGGCCGCGGCTGCTTCGCCGGTGCGGCATCTCGGGGCAACGTCCGGTAGAACAGGCTCCAGTGGACACCTCGGTATCGACCGCGGGTGCCCGCCCCTTCATGGCCCCGTGGATCCGGTCAGCGGTGGTGGTGCTCTGCATGACCGCGCTGGCGATGGGCTGCGACCGCGCGCCCCGGTCCCAGGCGCACCCGTCCGACACCGCGCCGCCGCCGCTCGAGGAGATCGTTGCGCAGCTCGAGGGGCACCACTGCCCCCTCGGGACGGATCCCCTCGACGCCTGCGCACCGCGCCCGCCGAGGAGCCTCTTTGCGTGGCTCCTCACGCGGCACGAGGACCGGTGGACCTGTCCCACCGGCGCGGCGCGTTGCCTCGCGAAGCTGGGGCCTGCTGCCCGGCCCGCGGTCCCCGCGATGCTTCGCGCCCTCGCATCCGGCGCGAAGGACCACGACACGGGGGACGGCGTCATCCCGCTGCGCTCCTCGCTCATCGAGGCGCTCGGCCGAAGCGGCGATGTGCGCGTGGTCGATCCCGTGGCGGACCTGCTGCCTGAGCCGTCCGACACCTACGCTGCGCTCCAGGCGCTCGAGGCGCTGGGCCCGCTCGCAGCGCCCCGAGCCCAGGACGTGGTCAACGTTCTCCGGGCACGCGCCGCTGACGAGGAAGGGCGCAGGCGTTCGTGCGAACGGGCCGTGAAGCAGCTCGACGACAGGCTCGCAGTCCAGGCCGTGGCATCCCAGCTGGGGCGGGAATCCCCCGAGGAGACGCGCTTCGTCATTCCACCGGAGAAGCAGGCCGCCGCCCTCGCCGCGCTCGACCGCACGACGCAGCGGTACCAGGAGGACCGGGAGGGCCACTGCCGCGACCTGGCAGGCGACGCAGCCGTGGTCACGCTCGCGGCGATGCGGTGTGACGCGTGTCGCGAGGCCATCGTCGAAGCGCTGGCAACGCCCGAGATCGCGCTCCAGGCCGCGTGGTCTCTTGGCGGCATGACGCCACTGCCACCAGGCGCCGAGCGAGCCCTGCGCCGGGTGGTGGCGTCCGAGCGCCACGGGCCCCTCGCGAAGAGGGCAGCGCAGCAACTGCTGGCGCGTAACCGCTGACGGGCTCACGGATCGACGCAGACGGGCAGGGCCGCCGGGCTGTCTACCCCGGGCGAGCCTGGGGCCCCCTGGCGACGGGCGCGGACGCCGCTCACCTGCTCCGCAGCGCCTGCGTGGCCTGCTTCACGACCAGGGGTCTCAACGCCCCCTCGACGCCGAGTTGGTCGAACCGCTGGTCCAGGCGTCGTGGATCCGCGAGCGCCGCGAGGATGCTCTCGAGCGCATCGATGCGAACGGCGACGGGGCCGAGCCACTCGTAGCCGTAGGCCCGGGCGTCCCGCCCTCCCATCACCTCGCGTCCCACGACCGCCCTTTCGGGAATGCCCGCAGGCCGCGGCTGCCCCTCGAAGAGCGCCGTCAGCACGGCCCGGCGCTCGAGCGCCACCGGGGTGGTTGCCCCCTCGACCAGCAGGAACCGACGCCCCTCCCGAACGCCGAGCCCCTCCAACGCACGGTGGGACTCCGCGTCCAGGAGACGCACCTGCTCGAGCAGCGCGGCGTCCTTCTGCGCAATGCCCAGTCCCTGCGCGAAGCGCCACGCCAGGGCCCGCAGCGGGGCGGCGCGCCCCTCGGCGGTGAGCGCCTCGGCAGGGAAGCCCCCCATGGCGGCCGACACCACGTCGCGGGCACACGCTGCGAGCCGCCGCTCGAGCCGGGCGCGCTGCCCGCCGTTCCACGCGTCAGCGTCCACCAGCGCAACCCCGAGCTTGAGCCGGTCCTGGCCTCTCACGAGCTTGCCCACCCCCTCGCCCTCGAAGGAGATGCGTCCCAGCTCATCCACCTGCAGGGCCTCGACGCGCGCCTCCACCACCCGCTGCACGAATGCCTCCGGGTCCGGTCCCCGGTCGACGTACCGCGCGAGTTCCGCGAACGGACCGCTCGCGCCGGGGGCTGGGGCCGCTGCCCTCCGGCGCCTCGTCCCCTGCGCGGATCTCTGCACGAAGCGCTCGACCAACCGCTGGTGGAGCGCATCTCCGAGCGCGTCCTCGATGGCGCGCGTCTT
This sequence comes from Pseudomonadota bacterium, assembly GCA_039800145.1. Taxonomy (GTDB): domain Bacteria; phylum Myxococcota; class Myxococcia; order Myxococcales; family Myxococcaceae; genus VGRA01. The sequence goes on along the minus strand of JBDLRJ010000336.1, from coordinate 12,144 downwards.
CTCCTGCCAGTGTGCGGCGCCGGTCACCCACGCAGACCGGTGCGAGATGTACGTCCACGTCCGGATGGACTCGAGCCGGGACGTCAGGGCGTGGAGGTCGCCGGAGAGATCGTCGAGCGGCGCCACCTTCCGGTGCAGCCAGGCCTCTTCGAGCCGACCCGTGCCCGCTGCCAACTGGAGGAACACGTCCTTCAGGATGCGCAGGTGTTCCCCGAGGAGATCCTTGCGGAAGTCCGGGATGCGGCACACGTCCCACAGCAGTTCCACGCGCTCGGAGGAGGAGGCGAGCCGCGCGACGTCGGGATCGCACGACAGGGCCTTGAGCGCCTCGAAGTCGTCGGCGCGCTCGACGCGGGTGAAGAGCTCCCGGTCGGGCGCGGCCGAGAGGGAGTCCAGCAGCGCGCGGGGACTCGAGGAATCGAGCTCCGCGTTGCGCCACACCAGCCGCTCCACCGAGGGGAAACGGTGCGCCTCGATGGCGGAGATGACCCGCGGCGAGAGGGCGGGGGTCGTCGTGAGCGTCCCGAACGCCCCGTCCTTCACGTGGCGGCCTGCCCGGCCGGCGATCTGCCCCAGTTCATCCACGGCGAGCGGCCGCTGCTCGAAGCCGTCGAACTTCGAGGTCGACGCGAAGGCGATCCGCTCGAGGTCGAGGTTCAAGCCCATGCCGACCGCGTCCGTGGCGACGAGGTACTGCACCTCCCCGGCCTGGTACAGGGCGACCTGCGCGTTGCGCGTGCGCGGGGAGAGCGCGCCGAGCACCACGGCCACGCCGCCGCGGAGCTCCCTGAGCGCGTGCGCGAGTTCGTAGACCCGGTCGACGGAGAACGCGACCACGGCCGAGCGCGGCGGGAGGCTCTTCAGGGAGCACGCCCCGAAACTCCGGAGCTGCGAGAGCCGCTCGCTGCGCCGAAACGTCACCCCGGGAAACAGCGCGCGCAACGCCGGGCGCATCGACTCGGCCCCCAGGAACCACGTCTCGCGGCGCCCGCGTGCATGGAGCAGGCGGTCCGTGAAGACGTGTCCCCGCTCCCGGTGCGCGCAGAGCTGGATCTCGTCCACGGCGAGGAAGTCCACCGCGTGGTCCACCGGCATCGCCTCGACGGTACAGATCCAGTACGCGGGGTGGGCCGGCACGCGCTTCTCTTCTCCCGTGACGAGCGCGACCCGCGCTTCACCGACGCGGGCGGTGACCCGGTCATAGACCTCCCGCGCGAGCAGGCGCAGCGGCAGCCCGATCATGCCGCTGTCGTGCTCGAGCATGCGCTCGATGGCACGCCACGTCTTCCCCGTGTTGGTGGGGCCCAGCTCCGCGACGAGGGTTGAGTGCGACTGCATGGGCGTCGTGACCGGCGACAGGCGTAACACCGAGACGGTCCGGACGCGCGGGTGTGACTCGGTGGGTGCCGGGGAAACAGCGCAGGGAGGCAATGTTTCCCATGTGGCCCGGGGCCACGGCCGCTACTCCAGAAGAATGAACGTCGTCTGGCTCAAGAGGGACCTGCGCACGGAGGACCACCGCCCGCTCGTGGAGGCCTGCGCGCGCGGGGACGTGCTCGTGCTCTACGTGGTGGAGCCGGAGTGGCTGGCCCAGCCTGAGACGCATCCCTCCCACGTCGCGTTCTTGTCGCAGGGCCTTGCGGAGCTCCGGGAGGAGCTGCGCCGGCTCGGCGGAGAGCTGGTCATCCGCGTCGGCAGCCTGCCCGGCGCGTTCGAGGCGCTGCACCGCGAGCGGCCCTTCGCCGCGCTGTTCAGCCACGAGGAGACGGGCAACGACGTCACGTACGCGCGGGACAAGCGCGTGGCCCACTGGTGCCGCGAGAAGGGAATCCCCTGGCACGAGTTCCCACAGACGGGCGTGGTCCGTCGGCTGGCGGCGCGCGACGGCTGGGCCCGCCGGTGGGAGGAGCGGATGCGCGCCCAGGTGCTGCCCGCCCCGCGCGCCCTCCCCGCCGTGCGCTGGTCCGGGCTCGACCCCGGCCCCGTCCCGGACGAGGCATCGCTGGGTCTCGAGCGCAGCGATAAGCACGAGGTGCAGGAGGGTGGCGTGCGCGCGGCAGAAGCGACGCTCGCGTCGTTCCTGGACTCACGTGGCCAGGACTACGCCCGCGCCATGTCCAGCCCGGTCACGGCGTGGGACGGCTGCAGCCGGCTCTCCGTGGCGCTGGCCCACGGGCACCTGTCCATGAAGCAGGTGGCGCACGCGGTGGAGGCGCGGCGCCGGGGGCTGGCCGAGGAGCGCTCTCCCGAGGCGGCCCGGTGGCGCACGTCCCTGCGCGCGTTCGACGCGCGCCTCCGCTGGCATTGCCACTTCATGCAGAAGTTGGAGAGCGAGCCGGCCATCGAGTTCCGCAACTTCAACCGCGCCCTGGACGGACTCCGCGAAGCGGACTTCAGCGAGGATCGCTTCGCTGCGTGGGCGCGCGGCGAGACGGGCTACCCCATGGTGGATGCCTGCATGCGCGCGCTGCTCGCCACCGGGTGGATCAACTTCCGCATGCGCGCCATGCTGGTGTCGTTCGCCTCGTACGATCTGTGGCTCCACTGGCGCCGCACCGGCCTGCACCTCGCGCGGCATTTCCTGGACTTCGAGGCGGGCATCCACTGGAGCCAGGTGCAGATGCAGTCCGGCACCACCGGCATCAACACGCTGCGCATCTACTCGCCGACCAAGCAGGTGCTGGACCACGATCCGACGGGCGTGTTCATCCGCCGCTGGGTGCCGGAACTCGCGCGCGTCCCGGCCGGGTTCCTCGCGGAACCCTGGGCCCTGCCGCCCCTGCTGCAGCAGGCGTCCGGGTGCGTGGTGGGCCGCGACTACCCGGCGCCGATCGTCGACCACCGGGAGGCCGTGTCCCTCGCGCGCCAGCGCATCTCTGCCTTCCGCCGGATGCCCGAGGTACGGAAGCAGGCGGCAGAGGTGATGAAGAAGCACGGGAGCCGAAAGCGCCCGCCGCGCCGCACCGGGTTCAAGCGCCGCTCACCGGCCCCCGGCTGAGCAGCGCCCAACGAACGAACGCCCTCCCCGTGCGCTCAGGCCGAGAGCGCCTCCACCGCCTCGCAGAAGGCCTCCACGCTCTTTGCCTTCCGCAGCGCGCGGTAGGGCCTGCTGTCCTCCGGCACCTCCATCACGGCGAGGGAACTCTTGAGTTTCGCGAGCACCTGGGCGTCGCCGCAAAACAGGGTGCCGTACCGTTGCGCGAGTTCGCGGAGGAATCGCTGGTGCGCGAAGCGCAGCTCTTCTTCGGAGGGAGCGCCGGTCGCCCGCCCCCGGAGTCGCTCGAACAGGAGCGGATCCTTCAGCGCTCCACGCCCGAGCATGAGTCCCGCGGCACCCGTCTCCTCGCGCACGCGGCGCCCTCCCTCCGCGGTGCAGATGTCGCCGTTGGCGATGACGGGGAGACGCGTCTGCTTCACGACGCGCGCGGTGATGCGGTGGTCTGCCTGTCCCTCGTAGCGCTGCTCCACCGTGCGCGCGTGCACCACGAGGAAGTCCACGCCGGCCTCTTCGAAGACGGGCAGCAAGGAGAAAATCTGCTCCGGGTCCGAGTACCCCGCGCGGACCTTGATGGAGAACGTGCCAGAGATGGCCTCCCGCAGCGCGCCCAGGATGGAGGGGAGCGCCTCCGGCCGCTCGAGCATTCCACCCCCGCAGCCGACGTTCATCCGGCCGTAGGGGCAGCCCATGTTCAGGTTGAGGTGCACCGCCCCCGCCCCCTGCGCGGCGTGCGCTGCCTCCACGAGCTGCTCGCGCTCGCGCCCGATGAGCTGCACCACGAGCGGGACGCCGTGCTCGGAGGCCTTCGCGTCCGCGAGGTCCCCGTCCGACAACCGCGCCGCGCCGCTGTCCCCCCCGGGCCGGGTGCGCATGAACTCGGTGAAGAGCACGTCCGGCCTCGCCCACTGGGCGAACACCTGGCGCACCGCGCGGTTGGTGACCCCCTGCATGGGGGCCAGCATGAGCGGCAGCGACTGCCCGTCCCAGGGAAGCAGGCGTGCCACGTCAGCGCCCTTCGACCTTGCGGGAGCCGTCCACCACCGAGCAGCAGCCCGAGGCCTGGTCGCAGCGGATGTCCTCGCCGTTGGCCCGGAGCCCCGGCAGGTCAAGCGAGGAAGGGAGGAGACGGACGCCCATGCACGGCAGTGTGGAGAAGGTCACGTGGGCCGTCCAGCGGACGCAGCGACGGGTCCGTCCCGGGGCTTGTGCGGTGACGCATTTGGACGCAGAAACGGCCCGTGACCACGACCATCCCTGCCCCTGGTTTCTCTGCGCTCGCCCCTGCCGCTGTCTGGCATCACTTCGCCACGCTCTGTGCCATCCCGAGGGCCTCGAAGGCCGAGGGCGCGGTCCGTGAAGCGGTCGAGTCCTGGGCGCGCGGCCGCGGGTTCGAGACGCGCGTGGACGCGGTGGGAAACCTGGTCATCCGCAAGCCCGCGCGCGCGGGCCGCGAGGCGGCGCCCGGCGTCATCCTCCAGGGCCACCTGGACATGGTGACGCAGAAGAACAGCGACAGCGCGCATGACTTCACGAAGGATCCCATCCGCGCCGTGGTCCAGGACGGCTGGATGGTGGCCCCCGAGACGACGCTCGGGGCGGACAACGGACTCGGCGTGGCGCTGGCGCTCGCGGCGCTCGAGGACGAGACGCTCGCCCATGGCCCGCTGGAGGTGCTCCTGACCGTCGACGAAGAGACCGGGATGACCGGCGCCCACGGGCTCGAGCCGAACGCGCTCGAGGGGCGGCTGATGCTCAACCTGGACACGGAAGAGTGGGGCGAGTTCTACCTGGGCTGCGCAGGCGGCCTCGACGTGGACGTGGGCGAGAGGCTCCGCCCCGAGCCACTCCCTTCCGGTCACGTCGCCGTGGCGCTCACCGTGCGCGGACTGCAGGGGGGACACTCGGGCATCAACATCCACGAAGGCCGCGGCAACGCCATCCGGGCGCTGGTGGACGTACTCCAGCGTCTCGGCGACGGCGTCCGGCTGGCGACGTTCGACGGCGGCACGGCGCGCAACGCCATCCCGCGCGAGGCGACGGCGGTGGTGGTGATGTCTGCCGGGGCTGCGGCGAAGCTCCCCGCGGTTCTCGTGGCCGAGCAGGCGAGGCTGCGCCAGGAGCTCGGTGACCAGGAGGCAGGGCTGGAGCTGGTCGGCGGACCTGCGAGCGCCGAGCAGCTGGTGCCCGCGGAGGCCTCGCGGCGCTGGTTGGATGCGCTGGGCACCGCGCCGTTCGGGGTGGCGCGCATGAGCGCGGACGTCCCGGGCGTGGTCGAGACGTCGAACAACCTCGGCGTGGTGCGCCTCTCCCCGGAGAAGGGCCAGGCCAACCTCATGGTGCGGTCGCTGGTGGACGCAGAGTTCCTCGCGCTCGGGCGCGCCATCGCCGCGCACTTCGAGGCGCGGGGCATCTCGGCCCAGCTGTCCGGTGAGTACCCCGGGTGGAAGCCCAACCCGTCGTCGAAGCTGCTCGCCACCTGCCAGGCGGTGTACCGGGACACGTTCCAGGCGGACTCGCACGTGAGGGTCATCCACGCCGGGCTCGAGTGCGGGATCATCGGGGCGAAATACCCCGGGCTGGACACGGTCTCGTTCGGTCCCACCATCCGCGGCGCGCATGCACCGGGTGAGCGCGTGGAGATCGCCTCGGTGGGCAACTGCTACCGCTTGCTCCGCACCATCCTCGAGCGCGTCTGACGCGCCGGGTGCGCCGGGCACCTCCCATGGCGCCGGGGCGCGACACTGGCAGCCGCAGGCCCGAGAAGCCGGCGCGGCGGAAGGCTAGGGTACGACCCGTGAACAGGCCCTTCACGTCCCTGGCCGTCGTCGTCCTCTGCCTTGCCGCCTGCGGTCCCGCGGACGTGGAGGTGGGAGGCGAGGTCCCCGGTTTCGAGGGGGTCGACATCTCCACGGGCGGCCTCTCGGTCCCGGTGCCCGCCGGCGCCACGATGGAGGTGGTGATGCCCACGCGGCTGCGCGCCGCACCCCGCGCCAACGCCACCTCCCGGCGAGCGCTGGCGCGCGGGGCCCGCGTGACGGCGATGGCGGCGAGCGGGGCGCCCGCGGGCTGGTACAAGGTCCGCCACGGAACGACCAGCGGCTGGGTGCCCGGCAGCGCGGTGGTGGTGGTGCAGCTGCCCGGGGCTGCCGCGGGCGCCCGCCGCGTGGAAGGCGTGTCGATCGTGTACCTGGTCCCCTCCGACCGCGCCGAGCGACCGGGGGCAGCCGCGAAGATGAAGCAGGCGCTGCAGGCGGTGCAGTCGTGGACGGCCCGCGCCGGCGACGGGCGGACGTTCGCCATCGTGGACGAGCCGGTGATCCGCGTGGTGCCCGTGAATCGCACGGCGGCGGGCTTCAACACCCCTCCGCCGGGCAGCGCCTCCTCGACGACGACGTTCCAGGACAACGCCGTGTCGGAGGCGTTCGCCGCGGTGGGGGGCAACTTCGCGCAGCCGCGCCGCGCGTGGATCATCTACGTGGACGCCGAGCCTGCGTGCGGGAGCCTCTACGGCGGCGCCGCGGTGCCGGGCGGCACGGGCGTGGCGGTGCTCCCCGCACACGACATCCTCGGGCTGCTCGGCCAGGCCGGGACCGACACCTGCACGGGCGCTCCCCGCCCGGTAGAGCCGGTGTGCCGGTGGGTGGGCGGGCTCGGCCACGAGCTGGGCCACGCGCTCGGAGTCCCCCACCCCACCGGGTGCGACGCGGGCCTCTCCTCGTGCGACGCGGGGGACCTGATGTGGCTGGGCTACACCCAGTACCCGAACACCGCCTGGAATGCTGAAGACCGGGCCCGTCTCGCGCAGAACCCGCTCTTCGGCCTGTTCCCCGTGCAGCTGCCCGCCGCCAGCTGTCCCTGAGGGGTCACGGCATGAACACCACGGGCGTGGAGGCGTACCTCCGGGACGGTTGCGGAAGGTGCGAGCACTACCAGACGCCGCAGTGCAAGGTGCTGCTGTGGACGAAGCCCCTGGAGGCCCTGCGCGCGCTGGTGCTCGCGGCGGGCCTCGAGGAGGAGATGAAGTGGGGATCTCCCTGCTACACGCTCGGGGGGAAGAACGTGGTGATGATCTCCTCGTTCAAGGCGTTCTGCGCGCTGCAGTTCTTCAAGGGCGCGGCGCTCGAGGACCCGGAAGGGCTGCTCGTGACGCCCGGGCCGAACTCGCGGTTCGCGCGCTACCTGAAGTTCACCTCGCTCGAAGAGGTCAAGGCGAAGCGGACGCAGGTGAAGCGCTTCCTCGATCAGGCCCTCGCGCTCGAGCGCGCCGGGACGAAGATCGCGCCGAGCAAGGAGCGCGAGCCCGTGCCCGAGGAGTTCGCGCGAAGGCTCGCCGCGGACCCGGAGCTGCGAAAGGCCTTCGCGTCGCTCACGCCGGGACGCCAGCGCAGCCACGTCCTCCACGTCTCGGGGGCCAAGCAGAGCGAGACGCGGGAGCGGCGCGTGGACAGGTGCGCGACGGACATCCTCGCCGGGCGCGGCTTCAACGAGCGCTGACCCGACGGCTCAGGGGCGAGGCGAGACGTCGTAGATGAAGCCCTCGGTCCAGTGCTCCGGCGAACCCGCGTCACCTGGAATGCGACGCGCGGGGACCCCGGACGGACGTGACACGCAGGGGCCTCCCACGAGTGCAGCCCCGGCCAGGGCCGCCACCACGGCTTGAAGGTGATCGTGGTGTTGGAGCCCACGCCAGTCCGGGAGACCGTAGGCCTCCCAGAGGGCGCGCGCGTGCGACTCCACCACGGGGGGCGGCGCCTTCGAGTGGCCCGGGAGCGGACGCAGCCCGGAGCTGCGCCATGCGGACGTCGGGAAGCACTCGAGCACGTAGTAGCCGTTCGGCAGCAGGGGCTGCAGGGTCGAGGGCTCTACCGAGTTCGCCACGACCACGTGCGGGAGCGCGCGCAGGTGGTGGAACAGCTCGATGCTGAAGCAGATCCACTTGAGCCACGTGCGCGGGAAGGACACGCCGTGGCGCCCGGTCTTCCCCGGCGTCTTGCACGCGTACTCGCAGGCACGCCCGACGCCGGGATGCACCTCGCGTGGATCCTTCCAGGCCTGCGGCCCGTCGATGCTCACCGCGCGGAGGCCCGAGCCGTGCGCCCACGTGTCGATGGCGGCGGCCATCTCTGCGGCGGTGATGGGCCGCTGCGGCCACGCGACGGCGTCCGGCCGGCAGGACACGAACCGGCCCGCCTCCCCGGTCGTGAAGGCAAGCTCCGCCGAGCCGGTCGTCTTCCACGACGCACCGAGATCGACACCTCCCACGCGGACGGGCGTGCTCACGCGGCGAGCGTGGCAGTCCACGGAGAACGGGCGCAAGCGGGGGCCTGGATGGCGCGCTCAACCCTCGCTGGGCTCGGCAGGCGCGAACAGCTCCGTCTCGCCGGACAGGCCTTTCAGCTCGAATGCCCCCACGCGGGTCCACGACCGCGGCGCGCACGCGGCGACGTCCGCGGAGCAGAGCAGCGGCATGCCGAGCTTGCCCGTCATGCCTTCGATCCGGCTCGCCGTGTTCACCGTGGTGCCGATGACGGTGAAGTCCAGCCGGTCCGACGCGCCGATGTTGCCGTACGCCAGCTCCCCGCGGTGCAGGCCGATGCCCACCCGGACGCCTTCCGGAAGCCGCGCCAGCCCTGCGCGGGCCGCCTCGAGCGCACGCCCCACGGCGTCCGCCGCCCCGGCCTCTTCGGCGTAGGGGAAGATGGCGAGCACCGCGTCACCGATGAACTTGAGGATCTCCCCTCCGCCCCGGGAGATCTCCCGCCCGAGCGCCTCGAACACCCCGTTGAGGACTTCCACCACCTGCTCGGGCGTGGCGCGGGTGGACAGCTCGGTGAAGCCGCGCACGTCGCTGAACCACACCACGGCGTGGCGCCGCTCCAGGTCTCCGCGCCGAAGCTGTCCGCCGAGCACGCGCAGCCCCGTCTGCGGCCCGATGTAGGTCCGCGCGAGCACGGCCGACAGCGCGCGCCACCGGTGGGCACGCCCGACGGATGCCATGGCCCAGGCGAAGGTGTGGATGCGGCGCTGCTCGTCCGCGGTGAAGCCGGCCGGGTCCTCCGGGACGAACAACAGCACCGCCCGCTGCGGCCCCCCGAAATCCACGCCGCACAGGAGCGCGCCCGGACGGCCCAGCTCGGAGGCATCCAGGGGCGCCTCGAGGAGGACCGCCGGATCCCTCGCGCGCTGGAGCAGACCGGGAGAGAGACGGTCCACCCACCACGCCTCCGCGAGCGGCCGGCGCTGGTCGCGGTACAGCGGGTTGCCTCCGCCACGCCGCTCGGAGATGTCCTCCACCAGGTACTGGCCCTGGACCTCCACCGCCCACTGACCGCCTGACCCGGGGGTCCACAGCAACCTGCCGCCCGACAGCAGCGGGTGCGAGATGGCGAGCCACTGCTCGTACCGGGCCAGGCGAACGCCGTGCGCTCGGAGCCGTACAATTCCGACGAGGAACGCGTCCGCCCCGTGGTCCCACCCACGGGTGGCGAGATCCATGAGCGCCACGCAGAGTGAGGCATCCGGGGATTGGGGGGCGAGCAAGGGCACTTCCTCCTGGCAGGGGCGCGGAGTCTACCGGGGCCCTGCGCTGCCGCTCGTTTCTCAGCGCCCCCAGCCACGGAAAATGAACCGTGGCCACGCAACCCGGTGTCACCCCGGTGCGACAACCCATCCAGGTTCACCATCCCAAAGGACGCCGTCATGATCTCCAACCGCCTCCCCGTTCGCGCCCCGCTCACCGCGCAGTCCCACCTGGTCCGCACCGCGCAGGCCCCCGTGCAGCAGCGCGTTCCCTCCGCGCCGACCCAGCCGCGTGCACCCCGCCCGGCAGCGCCCTCGGAGCTGCAGGGGTTGTTCAGCCAGGTCATGGACATGCTGCGGAACATGCTGAGCTCGCTCGGACTGGGCGGCAGCGCCGGCCAGGGCTCGGGCGGCCATGACAACGGCAGCGTGGCGGACGGTTCGTCCGCAGGCACCAGCCAGGGCGCGGCGCAGGATGGCAGCGCGCCGGTGACGGACGGCTCCTCGCCCACGGTGACGGATGGATCCTCTCCCTCGAAGGTGTTCGTGCTCGGCAACCAGAGGCGCCCGCGCACGCTGAAGAGCCTCATCGAGCACGCCCGCAAGGCGGGGGCGAACATCGACATCGGCAAGTTCTCGAAGGAGGACCTGAACCGGAAGGTGGCCTCCGGCCGGTCGCTGGTGGTGTCTGCGGACGGGAAGATCCTGGACGAGAAGGCCACCGCGGACATCAAGGCCAACAAGGGCCTGGGCGTGGCGGGCCACCTCGAGAAGCGCGGCGTGGGAGACAACGAGAACACCGTCTCCCGCAAGGGCCCGGAGACGCTGGGCCGCGGCGGCCAGCTGGACGTGGGCGGCAGCAGCTACGAGGTGGAGAACACCTTCCTCAAGTCCCCCGTGGCGCTGGATCTCACCGGCGACGGGCGCATCGGGACCACGGGCGTGTCAACGGCGCAGAAGCGCGTGAACGGCCAGGTGGGGCGCACGGTGCAGTTCGACGTGGACGGTGACGGCACCCGGGAGCACACCGAGTGGATGTCCGGGGGGGATGGGCTCCTCGTGGACGACCGCGACGGCGGCGCCAGCGCCGCGATGCGCACCGGCAAGGACATCAACGGCAAGCGGCTCTTCGGCGACCAGGGCGGCGCGTTCGCCAACGGGTACGACAAGCTCGCGACGCTGGACGCCAACCGCGACGGGAAGCTGGCCGGCAAGGAGCTCGCGGGGCTCAAGGTGTGGGTGGACGACGGGGACGCGAAGCTCGAGAAGGGGGAACTCAAGAGCCTCGCGGAGCTGGGGGTCTCGGAGGTCTCCACCCGGATGCACACCGAGAAGAACGCCCGCGGCGAGACGCTCATGCGCTCGGACTTCGTCCGCAACGGCCGAAGGCAGATGACCGAGGACGTGTGGTTCGCCACCCGTCCGATCGTGGGCTGAGACACGCCCGCGCAGCACCCGGGGCCCCTGCACCAACGGTGCGGGGGCTTCGTGCGCCTGGAGGGGGTGCGTCCCCGGCCGGGTTCGACTAGGGCTGAGTTCCATGGCCTCCCCCCCGCCCCGTCGCCCGTGGCACGCGCTGGAACCCGCCTCCGTCTTCGAGGCGGTGTCGTCCTCCGCAGGGGGGCTGAGCTCGAAGGAGGCAACCTCCCGGCTCGCGCGCGACGGGCTGAACCTCCTCACCGCGAAGCGGGGCGCCCCCTGGCTCCGCAGCCTCGCGGACCAGTTTCTCCAACCGCTGGTGGTGGTGCTGCTCGGGGCGGGTGCGCTGTCCGTGTACCTGGGCGACTACGTGGACGCCGCGGTCATCTCCGCCGTCGTGGTCGTCAACGGGCTCATCGGCTTCTTCCAGGAGTACCGGGCGGAGCAGTCCATCTCGGCCCTGTCGCGGACGCTGGTGACGGAGGCCACGGTGCTGAGGGACGGGCAGCTGCGCCGCGTCCCGAGCGAGCAGCTGGTGCGCGGGGACGTGGTGGCGCTGCAGTCCGGGGACACGGTGCCCGCGGACCTCCGCCTGCTCGAGGTGAAGGATCTCAAGGCGGAGGAGTCCGCGCTCACGGGCGAGTCGCTGCCCACGGACAAGCGCGTGTCGGTGCTCCCCGCGGACACGGGCGTGGGCGACCGGGAGAACATGGCGTTCGCCGGTGCGGCCGTGGCGTACGGCGTCGCGCGCGGCGTGGTGGTGGAGACGGGCAACGCCACGGAGGCCGGGCGGATTGCAGGGCTCATGGCCTCCACCACCGCGCTCGAGACACCGCTCACCCGGCGAATCGCGCACCTCTCGCAGCTGCTCGTGTGGCTCATCCTCGGGCTCGCGGTCCTGATGATGGGCGTGCTCCGGTGGCGCGGCGCCCCGCTTGCAGAAACGTTCAACGCAGCCGTGGCGCTCGCGGTGGGCGCCATCCCCGAGGGGCTCCCGGCGGCGGTCACCATCCTGCTCGCGGTGGGCGTCTCCTCCATGGCCCGGCGCGGCGCGCTCATCCGGAGGCTCCCGGCCGTGGAAACCCTGGGCAGCACCACGGTCATCTGCTCGGACAAGACGGGCACCCTCACGGAAAACCAGATGACCGTGACGACGGTGTACGCGGGCGGAGAGGCGTTCACCCTCACGGGGCTGGGCTTCGGGGGGG
>JBDLRJ010000335.1:0-16114 GCA_039800145.1 Pseudomonadota bacterium | reverse complement strand
GCGGTTCGAGCCGGGCGAAGAGGTCCTGCTCTTCCTCGAGCACCCCGGGGACAATGGCTGGGTGTACGTGGTGAGCGGGATGTCGCTCGGAAAGTTCGGCATCCAGCGGCGGCCTCTCGGCGCCCCTCGGCACGCCGTCCGGGACACGCGCGGCGTGGGGCTCTATGCCCCGCGGAAGGGGCTGGTTCGGCGGCCGGGTAGACCGGATGACCTCGGCCCCGTCGACGCGTTGGTCTCGAGGGTTCGCCGCGCGGTCGCGGGCAAGGCGGGTGGCCGGTGAGGAACTCCGTGCGCTTGTGCGTGCTGGCCCTGGGCGCCTGGAGCGTGGCGGCGTTCGCGGTTCCGTCCGGCCACCGGTGGTTCAGCGTCCCCACCTACGTCGTGTACCCGCACGCAGGCGTGAACAACATCCCGTCCGGGTTCAGCACCCAGGTGATGCCGGTCATCCGGGCCTCGTACCGCCACTGGACCTCCGAGGAGATCAGCTGCACCAGCTACCAGGTGCAGTACGGCGGGACCTTCACCTCCCCTACCGGGCTGGACGCCGTGGACGGCATGGACCGGGTCAACCGGATGCTGTGGCTCGGCGGCTCGAACTGGCAGTACCCGTCCAACACGCTCGCGATGACGACGACCACTTTCTACACGGGCACGGGGGAGATCTTCGACGCCGACATGGAGATGAACAACAACAAGCCGTGGTCGATCACGGGGCAGTCCAGCGCCTACGATCTCGAGAGCGTCACCACGCACGAGGCGGGCCATTTCCTCGGGCTCCACCACACGGAGAATGATCCCGGTTCCGTGATGTTCCCGACGGTGGATCTCGGGGTGCAGAAGCAGGCGCTCAACACGTCCGACATCACGGACGTGTGCAACGTGTATCCCGGTACGAGCGCCGGGCAGCAGGGAACGCCCTGCACGGTGACGACCCAGTGCGGCGCCGGGCTCGCGTGCCGGGGTGCTTCCGGGGGCTCGGGCCTGCTCTGCACGGTGGACTGCAGCAGCGGTGCGAGCTGTCCCTCCGGGCTGACCTGCCAGGCCGCGCGGACGCCCACGGGAGCTGCCACGTCTGCATGCCTCGTGGCCCCCGGCGCGCCGGATCTCTGCCAGTTCCGCACCACCGGCAGCGACTGCAGATCGGGCATCTGCCTGACGACCGGGCGGCAGAACTATTGCTCGAGCGCCTGCACGGGCGACGCGCAGTGCGGTCCCGGCTACACCTGCTACGAGCAGTACTGCGTCCCGGCCGGGACGACGTGCCCCCAGTCGCAGTGCGGCGGGGACTGGGACTGCGCCGTCGGGTACGTCTGCTCGGGCGGGATGTGCACCGCCACGGGCAATCCGGGTGACCGCTGCGAGGTCTCGCTGTTCTGCGGCGATTGCAGCGTGTGCGTGGGAACGTACGACGAGGCGTACTGCCGGGCCTGCTGCGCGGGCGCGGGCCAGGGCGGCAGCTGCAGCGCCTGCGGCGGGTTCGCGTGTGGCGGCAACGAGACGTGTGGCTCCATCCTCGACACCGGGGGGCAGCCGGGGCCGGACGCGGTGTGCCTCCCCGCGGAGCAGAACTCGGGGACCGAGTGCGGCGCGTGCGTGAATGACACGTGCCCATCTGGTCTCACCTGCTGGAACGGCCGCTGCTACCGGCCGTGTGACGTGAACGCAGGTACCTGCGCTGCGTGTGTCGCCGTGGAGGGCACCCAGGGCATCTGTGGTTGCGCGGACGAGGTGAGCGGAGAAGGCGGCCCCTGCGGACTGATCGGCGCAGTGCCGTACAGCTGTCCCGGCGGCGCGGTGTGCGTGGACAGCAGCTGCCGGTTTCCTTGCGACGCGTCGCTCTCTTGCTCCGAGGGGTACGAGTGCGTGGACTCGTCCACGGGCCCCGTCTGCACCCCGGCGGGGTGCGGGTGTGGCGTCACCCCCAGCGCGGCCGCGTGGTGGGCCCTGGCGGGACTGCTCGGGTTTGCCTCCCGGCGGAGGAGGACGTTCCCGTGAAGCCCACCGTCCTCCTGTTCGACATCGACGGGACGTTGTTGACCACCGGTGGCGCCGGTCGCCGTGCGCTCGCGCGGGCGTTCGCAGAGGTCCACGGGCGGGAGGACGCGTGCGCCTTCCCCCTGGACGGGATGACGGACCTCCGGATCTTCCGGATGGGGCTCGAGGGGCTCGGGGCCGCGGTGACGGACCGGGCCGTGCAAGGGCTCCTCGACCGCTACCTGGAACACCTCGCGCGGGAGCTCCGCTCTGCACAGGACGGCGAGGTGCGCCTGCTGCCCGGCATGCGCGAGGCCGTGGAGACGGCGGGCCGGGAGCGGAACGTGGCGGTGGGACTGGGGACCGGGAACGTGCGCGCCGGGGCACGGGCGAAGCTCGAGCGCGTGGAGTTCCACGCGCCCTTCTCGTTCGGCGGGTTCGGGTGTGATCACGAGGATCGCCCCGCGCTCATCCGCGTGGGGGCTGTGCGCGGGGCAGCACGGCTGGGGGTGCCGCTCGAGGCGTGCCGCGTGGTGATCATCGGCGACACGCCGAAGGACATTGCGGCGGCGCAGGCCCTGGGCGCCGAGTGCCTGGCGGTGGCCACCGGCAGCTACTCCGTGGCGCAGCTGGAGGCTGCCGGTGCCACGCGCGCCTTCACGCGCTTCGACGCGCCCGGCGCACTCGACGCCCTGCTCGCACGATGAGCGCGAGCCCCGGCATCCACCCCAGCCACGCCCATGAGCTCCCCCACCCCGCGGCGCTGCAGCCGCCCGCCTTCGCCGGCCCATCTCCCGTGGCTGCGACGGTGGGGTTGCCCAGGGTCGGGGGGACGGCCGCGCGCGTGAGCTCCAGGTAGCGCTGCACGAGCGCGGAACGTGCCTGGTCGAAGCGGGCGCCATCGTCCGTGACCTGGGAGGCGGAGGGCAGCAGTTCGTCCACCACCCTGCGGGCGAAGGCGGGATCCCCCGCGTCGGCCACGAGCTTGAGCCACTCGTAGTCCTGCTGCCCGAGCCGGATCTGCTTCAGGCGCAGGGACGGCAGCGGGACGGTGGTCTGCCCGCCGATCCGGTCCGGCGTGCCCGGGTAGAAGAGCGTCCCGTCCCCGTTGCCGTTGAAGCGGAACTGGTCCGTCCACGCGGACGTGAGCGCCAGCCCGGTTTCGTAATACAGCTCTCCGCGGGCGTCGTACTTCCACGCGAGCCAGGGCATGGCCCGGCTGCGCGCGGCACTGCGGTCCACCATGTACGAGGGCCAGCCACCGGCGTCCCCGTTCTCCGGGGCGTTGGTGCCGAAGGCGCAGCCCTGGCTCATGCAGCTCTGGTACACCCACAGCCCGGTGCCCGGACGTGAGAGGTGCGCGTCGTACGCGGCACGCTGGTTGCCGACGTAGGGTGCCTCGGTCCCGTCCACGTGGTTGATGACCGGCACGACGAGATCGATGGCGCTGCCGAGCCCGTACTCGGACAGGGCCTGCGCGGTGGTGGTCAGCAGCGTGCGGAGCGCGGGGTCCGCCTCGCGGGTCCATGCCGCCCGGCGAGCTGCCTCCTCGAAGGAGATGCCATACGGCGGCTCGTCCCCCGTGTAGTCGTAGAGGCGATCCAGCCAGCCGCGCTCGCGGAAGTGCGCGGCCCACGCGCGGAACGAAGGTAGCTCTCGCCGGGCTGTGATCTGCGCCGAGGTGAGGCGGGCCCCCGCGAGCCGGGTCTCGAGCCCGCCTTCCATCCACTCGGCGTGCGCGGCGTCGAACGCGGCCCAGTCGGAGCCGTCGCGGCCGACGGTGAAGGCGTTGGGGAGGGTGACGCGGTGATCCAACGCGAGCCGCACGTAGGCCTCGAGCACCTGCGCGGCCTTGCGGGCGTCTCCGCCGCACTCCGGGTCCCCGGTGGCGACCTTGCACGGGTTGCCCGGGTAGAGGAGGAAGGCTGTGGGGAGCGAGGAGGTGCTCGGGAGTTGTGCGGGAACAACGTCCACGCGGACCGGCACGCGCGCGTCCAGGCCGCTGCCCGACACCTTCACCTCGCCGCGGTAGGTGCCGGGTGGAGCCTCCGCGGGAACGTGGAGGTCCACCCAAACGGCGCGCGCCTCGTCCTCAGGCACGTCGAACGGGAAGGCATTGCGGGGCTCACCGGCCACCTCGTCACGCTCCGGGATGAGCGGATCCGGCCACGGGCCGAGATCCTTCGTTCCACCGGAGCCCTTCGCCACGTCCAGGAACGCCTCGCGGTAGAGCGTGACGGACTCGGGGCCGATCCGGCCGGGCCCCGAGAGCCCCTCGAGGCTGGCCCGGACGCCCTGTGCCCCGGTGTCCGCCCCGTGGACCACGACCTGGAAACTGACGAACTCGTTCCGGGCGGCGACGAGGGAGACGTCCATCCCCTCCCCCACCCGGTCTCCCGGCCGGATCTTCACGCTCGCGCGCTCTCCGTAGACGACCGGCGCGGCGTGCGCGCTGAACCCCACGAGACAGGCCAGCAGTGCTGCGCTTCCACCCCAACGGGACTTGGCTTTCATGGCAGCCCGGAACCGCGGCGCACCGGCGCCCCTTCCCGCCTCCCCGGATGGGCAGCGTGCGACGGTGCCAGCGGGTGCCACGTCGTGCTACAGGTTCAAAGGTCATGGACGCATTGGATGCCTACGAGGCGTTGAAGCACGCGGAGTTGCTGCACGGCCGGCTGGTGGCAGCGCGGGAGGCCGTGGCACGGGCCCGGAAGATCGGCCGCGAGAAGGATTGGCTGACGGTGGCCGTGGACCTGCTGGGGGTGGAGCTGGAGGGAATCCGCCGCGTGCTGGAGTCCACGCGCATGCTCCCGGACCTGGTGGACGTGCGGCTCGAGTTCGCCGGGACGCTGCAGCAGCGGTGGGTGGACGCGCTCGAGAAGCTGGTGGCCGGCGTGACGTACCACGCGGGCAGCCGCGCGCCGCTGCTCGAGGCGCTGCTGCCGCACGTGAAGTTCCCGCAGCTCCGCAAGTGCAACCGGGAGGCGGTGGCGGCGTACCAGGCGGACTTCGAGAAGCGCCTGAAGCTCTCGTACGTGCAGCGGATGTTCGGGGAACCCGCGTACGCGTTCGCGCCGCCGTGCGTGGAGACGGTCCGCGCGGCGTTCGCCGACTGGAACGGGAATTTCTCCGGCGAGTCGATCCCGTCGGAGCAGGCGGCGCCCTTGCGCGAGGAGCTGTGCGCGCTGGGCGAGCGCGTGGGGATGCTCGCGGCACAGGCCCGGCTGCTCGCAGAAGCAGCGTTGCTGCCCCTGCCCGGCGTGTTCGAGGAGCACGGCCTGGGCGTGAAGCCGCGCAAGCGCTCCGGCAAGAAGGCGCGCGCCGACGTGCAGTCCGCCGCGAGCGATGTGCCGGCGGCGGAGGCCGTGGAGGTCCCCTCCCCGGAGCCCGAGGCGCAGGCCCGCGCCTGACGCATGGCCCCCGTCGCACTTCCCATCGACCCGCTCCTCCCGGAGCTCTGTGAGACGCTCGCGCGGTCGTCCTCCCTCGTGCTCGAGGCGCCGCCCGGGGCGGGCAAGACCACGCGCGTTCCCTCGGCGTTGCTGCAGGCGGGGATCGGGGGAGGCAAGGAGATCGTGGTGCTCCAGCCGCGGCGCCTGCCCACCCGCCTCGCGGCGCAGCGCGTGGCGGAGGAGCGCGGCGAGCCGCTCGGCAAGCGCGTGGGGTACCAGGTCCGCTTCGAGGAAGTGGGCTCGGCGGAGACGCGCCTCCGCTTCGTCACCGAGGGCGTGCTCGGCCGGAGGCTGCTCTCGGACCCCACCCTGCCGGGGGTGGGGGTGGTGGTGCTGGACGAGTTCCACGAGCGCCACCTCGCGTCCGACGTCGCGCTCGCGCAGTTGCGGCGGCTGCAGGCGACGTCGCGCCCGGACCTGAAGTTGCTGGTGATGTCCGCCACGCTCGAGGCGGAGCCGGTGGCACGCTACCTCGGCGGCGCGCCGAGGCTCCGCTCCGAGGGACGGCGGTTCGAGGTGACGACCGAGTACCTCGAGGCTCCGGACGACCGGTACCTGGACCAACAGGTGCTGTCGGCGCTCAAGCGCGCGGTGTCGGCGGGACGGGATGGGGACGTGCTGGTCTTCCTGCCCGGCGCCGGGGAGATCCGGCGCGCGCTGGAGACGTGTGCACCGTGGGCCGAGGGACAGGGGATGGTGCTCCTGCCGCTGCACGGAGATCTCCCCCCCGCCGAGCAGGACCGCGCGGTGCGGCCGGGTCGCCAGCGCAAGATCATCCTATCCACCAACGTGGCCGAGACCTCCGTCACGATCGACGGCGTGGGACTGGTGATCGACTCGGGCCTCGCGCGGGTGGCCTCGCACTCCCCCTGGTCCGGGCTCCCGGTGCTGAAGGTGGCGAAGACGAGCCGCGCCTCCGCCATCCAGCGGGCGGGGCGCGCCGGGCGCACGCGGGCAGGCCACTGCATCCGCCTCTACACGCGCCACGACTTCGACGGGCGGCCCGAGCACGACGCGCCGGAGATCCGCCGCGTGGACCTGGCCGAGACCGTGCTCCAGCTGCGGAGCGCGGGCGTCACGGACCTTGCCTCCTTCCCCTTCTTCGAGCGTCCGCCCGAGCCGTCGCTCGAGGCCGCGGAGCTGCTCCTCCGGCGACTCCAGGCAGTGGACGCGGAAGGACGGGTGACGACGGTGGGACGCCGGATGCTCAGGCTGCCGCTCCATCCCCGGCTCGCGCGCCTGGTGGTGGAGGGCGAACGGCGGGGCGTGGCACCCGAGGCCGCGCTGCTCGCGGCGGCGCTGGGAGAGCGGGACGTGCGAGCGGAGGCCCGTGTCCAGGTGTCCCGCGCGGGTGGCCCGGCCGTGGACGTTCTTGCAGGCCACTCCGATCTCCTGGAGATCCTGGACCGCCTGGAGCGCGCGGAGGCGGCCTCGTTCGCGAGGGACCGGATGCGGGCGCTCGGGCTCGAGCCCAACGCGGCCCAGTCCGTGGCGAAGGTGTCCCGCCAGCTGCAGCGCGGCCTGGACCGGGGCGCCCAGCGGCCGCAGGGCACGGAGGCGTTCGAGGCGGCGCTCGGGCAGGCGGTCCTCGCCGCCTACCCGGACCGCGTGGCGAAGCGGCGCAGGCCCAAGACGCCGGACATCCTGCTGTTCGAGGGGGGCTCGGCGGTGCTCTCGGAGACGTCCGTGGTGCGGGACGCCGAGTGGATGGTGGCGGTGGACGCCGAGGAGCGCGGCCGTGGGGGGATCCAGGTGCGCGTGGCGAGCGCGGTGGAGCCCGAGTGGCTGCTGGACGCGCCGCCGGGGGTGCTCGGGGAGTCGGACCGGCTGGAGTGGAACGGCGAGCAGGGGCGCGTGGACCGCGTCACGCGGCTCTCGTATGGGCCGCTCGTTCTCGAGGAGACGCGGCAGCCTGCCCCGGACTCGGCCGAGGCCCGCGCGCTCCTCGTGGAGAAGGCGCTCTCGGGCGGGCTCCGGGCTTTCGCGGATGGAGAGGCGGTGCAGGGGCTCCGCGTCCGGCTGGAGTTGCTGCGCGGCGCCTATCCCGAGGCCGGCTTCCCGGTGCTGGACGACGCCTTCGTGAAGGGTGCGCTGGCGGGGCTCGCGGGGGACGCGAGATCGCTCTCGGAACTCGGCGAGGGCTCGCTCGCGGGCGCACTGGTGGCGGGGCTGGATCCCACGCAGCAGCGGTTGCTCTCGCGAGAGGTTCCGGATCGG
Organism: Pseudomonadota bacterium; assembly: GCA_039800145.1. Taxonomy (GTDB): domain Bacteria; phylum Myxococcota; class Myxococcia; order Myxococcales; family Myxococcaceae; genus VGRA01. The sequence goes on along the minus strand of JBDLRJ010000335.1, from coordinate 8,471 downwards.
CTCACCCTTCCCGGAGGACGCGGCGTGAAGGTGAACTACGAGCCCGGCAAGCCGCCGTGGATCGAGTCCCGCCTGCAGGACTTCTTCGGGATGCTGAAGACCCCGCGCGTGTGCGGTGGGCGCGTGCCCCTGACGCTGCACCTGCTCGCGCCCAACCAGCGCGCGGTCCAGGTGACGACGGACCTGGAGGGTTTCTGGGAGCGCCACTACCCCGCGCTCCGCAAGGAACTCTCGCGGAGATACCCGCGCCACAGCTGGCCCGAGGACCCCAAGACGGCCGAGCCGCCGGCGCCGAGGCCTCCGCGTCCCCGGTGACCCGGCTCAGGCGAAGCGCTTGAGCATCTCGACGTGCGGGATGCCCGCCTCGTCGAACTCGCCGCCGTGCAGCTCGTAGCCGTGCCTCTTGTAGAAGGCGAGCGCGTACACCTGCGCGTGTAGGAGGATGCCGGTGACGCCGCGGCGACGGGCCTCTTCCTCCAGCCCGAGGAGCAGCCTGCTCCCCACGCCCGCCTTGCGGTGGCTCTGGAGCACGGCCATGCGGCCCACCCTGCCCCAGGTACCGGACTGGCCGGGGGGGGGCTCGGCGAGCATCACCAGGCGGCCGGTTCCCACGGCGTGGCCGCCCTGCATGGCGAGGAGGTGGAACGCGGTGGCATCCGCCTCGTCCCGCTCGAGCGACTCCGGGACGTGCTGCTCCTCGATGAACACCACCTCGCGGATGGCGAGAGCCTGGAACAGGTCCGCCTCGGACTGGATGCGGTGCAGGGTGACGTCTGGGCGGTTGGCGGGATCCGACATGGGGCGGCAGCTAGCCCAAGGCCAGCAGCGGCGCAACCCCGCCGTGATAAGGCGGACCGGCGGATGGCCTCCCTCGATCTCGTCGTCTTCTACGTCCTGTTCTTCGGCTCGGTGGGCGTGACGCTCCCGTGGCTGCCGGCGTGGTTCGACGAGCTGGGGTTCGGCCCCTCGCGCGTGGGGCTGCTGCTCGCGTTGCACCCGTTGGCGATGATGCTGTGTCCGCCGTTCTGGGGAGCGTGGGCGGACCGCAGTGGACGTCCGGACCGCGTGCTGCGGGTGCTCGCGTTCGGCGCGGCCTGCGCCTTCTTCCCGCTGCTCTGGGTGCGCAGCTACGCGGCGACGGTGGCCTGCGTGGCGGCGTACGCAGTGTTCGTGTCTTCCATCACGCCCACCCTGGACGCCGTGGCGCTGCGGTCGCTGAACGGGGACGGAGGAGCGTACGCGAGGATCCGGCTGTTCGGGAGCGTCGGGTTCGTGGTGACGACGTTCGCGTTCGGGCACGGGGTGTCTGCCCCGGGCGTCCGGGTCATCCAGGTGGCATGGGGTTTCATGTTCGCCTACGCGCTGTGGAGCCTCCGCGTTCGTGCGCGCGCCCAGCCTGCACGCGCGGCCCATCCCCTCGCGGCGCTGGGGCTCCTGAAAGACGGCTCGTCCCGGCAGTTGCTCGTCGCGTGCGCGGCGCACTGGGTGGCCTGCGCGCCGTACCACGGCAGCTTCGCCCGGCTGGTGAAGGACCGGGCGCTCGAGCCGTCGGTGGTGGGCGACAGCGTGGGAACCGGCGTGGCCGCGGAGTTGGCGGTGATGGCCGCGTGGCCGCTGCTGGGAGGGCGCTGGTCCACGCGGACGTTGCTCGTGGGCTCGTTCCTGCTGAGCGGCGTGCGCTGGGCAGCGGTGGCGCTCGTGACGGATCCCCGCCTGCTCGTGGCGCTGCAGCTCCTCCACGGCTTCACCTTCGCGGCCTTCTACCTGGCGGCGGTCTCGGAGGTGACGGCCCGGGTGGCCCCGGAGCTGCGCGCCTCGGGACAGGCGCTGTTCGCGGCGTTCACCTTCGGGCTCGGAGGGTGCGTGGGGTTCGTGGCGTCCGGCTCCGTGCTCGATTGGGCAGGCAGTCCCGCGCTCTTCGGGGCAGCGGCCGTGCTCGAGGGGATGGCGGCGCTGGCGGTGGCCGGGGTGGCCTCGAGAATAGCGGCGGAGGCACGGCCGTCTGCCGCTCCATGATGTTAGCGTTCCGCCGGATGAAGCTCGCCGCCTGCCTCGCGTTGGTCTCGGTCCCCGCCGCTGCGCAGGGGACGGATTCCCTGTTCAGCCAGGGCAAGCCGTACGTCTACAAGGAGTCCAACGAGGACCGCAGGTTCGGGAGGAGCCGGTTCGCGAAGGCGCTCAGCGAGGGCACGGACGTCCCCGAGTGCGCACAGCTGCAGCGCGGGATGCTCACCGTGCTCGCGGAGATGGGGCCGTGGATCCACAAGAAGGACGATTCGCTGTTCGTGGATCCCTTCCTCTGGAACGCCGCTGCCCAGCAGCTGGGGATGCCACCCGGCTTCCCGGCCCAGGCCAACGTGGTGCTGATGCTGAGGCGGGTGATGATCGACGGGAAGCTGCCGGAGGCATGGCTCCGGACCGCGGAGAAGGTGAACTCCCCGAAGCAGCCCATTGATCTCGCCAAGCTGCGGTACCTGCGGGAGGGGCTGAACCCCATCGACAGCTGGGGCTTCACCCTGGACGCGCTGACCCACGCCTACGAGGTCGAGGTGCTGCGGGCCAACGCGTTGGGGGCGGCGGACGCGGTGGCGGCGTTCCGGGACACGTACCTGGACCGGGAGGTGACCTGGGGTGGACTGGTCTTCCAGGACGTGGGGCTCGAGCAGAAGCCGAAGCAGAAGGGAAAGAAGAAGAAGCCGGCGGACGCAGAGCCCGAGCCGCCGCCCCAGAAGATTGCGCACCTGGTCTGGAACCCACCGGATCCGAACGCGGGCCACTTGAACCTCTTCGGCGCGGTGAAGCGGCCGCCGCCGCGGCTGATCACCGTGAAGCTGCAGCAGGAGCAGTACGTGGACCTGCAGCGCATCCCGCGGGGAAGCCGCGTGATGGTCCGCGGGCGCTTCTGGGAGATGAGCGACGACACGCTGCAGATGGAGATCCGGGAGGGGCTCCTGTTCCTCGACCGGGACTTCTCCCGCGCGGGGCTCGCGGATCCCAGCCTGGTGGCGGCCTGCCCGGACGCGGTCAACGAGGTGTCGGGCACGGCGCCCCAGCAGCCCGGCGGGTTCGGCCAGCACTGAGGACGTCCGTCCCTCGCGCGGGACGGTGGGAGGGAGTTGCGGCCACCTGCACTTGGATGGCGTGCAGCGTGCACCGCGCGCGCGAGCCATGCGCCCCCTTCCCTCCTCCCCGAAGCCCAACGTTCCTCCGAGGCCCACCGCTCCCCGGTTCCCCGCCTTGTCCCCGAATCCGGTCCCGCTGCCTCCGGCCCCGTGCCTCCCCGCTGCGAGGGAGGTGAGACGAATGGCCCCGGTGGAGCGCCCCTTGCCCGCGTTGCCTCTTCCGCCGGCACGAAACGGGTGCGCCCCGGCCCCGACGACGACGCCGCCGGCCCAGGGACTCCACGCGATCGCACCGTCCCAGGGGTTCGCGGCGGAGTTTCCCGCGGGAGGCCCGGTCTCGAGCCCGGCGGAGATCACCGTGCGGGTGCAGTCCTGGCTGGCTGCGGGAACGCCCCGGTTGGTGATGGAGCTGGGGGGCGCGTGGGGAGGGCGCCTGGACGTGGAGCGCACGGGGCCCGGACGCGTGCGGGTGCGTTGGCAGGTGCGCGGGACGAGCGGGGCCGCCAGGCTGTCGCGGCGGCTGCACGAGGCCCTGGGCTCGGCCGGGCTCGCGGTGGACGGGCTGTCCGTGGTGGACGGCGGGTGAAACGAAGACGCCCCCCGTGGAGCCGTGCTCCGGCGAGGGGCGAAAGGGGAGATTCGGTGAGGCGGCGGCTCAGGCGCCGGACGGATCCAGCAGGGCGCGCTTGTTGTCCTTGCTCTTGAACTCCTCGGCCTCGGGGAGGGGATCACGCTTCTCGGAGATCACCGGCCACTTGCTCGAGTACTGCGCGTTGAGCGCCTTGTACTCCTGGTACTTCGCGGGGAGATCCGACTCCGGGTAGATGGCCTTGGTGGGGCACACCGGCTCACAGGCCCCGCAGTCGATGCACTCGTCCGGGTTGATCACGAGGAAGTTCTTCCCCTCGTAGAAGCAGTTGACGGGGCACACCTCCACGCAGTCGGTGTACTTGCACTTCACGCACGGCTCGGTCACCACGTAGGCCATCTTCGTTCGCCCCAGGGAAAGAAAGTTGTGCGCGGGTCTCTATCCGCGCGGCGTCAGCCAAGCAACCCCTGCGTGCGGAGCAGTTCAGCGAGCAGCACCGCGCCGCGGGCAGCGCCCATCCGGGTGTTGTGCGAGACGAGCACGTACTTGATGCCGTTCTCGAGCACACCGTCCTCCCGGATGCGCCCCACGGAGGTGGCCATGCCGCCGTGGGTGTCTCGGTCCAGGCGGGGCTGGGGGCGGAAGGGATCGTCCAGGACCTCGATCCACCGGGGGGGCGAAGACGGCAGGGCGCGGGCCTCGGGGGCCCCCTGCCACGCGCGCATGGCCTCGGCCACGTCCGACGCGGAGGCCTTGCGCCCGAGCGAGACGTACACGCACTCGGTGTGGCCCTCCAGGACGGCGACGCGGGTGCAGGTGCAGGAGACGCGCACGGGGTGCGGCGCAACGGATTCGCCGGACAGGGCGCCGAGGATCTTCTTCGTCTCCACCTCCACCTTGTGCTCCTCCTTGGAGATGTGGGGGATGACGTTGTCGATGATGTCGAGCCCGATGACGCCGGGGCTGCGGCCCGCCCCGCTCACGGCCTGCAGGGACGTCATCATCACCGCCTTCACGCCGAACGCCGCCTGCAGCGGCGCGAGCGTGATGGCCATGCCCGTGGTGGTGCAGTTGGGAATGGGGGCGATGAAGCCCTTCCAGCCGCGCCTCTGCTGCTGGGCGCGGATGAGGGGGGCGTGGTGGGCGTTGACCGGCGGGATGACGAGCGGGACGTCGTCGTCGTAGCGGAAAGCGCTGGCTGCAGAGACGACCGGGATGTGGGCCGCGAGCCGGGGCTCCAGCTCCTTCGCCACGTCCGACTCGACCGCGCTGAAGGCAAGATCGTACTGGGAGGGGTCCACGGCGTCGCCGGACTGGACGGTCATGGTGGCCACGGCCGCGGGCAGGGGCTCCGAGAGGAACCAGGCGCTGGCGCCGCTGCTGTTGCGCAGGGCGTCCGCGTACCGCTTGCCGGCGTTGCGCGGCGAGGCGGCGAGCCCCGCGAGCTCGATGAACGGGTGAGACTGCAGGGCAGAGACGAACTGTTGGCCCGCGAGGCCGGTGGCCCCGACGAGGACGGCGCGAAGCTTCTTCATGGTGTGCGGCCTTATGCCACAAACTCGGTCGACAGCGGGCAGGCAGGTGGTTAGGGTGCGCGGCCGTCGCTCGGGGGGAGGCCGGCCCCCCGAGGCCATGGCCCATCCATGATGAACTTCCTATCCGCCCTCGTCGTCGCAGCTTCCCTTCCCTTCACCCCCGTCGCGGTCCACCACCTGGAAAACGCGGACGGAACACTCCGCGCCGAGACCGGCGTGCTGTCCCCACCCATGCCGCAGGATGTCCGTGACGCGGCGCGGGCGTTCGCGCAGGGACGGAGTGATCTCCGCCTGCCTCCCGGTGGCAGCTACGGCCCTGCACGCGCCTTTTCGAGCCGGTACTGGGCGACGGTGCGGATGCCCCAGCTGGTCGACGGCGTGGAGGTCTCCGGCGCCGAGTTGGTCGTCTCGTTCGACCGCTCCCGCCGCGTGATGCAGGTCTCCTCGAGCGTGCAGCGCTACGAGGGGTACACCACGTTCTCGCTCTCCGCGGAGGAGGCGCACCAGCGCGCAGGGCTCGCGGTGGACGGCGCCGTCTACAGCGGTGGGGGGCGCTTCTACGGCGGGGTGAAGCGGCAGTACGTGCTGCGCGGCACCGAGGCGCGCGCGGCGTACCTCGCGTGGATCCCGACGCTTCGCCCGGACGAGAACTGGTACGTGGCGGTGGACGCGGTCTCGGGCGAGGTGCTCTTCAAGCAGAACCGGGTGCACCACGGGTTCGCGGCCAACGTCTACGCCTCCAGCCCGGGCGGCAAGGACGGCGGCGTGGGCGTGACGGCCACGCAGCAGGTGGACCTGCAGAACCTGGACGGTGGAGCGCTCGTGGGCACGTTCATGCAGGCCTGGAACTGCTGCACGAACGAGGGCTGCGTGGAGGGCGCCGGGCCCAAGCGCATCCAGGGGAACTTCAACTTCGGAGGCTTCCAGGTCCCGTACGATCTCGCCGTCTGCGACCGGCTCCAGCGCGCCAGCAACGAGACGAGCGGCGACTACCTCTACACGCCGGTGGACCCGCCCAACCCGGTGTGCGTCCCCAACCAGGGCTGCACGGTGCGCGCGGCAGATCCCGCGGACGAGGATCTCTTTGCCGAGGCGCACGCGTACCACCACGTGGACCGCGTCTACGCGTGGACCCGCACGCTCGCGTCGGCGGCGGACACCGCGTTCGCCGCGGACAACCTGGAGGCGTTCCAGCTGCGGGACGCGGACCTGGGCAAGGTGCCGTCGGTCTGGGCGAACGCCCTGATGCCGAACACCGCGGAGGCCCAGGCGTCCTTCTTCACCTGCTTCGGCCAGCCCAACTGCAAGGCCACCGCGTCTTCCCTGATGCACCTGGACAACGCGGCGTTCCTCCCGCGCGAGCAGTTCAGCGGCGCCGCGGCCATCCCCGGCATCTCGTTCGACACGGATGCGCTGGTGATCTGGCAGGGCGACAAGGCGGACTTCAGCTACGACGCGCCGGTGCTGTGGCACGAGTTCGGCCACGGGATGATCTACTCCCGCGCCAACATCGACTTCGGCGCGGTGGCGTCCGATGCCCGCTCGGTGAACAACGAGGGCGGCGCGCTCCACGAGGGGCTCGCGGACTACATCGCGGTGGCGTACGGCAACGACAGCCGGGTGGGCGCGTACGTGGGGCCGCGGATCGACGGCGTCCGGGAACAGAACCTGCTCGGCGGGAACGTGATCCCCGCGGGTGAAGCGCTGCGGGACGCGGACAACCCGTACAAGTGCCCGGACGTGCTGTGGGGCGAGGTGCACCAGGACGGCATGCACCTGACCGCGGCGCTGTGGGACGCGCGCAAGGGAGACTTCGCAGGCACGGACGGCGGGGCCACGTTCGACGCGGTGGTCTACGCGGCCATCGTGTCCCTGGCGCCCAACGCGGGCTTTGCCGAGTTTGCCGCGGCCGTGGTGGCCCGCGTGCAGCTCGCCTTCCCCTCGGTCGCGGGCGCCCCGGCGAAGATGCAGGCGGTCTTCGACAACCGCGGCATCACCGGCTGCAGCAAGGTGGTGGACATCAGCGGCAAGGCCGCACCGCAGCGGCCGCTGTTCTTCATCGCGGATGCCTCGGGCGCAGGCTTCGCGCGCACCGCGCAGATCCCCGGCCCGGTCCAGTTCAAGATGACGCTCCCCAAGGGGGCGAAGAGCGTCACGGTGTCCTTCCCCGCGCCGCAGGATCCGCTCACGGGCCAGGCGCAGCGCCCGGAGGTGAAGCTGCTCGCCCGGTACGGGGATGCCATCACGTTCACGCGCACGCCCACCGAGTTCACCTCGGACGCCACGGCGAGCGGCAACTCCGTCATCCAGGGCAGCAGCGTGAAGGTGACGGCCAACATCGACGTGCCGTGCGGCCAGGAGCTGTACCTCGCGCTGACGGGCGCGGGCGGGCCGCAGCTGCAGGGCCTCTCCTTCACGACGGTGGACGCGGACAGCTGCCCCGTGGTGGACGCCGGGACGCCCGAGCAGCCCGCGGACGCGGGAACGTCGGGCACGGACGCCGGCATCGACGACGGCGGCGGCAGCCCTGCCCCGAAGAGCGGCTGCGGCTGCGGGGCGACGGACGCCGGCGCGGTGATGCTGCCCGCGCTCGCCCTGCTGGCGCTCCGCCGCCGGCGGACAAACACGGCTCGCTGAGCACTCGGCCGGACGGATCAAACGTGGGCGCCGGGCGGGTGTGGACCCGCCCGGCGCTCAGAGCCCCATCTGCCGGGCGATGATCTCGTTCATGATCTCGCTGGTTCCACCGCCAATGGGCCCGAGGCGGGCGTCCCGCCAGTGGCGCTGGATGTCGTACTCCATCATGTAGCCCGCGCCGCCGTGGAGCTGCAGGCACGCGTCCGCCATGCGGCACGCCATCTCGGTGGCCACTTTCTTCGCCATGGAGGTCTGGGCAATGGCCATCTCGCCGCCCGCGTGCAGTCGGAGCGCGTGGTAGGTGAGTTGCCGCGCGCACTCGAGCTCGGTGGCGAGCTCTGCGAGCTTGTGGCGCGTCACCTGGAAGCCCGCGATGGGACGGCCAAACGCCTTGCGCTCCTGCGTGTAGCGGAGCACCTGCTCGAGCATCTCGTCCGCGGCGCCCACGGCACCCAGCGCGAGCACGAGCCGCTCCCACTGGAAGTTGCCCATGATCTGCAGGAAGCCCGCGTTCTCCTCGCCGAGCAGGTTCTCAGCGGGCACCCGGCAGTCCTCGAACGCGAGCTCCGCGGTGTCGGACGCGCGCCA
>JBDLRJ010000334.1:0-6660 GCA_039800145.1 Pseudomonadota bacterium | reverse complement strand
CTTGCACGTGCAGGCGCTCGCGGCGGGGGGCCAGGTGGCACTCCGCCTGGAGTGGGCGGACCCGGCGCGCGAGGTTGTCCGGGAGGACGAGGTGAATGCCTTTGCGGACACGGTCGCAGTGGAGGTCCCCCGAGCCTACGGACGCGGGGTTCGCCTGCCGGCCATCAGCATGGGGGACGAGGGGGCGCACGTGGACGTGGTCATGCTGCGGGCCTCGAAGGAGGGGGCGCTGGAGAGCCGTTTCGTGGCCGCGGGGTTCGGCTCGCTGACCCGGTTGGGGAAGGCCGCGCCCGTACCTCACTCCCTTGCCTGGGACGAGTCCTCGAAGCGGTGGAGCGCGGTGTTCCGCGTCCCGGTGAAGCCGGGGCAAGGGCTCGTCCCGGTCGCCTTCGCCGCGTGGGACGGCGGGAGGAAGGAGCGGTCCGGGTACAAGCGGTTGTCCTCGTGGCACTTCGTCCGGGTGCCGAGCCTGCCGGTGGATCCCGTGTACGTGCAGGAGCAGTCCTATGGATACAACGCCGGCGACCTCGGGAACGTCGAGGCGGGGAAGGCGCTCGCCGGCGCGGTCTGCATCGCGTGTCACGTCCTGCCCGGCAAGGCGTTCGTCCCCCGCGGGCTCGCGCCCGGCCTCGAGGGCGTGGGGGCGGTGAACACGGCTGGCTACCTGCGGGACTCCATCCTCGAACCGAGCAAGGTGATCGTCCACGAGCCCAATCCCAACCAACACTATTCACGGGAGGCTCCACGGGATCCCAATGGCGCAGCGCCGAACAACGAGGCCTTCCAGTGGTCGAGCCTGGGGGAGGACGGTAAGCGGGTGTCCAGGATGCCGGCGTTCGGGCAGTTCACACCGGCGCAGATCGCCGACCTGGTTGCATACTTGAAGTCGCTGGATGGCACCCCGGAGAAGAGCCCATGAAGCGAGCGTGTCTGAGTGTCCTCGTCGTCCTGTCGACCGCTGCCTTCGCCGCTGAACCCGGCGACGAGGTGGAGCTGAGCTCCGCCCCCGTGACCGCCGCGTCCTGCGCGCAGAAGGCAATCGAGACGGGGAAGTTGTCCCTGCTCAACGAGTGCCCGCTGGACCAGGCGAAGACGGGCCTGGTCGTGTTCGACGTGGCGGAAAGGGCCTTCTACAAGCTTGATCCGAAGTCCATTCGGACCTCTGAGCTCGAGCGTGCGTTCGGCGGCGGTTCGCTGGACGTCACCGGCAAGGTCGTACGGCTGGACACGCGGGACAAGGTCCCCGTGGTCGAGGTGACCGAGTCGAGGATCACCCCGAAGCCGAAGGCCGGCGCGTTCAAGGGGTGCCTTTAGGCGTTTCGCGTCACCACGCGAGCTGGACCTGGGTCCGGGCGCGGAACGCGTCTTGCGCGTCGTGCATCCACGCTGCATCCACCTGGAGATGCAGCAGGTCCCCGGCGAGTGGGAGGGTGGCCGCGGCCGTGACTTCGTGGGTCTGCGGGGAAGGGGGCCGCCCAGTGCGGGACTCCACGTGCGAAACGAAGCGAGGCAGCCGGGTGACGCTGCTGAAGCGCAGCCCGAGGACCACTCCGGGCTCCAGCCACCGCGAGAGTTCCGCGTTGACGCCCACGCTCGCGAGGTCGACCTCGGAGCCTGCCAGGTGCGCCCACCCGAGGTAGGTCCCGAGATCCAGCGACCAGTGTTGGTACTGCACCAGCACCTCCGGTGCGAGCCGCCCCCGGAATTCTTTTTTCCTCACGGGCCCGAGATCCCAGGCAGCCCCGAGCGAGCCGGTCACCCGGAGCGGTCCACCCCGACCGTCCACCGATGGCGCAGTGCGCGCGCCACCGCTGCTCCACGTGAGCCGGCCCACCCACTCCGGGTGGAAGGGCAGTGGGACCGGGGGCGTGCGCAGGTCACTCGGGTTCGGCATGGGGGTGCCCCAGGCCTCGGCGATCCCTCGCTCGAAGGTCGTGCGGGCGTTCTGCCCATTGAAGAGCCCCCCGTCGAACGTGAGCGCGGCATCCTCTCCTCCCACGTGGGTGGAAAGCCCCAGCTGCCGCTCGGCGCCGAAGTGGAAGACCGCGAGGCCCCAGTCGACAAAGGCGAGCTCGGAGAATCGCTGCTGCCGGTGTCGTGTCAGCGGTGTCTTGACCTGTCCCGCTCGGAGTGACAGCGCGGGGCACGGGCGCCACTCGACCCAGGCATCCATGAGCTCCAGCGCTCGCGGGGTGGTGTTGACCTGGAAGCCGAAGCGAACGCGGCGATCGAGGCCCTCGCCCCTGAGCGAGAGCCGGAGCCGACGGATGTCCAGTTCCGTGTACGCCGCGGAGTCGAATCGGACCGTGGTCGTGGTTCGCAGTTGGAGCGCCACGCCCACGTCCGCGTGGGCGTCACCGGTCCCGAGTCGAAGCGGGGGGCGCGAAGCGAGCACCAGCACTGGGAGCAGTGCCCCGGCGATCATCCCGGCGGCCGGAGAAGCCCCGTCTCCAGCAACGCATCTGCGACAGCGCTGAAATACCGCCGCTGAAGTTCGGAGCCGAACACCGCGATGGGGCGCCCTGCGTCACTGGAGATCCGCACGTCCATGTCGATGGGGACCTGTCCGAGCAGCGGGACCTGGTACTGCGTTGCGAGCGCGCGGCCTCCTCCCTCGCCGAAGAGCGGAAGCACCGCCGTCGTGCCAGGGACCTGGAACCCAGACAGGTTTTCCACCAGGCCACCGATGGGGACCTGCACCTCCTGCAGCATCCGGATGGCGCGACGTACGTCGTCCGTGGAGACCACCTGCGGCGTGGTGACCACCACCGCGGCCGACACGCGGAGCTCCTGGGCCATGGTGAGCTGCGTGTCTCCGGTGCCTGGCGGCATGTCCACCAGCAGGAGATCCAGTTCGCCCCAGTCCACGTCGTCCAGGAGCTGGATCATGGCGCTGGTGGCGACCGACGATCGCCACGCAAGTGGGGTGTCCGGAGTGGGCGTGGTCATGCCGACGCTCATCACCTTGAGCCCGAAATTCTCTGCGCAGGCGATCCTGCCGGCGTCATTCCAGCGAAGCCGCTCATCCTCCAACTGGAGCATCCGGGGAATGGACGGCCCGTAGACGTCCGCATCCAGCAGCCCCACGCGCCAGTCCCGCTGGGCGAAGGTAGAGGCGAGGTTGACGGCGAGCGTGCTCTTGCCCACTCCGCCCTTGCCGCTGGTGACGATCACCACGTTGCGGGCCCAGGGCGCCCGGTCCTGCGCTTGGCGAGCCTTCCCGGTTGCCCCGTGCGTGGAGAGGAGGCGATCCCGCGCCTTCGTGTCACCTGGGGGGCTCACAGCGTCTCCAGCCAGGCCCGGAGGCCCGCGACCTGGGCATCCGCCAGGTCGGGGTTGGGTGGCATCGAGCCACGGCCCGAGCGGACCATGTCCAAGAAGCGTTCGGGCTCCTGCAGGATCTGCTCGTCGCCGAGATTAACCCCCACTCCTCCCCGGGCATTCGCCCCGTGGCACGCCATGCAGCGCGCGGCGAAGAGGGCCTGCCCGCGGCGGAGTGCTGCCTTCGGAAGGGCATTCGGCGAGGGAGGGATGAACGCGGGCACGTCGACCGCGTCGAGCACCGGCAACGGCGCAGCGGGGCCACGGTCGGCGGCGAGGGAAGCGGCCAGCCTCGGAACTGCCTCCTCGTCGAGGGATGCTCCCCAGGCCCGCATCTTGGCCAGGGTGGCGGTCCACTGTGCTGCCGTCATGCGCTGCTGTTGGACGTACGCGAGGGAATGACACGCCGTGCAGCCTCTCGTGAGCAGCTCTTCGCGTTCCCGCGGGGCGAGCGGCTGCGGGGTCTCCGCTTCAGCCACGGCGGGGGCAGGGCTGGGCGTCGGTACAGGGGAGGGCGCTGGCGGGGTTGCCGGATGGGCCGGCGCAGGGGGCGGCACGGACGTGGTGACCGGGGCGCCCAGCTGTGCCGCACATCCACAGCCGAGGGCCAGGAACAGTGCGGCTCTCATGTCACCCTCCACGTCACCCGGTGCCACGCATTCCAGTAGTAGCCCGAGGGATTCCACTCCGCGGTCTCAGGTTGCCTGGCTCCCGATTCGTCCGTTGCACGGGCCAGGACGGTCCACGTCCCTGGCGTGACGTCGACCTTCTTTCGGAAGAGTTGCCAGCGGCCCATCCCCGGTTCGCCCTCGAGATCGGTCGCCGTCCAGGTGTTACCTCCGTCCACGCTGATCTCCACCGTCCGGATACCGCTCGTCCCGGAGAAGGCCACGCCGCGCACCTCGAGCGCTCCCGAGGCCAGCGTGGCGCCGTCGAGGGGCGACGTGATCACGGACTTCACGGGCATCACGGTGACGGGCTCCATCTGCTCTGGAGGCACCTTCGTGCCCGGGGCCACGGGTGATCGCGGGAAGCGATAAGCCTTCTGGACGAAGAAGCCCGGATGTTCTTCGGCTGCGACCTCGATCCCCACGAGCCACTTGAGCCAATGGTCCCCAGCCCACCCGGGGACCACGAGGCGCAGGGGGGCGCCGTGCTCGAGCGTGAGCGGCGCGCCGTTCATCTCCCAGGCGACGAGCGTGTCCGGGTGCAGGGCCTTGTCCAGCGGGATGCTTCGGATGAACGGGGGCGTCTGCGGCCTCGGCGCGCGGTCAGCGCCCAGCAGGTGGACGTGTGCCGCGCCCGCTCCCAGTTGCGCACGCGCGAGCAGCACGCTGAGCTGGACACCCGTCCAGTCTGCCTGGCCCATGGCGCCGTGTTGCCACTGGACACCTGGGATGGGTGGCTGGAACAGCGCCCGTCCGTTCCCAGCGCACTGGAGGACCGCACGGACCGTCGTCTTTGGCAGCTTCTTGAGAGCTGCGAGGCTGTAGCTGTCCGGCCGGGACACGAGTCCACTCACGGCGAGGGTTCGCGAGGGATTCCATCTCGGCGGACCGAAATGGCTGCGAACGAAGAAGCGCTCGGTGGGCGTCACGAGCCCCTCCAGCGCCGAGAGCGGAGTCTGCAGTTGCTGGGGGGCGTCCGCGAGCACCTCGAACGGGGTCCCGCGGGCGCGCAACGGGAACGCGAGGGCCGGGGCGGCGAGCAGCACGGTACGGCGGCTGAGGTGGGGCATTCAGGGACCTTGGAGCCGGCGGTCGCGCGGGACGGTTCAAGGGTGCGCGCCGAGCGCCTGCCGCACGGCGGCCTTGACAGCGACGGGGACGTCTCCGCCGGGCAGGGCCCTGCAGAGGGACACGGTGCGCTTGAGCGCCTCGCACGCCTCCGTGCACCGGACACACCCGTCCATGTGGGACTCGATCTGGATGCACGCCGCCTGGTCGATGTCTGACAGCGCGTAGGACGCCAGTGCCTCCTTGAGCCCCGGACAGTCGAACCCGTCACGCTGTTCTTCGAGGACCGCGGCGAGGCTCTGCTTCAGCTGGAGGCGAGCCCGGTGGAGGCGGCTCTTGAGCGCGCCCACCTCGATCCCCACGACCGCCGCCGCCTCCTCCGCCGTGAGCTCCTCGACGTCCCGGAGCACCAGCGCCTCCCGGAAGTCGTCGCCCAGGGTGTTCATGGCGGCCTGGATGACCTCGGTCACCTGGCGAGCGTGGGTGCGGTGATCCTGGGGTGAGCGGTCATCCGGGACGTCCCGCGCGGCGCGCTCCTCCACGTACTGGGAGGGGGCTGGCTCCCACTTTCCGCGGCGCCGCTGCTTGATCCAGTGACTGCGGGCAACCTGGTACAGCCAGGTGGAGAGCTGTGCCTCGCCGCGGAAGCCCGCCAGGTTCCTGAATGCAGTCAGCAGCGTCTCCTGCGCCACGTCGCGGGCGTCCGGATCATTGCCGCACATCCGAAGGGCGTAGCGGTAGACGCGCGCTTCGTAGCGCGCGAGCAGCAGTTCCATGGCCCGGAGGTCCCCGGCCTGGGCGCTCGCCAGCAGCGCTGTCTCGGACGCATCGGACATGACAAAACCCTAGGTCGTTCCGAGTGCGGGGCGAACGGGAAAATTCCCCCGAGCGAGATCTGCGGGACTGTTGACATTCAAGAGCATGTTCCTGTCCGGCGGCCGGATCCGCACCGAGCGGCCGTGCTCGAGGGCCCGGCGCGCCCCCCCGGAGGGGGAGTTCGCGAGTGCCGCGAGTCCTGCCGGCTCCCAGAGGGTGAGCAGGGGCTCGGGTGTTCCGTCTTCGTGGACGAAACAGGTCGCCCAAGCGCAGGCGTCCCGCGCGGAGAGCAACGAGGCAAGTCCCGGCCCGTCCACCAACGGGAAGTCCACCGCGAGCACCAACCACGACGCCTCGGGCCTTGCCCGGTGGGCGGTGAGCAGTCCCGCGGCCGGCCCGATGTCACCGAGGGACGGCAAGTCCACGAGCGGCCGGAGTTCGGGGGCGAGCGTCTCGGCCTGCTCGGGACGGCAGGAGACGAAGACCTCGGCGCAGTACATGCCGAGCAGCGACGCGCAGCGGGTGCGCTGGTCCTCCCCGGTCTGCGAATAGGAGAGTGTGCCCTTGTCAACGCCCATCCGCGTGCTGCGCCCACCTGCGAGCACCAGTCCGAGCAGCGGGGGGATCAGCATGCCGAGCGCGGGTGGGGAAAGGCGTCCCGGTCCTCGGCCGGGTCGCGCGGCTTGAGGCACGCGAAGTCCTTTTCCACCGTGACGCGGAGGGGGGCGGCACCGGCGACTGCCTCCTGGCTGGAGAATCCCTCTTCCGGACCCGAGGCCCAAGGTCC
>JBDLRJ010000333.1:0-8615 GCA_039800145.1 Pseudomonadota bacterium | reverse complement strand
GCCGTCAGCGTCCACGTAGATGGGGTTGGTCAGCGCGAAGGGCGTGACGACGAAGGTGGCGCTGCCCTCCGCGGTGGCGCGGTACAGCAGCGGGAACAACGACTTCGTCCCGTACACCATGGCGACGATCCAGTTGTCCGTGGCCGGCGCGGGCAGGCGGATCTTCCGGACCACGTGCCAGCGCCGGTAGGACTCGCCGGCCACGGTGGCCACGATCTCGAGCTCGGACGGGGCGGGCGCCACGTCCAGCGCCGCGGCCACGCCCGAGGCGGGCCACACCAGGTTCTCCACCCCGTCGCAGGCCACGCGCGCGGTGCCGGCGCGGGGAGAGGAAGGATCCCTCGGGCACTGCTCGTCGTCCTCGGGCCGGTGCAGGAAGAGCTCGATGCGCGAGACATCCAGGTACTCCGGCACCTGCACGTCCACGGTCACCTCCACGTCGTCGGTGCCGGCCGGCACGGTGCCGCCGGGGAATGCCTCCACCGAGGTGACCTGCCCCGTGGAGGCGCGCAGCCGGTGCGCGCTCACCTTCACGAACGGCCCGTTGGAGGCGAGCGCCTGCTGCGCGTTCAGCGAGGCGGAGAGCGCCAGGGGATCCAGCGCGGCGGGGGACTCCGAGTCGAGCTTCACCCAGGTGCGCCACCCGCTCGCCACGTTCTTCCCGTGCGTGTCCGAGACGCCGGTGGCGGTGACGCGGAGCCCGCGGGAGAGCAGGGTGAACCAGTCGTTGAAGCGGCCGCGCGCGACCGCCAGGTTGAAGCCGTCTTCGCCGGAGTTGAGCAGCTCGATGGCGTTGAACGTCCCGTCGAAGAGCCGCGAGTCCCCCTCGGTCGTGTCCGCGGGGGGGGCCATGTTGAAGTCCCGCGGATCGGCGTGGGTGGCGAGCGTGTCCGTGTCCACGCGCAGGTGCGTGAAGGCGCCGAGCGACCCGCGGGGATGGTTGAGGTGCACGGTGCGCGCGCCCATGTCCCGCCCCGCCTGGAACAGCTGCCGCGGCGTCAGGGTGGGGCCACGTCCGCCTGCCCAGTCCAGCGCGCCGCCGTTGAGAGAGCCCGGCTTCACCGCCAGCGGGAAGAGGTTGTAGTGGCCGAAGTCCATGGTGGACACCTCCTCGCCCACCACCGTGGCGATGAGCCCGCCCGCCCCGAGCGCCGCCACCTCGGGTGCGTAATCGGTGACGAAGTCGTGGTCGGTGGCCACGAGCACGTCCACGCCGTCGCCGAGGAAGGTGAGCACGCGGTCGCGGTTCGTCACCGCCGAGTCGGGGCCGTTCACCGCGTGGACGTGGAAGTCCGCGCTCGTCCATCCCGAGGTGTCCACCACGCGGTACAACTTCGCCTCGAGCGTGCCGTCGGCCGTGCGAAGGTCCACCACCGCGCCGCCGGACGTGCGGAAGTCCTGCGGGAAGAGGGAGTACTCGGGGCCGCGCGAGACGAGCACCTCGTACTCGGCCGGCGGAAGCTGGACGGAGACGGTCCCCGCGGGCGGCACCCAGGCGAGCCCCTGCATGGAGTCCAGCAGCGGATCTCCCACCGCGTCCGTGAAGCGGTTGAGCTCGCTGCGCGGCGTGGGACAGGCGCCGCCCCGGCACAGCACCGTCACGCGTGCAGGCAGCGGGCTGCCGTCCGCCGCGTCCTTCACCCTCACGGTGAGCGTGCGCGTGGGAGGCAGCTCGAGATCCAACGTGGCCGAGGCGCCTGCCGCCAGCAGCAGCGGCTGGGAGCTGCTGGGCGTCCGGCCCTGCGCCCAGGCCGCCACGTCGTAGCTGCGCGCGGGCAGCGTGCCGGCGTACCTCCCTGCCGCGTCCGTCACGAACACCCCCGCGTGGCCCTCCGCCTCCTTGAAGCTCACGCGCGCACCGGCCACCGGCTGGCCGCCGCTCCGCACCACGCCGGACACCTGGCCCACGCCCGCCCCCGTGACTGCCGCGCGGGAGGTCGCCACGAGCGAGGCGAGCTCGCCGAGATCCCTCCCCACCCAGACGTCCCGCACCACGTGGCGCCGTCCTCCCGCGGGGACGACCAGCGACCCCTGCGGCCTCGGCGCCGCGTCCGAGAACCACTCGGCGAGCCCCGTCACGCCGGGGCTGGAGAGGAAGGAACCCGTGACGCCGGCCACGGTGAGCACCGTGTTGGTGGGCTCGGGCTGGGTGGGCGTGTTGGACTTCCACGGTGCGTAGCCCCACGCCACGCCGGTGCCGAGGTACCCGTACCAGCTCATGCGGTCGATGCCCTGGCACGTGCCCCCGTAGCCGAAGCCGTCGGTGCAGGCCTGGCCGTTGAAGAACTCCAGTCCGTAGCCCGGGTCCGCGAGATCCCCCACGCCCAGCAGGACGTCGCTGGAGGAGCGGTTGCAGAAGGCCGTGACGAAGCGCAGCCGCTGTTCTCCGGGCGCGAGGATGAAGTAGTTGGTGAGGGTGAGCGGCAGGGCCACGTAGGGGTCCGCCCTCGGGACGCTCCCGAGTTGGTTCCGCAACTGGTTTCGGATGGAGAGGTAGTCGTTGGGGGCGTCCTCCCCGGTGGCGGCGAGCACCACGGGACCTCCGGTGCTCCCGTCCCGGAGGATCTCGAACACCGTCGGGTCCACGGTCCGTCCGAAGTTGTAGAGCAGCCCCAGCTCTCCCATCTGGTCGTTGCCGGCCCCGCCGTCCCGCTGCACGTCCGCGTCCAGCACCGTGCCGCCATAGGGCTGCGGCCCGATGGTGCGGTCCTCGGCCTGCACCACGAACCGCGCGCGGTCGTTCTCCAGCAGGAAGTCCCCCACGCGCCCCTGCGCATTGGGACCGCCGATGAGCTGCGAGGCCGAGCCGATGCGCACCGCGCGTGCCCCCGCCCCGCTCCCGCCGGTGAAGCGCGAGAGATCCACCTCGCAGTGGGGCGAGGGGCCTGCGTCCGGGGCACCCGCGTCCTCGGCGCCTGCATCGGGGGTGGGCGCGGTGCCGCCGCAGCCGTCGGGCCCGCAGGCGGAGAGGAGGGTGCAGAGGGCGAAGAGGGCTGCGGACGAAACGGGGCGTGGAGCGGACATGAAGCGCGGCGGCACGCTACCACCGCCGGCCGTGCACGTCCGTGTCCCTCGCCGCGCCGGGCCTCAGTGGAACTGCGCGCGCTCCGTGGACCCTTCCAGCGCGCGCGTGGAGCCCTCCCCCGAGATGGTCTCGCTCACCAGGTCGAAGTACCCGGTGCCCACCTCCCGCTGGTGGCGCGTGGCGGTGTAGCCGTGGGGCTGCGCGGCGAACTCGGCCTGCTGCAGCTGTGCGTAGGCCGCCATCCCGCGCGCCCGGTAGTCCCGCGCCAGTTCGAACATGGAGAAGTTAAGCGCGTGGAAGCCGGCGAGCGTGACGAACTGGAAGGCGTAGCCCATGGCGCCGAGCTCCCGCTGGAACGAGGCGATGGCCGCGTCGTCCAGGGCCCGCTTCCAGTTGAAGGAGGGGCTGCAGTTGTAGGCGAGCAGCTTGCCGGGGAAGGCGCTCCGCACGGCCTCGGCGAACTGCCTCGCCTCCGCCAGGTCCGGCTCGGACGTCTCGCACCAGAGGAGGTCCGCGTAGGGGGCGTAGGCCTTCGCCCGCTCGATGGCGAACGAGAGCCCGTCTGCGCGCAGCCGGTGGAAGCCCTCGGCCGTCCGCTCCCCCGGCTCGATGAACGGGACGTCCCGCTCGTCCACGTCGGACGTCAGCAGCCGCGCGCTGTGCGCGTCCGTCCGGGCAATGAGCACCGTGGGGACGTCGCACACGTCCGCCGCGAGCCGCGCCGCGACGAGGGTGCGGATGAACTGCGACGTGGGCACCAGCACCTTTCCCCCGAGGTGGCCGCACTTCTTCTCGCTCGCGAGCTGGTCCTCGAAGTGCACGCCTGCCGCGCCCGCCTCCACGAGCGCGCGCATGAGCTCGTACGCGTTCAGCGGCCCGCCGAAGCCGGCCTCCGCGTCCGCCACCAGCGGCACGAACCAGTCCCGCCCGGCGCGGCCCTCGGCGTGCTCCACCTGGTCCGCGCGCCGCAGCGCCGCGTTGATCCTCCGCACCATGGCCGGCATGGCGTCCACCGGGTAGAGCGACTGGTCCGGGTAGACCTGTCCCGCGGTGTTGCCGTCCGCCGCCACCTGCCACCCCGAGACGTAGATGGCCTCCAGCCCCGCGCGCGCCATCTGCACTGCCTGGTTGCCCGTCACCGCGCCGAGCGCGGGCAGGTGCGGGCGCTCGTGCAAGAGTGTCCAAAGTGTCTCGGCGCCGCGCCGGGCCAGCGTGTGCTCCACCTTCAGCGAGCCGCGGAGCCGCTCCACGGCGGCCTTTCCGTACGGACGTTGGATGCCTTGGAACCTCTGCGCGGCGGACATGGGCTGGGGCTGCTCCTCACCGTTCCCGCTCGAGCACCGCGCGGTACGCCGGCACCGTCAGGAACTCCTCGAGGGTGGGGGCGAGCGTGAGCTTCGTCATCAGCGCCGCGGCCGCGGGGAACTGTGTGCCGGACAACCGCGGGTCCCCGGCCTTCTCGCCCAGGTCCGCGAGCACCTCCTCGAGCACCGCCTTGAACGCGCGGGGCGTGAGCGGCCCCAGCCCCTCGAGCACCGCGCCGTGGTGGAGCTGCTGCCACACCTGCGCCCGGCTGATCTCCGCCGTGGCCGCGTCCTCCATGAGATCGTCGATGGGCAGGCAGCCCACCCCCGAGAGGAAGGACTCGAGGTACAGCAGGCAGACGCGCACGTTGTGCAGGAGCCCCGCGCGCGTGCGGGGCCCCGCGGGCACCTGCAGCAGCCCCTCGCGCGAGGAGACCACGTCGTCGCGGCGCACGTGGAGTTGGTTCGGCGTGGGCATGTGCGCGTCGAACACCCCGCGGGCCAGGGGGACGAGGGCAGGGTGGGCCACCCACGTCCCGTCGTGCCCCGCCTGCACCTCGCGCAGCTTGTCCTCGCGCACCTTCGCGAGCGCCGCGTCGTTGCGCGCGGGGTCGGCCTTGACCGGGATGAAAGCGGCCATGCCGCCCATGGCGTGGGCCCCGCGGGCATGGCACGTCTGGATGAGCAGCTCCGCGTACGGCTTGAGGAAGCCACCCGCCATGGTGAGCGCGTCCCGGTCCGGGAGCACCCGGTCCGGGTGGGCGCGCAGCCGCTTGATGTAGCTGAAGATGTAGTCCCAGCGTCCGCAGTTGAGTCCTGCCGAGCGCTCGCGCAGCTCCCACAGCAGCTCGTGCATCTGGAACGCCGCCGGCAGCGTCTCCACCAGCACCGTCGCCTTGATGCACGCGCGGGGAAGCCCGAGCCGCTCCTCGCTCCACGCGAACACGTCGTTCCAGAGCCTCGCCTCCAGGTGGTGCTCGAGCTTGGGCAGGTAGAACCAGGGGCCGGCGCCGCGCCGCAGCTGCTCGTGCGCGTTGTGGAAGAGGAAGAGGCCGAAGTCGAAGAAGGCCCCGGTCGCCTCGCGCCCGTCCACCCACACGTGCGCCTCCGGCAGGTGCAGCCCGCGCGGGCGGACGAACAGGTGGGCCGTCTGCGCCGCGAGCGACAGCGGCTTGTCGCCCCCCTCCACCCGCAGCGTGCGCCGCACGGCCGCCGCCAGGTTCGCCTGCCCGTTCACCAGGTTGGCGAACGTGGGGCAGGTGGCGTCTTCGAAATCCGCCATGAAGACGGAGGCGCCGCTGTTGAGCGCGTGGATGACGCGCCGCGCGTCCGGCGGCCCGGTGAGTTCCACGCGCCGGTCCTGCAGCTGCGGCGGCGAGGGGGCGACCTGCCAGGGCGCCTCCCGCACGGTGAGCGTCTCGAGGAGGAAGTCCGGGAGGCCCCCCGCGTCCAGCACCGCCTGCAGCCGCTCCCTGCGCGCGAGCAGCTCCCGCCTGAGCCCGCCGAAGCGCCGCTCCAGCTCGGCCACGAAGCCCAGCGCCTCGGGGGTGAGGATCCGCCCCGCCCCGCCCAGCGCCGGCGCGCGGAGCTCCACGGCCCCCCCGGTCCCGAGTGACTCCTGCATGGTCTCCCCCTCCATCCCTGCGGAATTCGTCGCGTCTGCCGCGTCGGTGTGGTTAACGGTGGGCACCGTGTACGGGAAATGGAAGGCAAGGGTGACGGAGGTCATGGCCGCCTATGGGCCGGTGGCGCTCGTGACCCATTACTCGGCCGGCCTGCTCTTCTTCCTGGGCTTCGCGGCGGCCTGGCACTTCGGCTTCGGGGCGCGGCTCGTCCAGCTCTTCGGCTGGGGGGACGCCTTCAAGGACCTGGGGAAGTGGGCGTTCGCCTACGCCGCGTACAAGGCCACCATGATCCCGCGGATGATGGTGACCGCGGTACTCACCCCGTTCATCGCCCGGCTCGCGGGCAAGGCCCCCGGGGGCCCGCCGCCGACCGTTCCCCCGAAGGCCTGAGGACCGCCATGTCGCTCACGCTCTACTTCGTCCCCGCCACCCGCGCGACGCGCCCACTCTGGTTGTTGGAGGAGCTGGCTGTCCCGTACGAGCGGATCCAGCTGGATCCTGCCCTCGGTGAGACGAAGACGCCCGGGTACCGGTCCCTCCACCCGCTCGGCCACGTGCCTGCGCTGAAGGACGGGGACCAGGTGGTGATCGAGTCGGCCGCCATCTGCATGCACCTCGCGGACAAGTTCCCCGAGAAGGGGCTCGCCCCCGGACCGGGGACGGCGGCGCGCGGCCGGTATTACCAGTGGATCCTCTTCGCCATGACCACGGTGGAGCCTTCCCTGGTGACGATCTTCGAGAGCCGGACCGGCCGGCGCGCCCACCCGCCCGAGGTGCTCGAGGCCGCGCAGGCGCGCTTGAAGGAAGTTGCAGCCGTGGTGGAGGCCGCGCTCGGCGACGGCCCGTTCATCCTCGGCCAGGCCTTCTCGGCAGCGGACGTGGTGCTCGGCGCCACGCTGTCGTGGGGCCTCCGCATGAAGGTGCTGGACGGCTTCCCGCGCATCTCCGCCTACGCCGCGCGGCTCATGGAGCGGCCCGCGGCGCGCGTGGCGTTCGGGGCGAAGTAGGCCCGCATGGAACTGCGCCGGGCCACGGACGAGGAGAAGGCCGCGCGGGACGTCCTCACGCACGCCGAGTGGGGCAAGCTGCTCACCGTGGAGCAGTTCCTCGAGCGCGAACGGCGGCTCCGGGAGCACCCGTGGGCGGCGCGCGTGATGGCCACGTGGCTGCTGTGCGACGGCGGCCGGGTGCTGGCCTCCTGCGAGACGTTCCGCATGCCCAGCATCCTGAAGCTCGAGGGCGGCCAGCGCCAGGTGGGCGGGACCTACGGCGTGGCCTCGGTCTTCGTCGAGCCTTCGCTCCGCGGCCGCGGGCATGCCTCCCAGGTGATGGCCCGGCTTCGTCCCGCGCTCGCGGCGGAGGACGCCTCCGCGCAGGGCTCGCTGCTCTTTTCGGACGTGGGGCCCGGGCTGTACGAGCGGAGCGGCTACCGCGCGCGGCCGGGGAGGGACCTCGTGCTCGCGGCCGGCGGAGAGTGGCCGGAAGGGGTGGTGCGGCTGTCCGAGGCCACGCTCCCGGTGGAGTGGCCGTTGCTGCACGTCCCCGACGCCCCGTTCCTCGCGTGGGCCGGGCCCGACCAGGTGGACTGGCACCTCGAGCGTGAGCGGTACTACGCGGAGGTGCTGGGCCGGCCGAGGCCCTCCGCCATCGGGGCGCGCGCAGGGGAGAGCCGTGCCTTCTGGGCCGTCTCGCATCCGGGCAACACGCTGGCCATCCTCTGGCTGGACGCCCGGTCTGAGGCCGGGGCGAGGGAGTGCCTTTCGGCTGCCCGCGCCGCCGCGGCCGAGGCCGGGGTCGGCTCGGTGGTGATGTGGGACTCGAGCGCGGAGGGGCCCTGGGCCACCGCGGTGGACGGTGCCGCACTGCGTCAGCGGGAGGGCTATCTCCCCATGCTCGCAGGCTACAGGGCAGAGGTGGAGGCCGCGGCGTGGCCCTTCATCCCCCGCGCGCTGTGGATTTGAGACATCCGCGCGCAACTTGTTTTCTCACCCGGCGATAATGGAGGCATGGGCTCGTACACCATCCGTCGCGGGGACTCGCTGTGGGCGCTGGCGCAGAAGCACGGGACGACCGTGGACGCACTGCTCCGGGCCAACCCACAGATCACCAACCGGAACCTGATCATCACCGGGCAGAAGCTGCAGATCCCCGGCTACCGCGACGAGTTCGAGCCCGCCCGGCCTGCGCGCCCCACCCGCCCCACCCGGCCTGCGCGCCCGGAGCCCGTGGGCGGTGGAGGGGAGCGTCGCGCCGGCAGCTCCCAGCCGCTCGAGATTGCCAGGCAGTACCTGGGCGTGAACGCGGGGCGCCTCAAGCTGGCGACGGACACGGTCGGCAAGGCGATGTTCGACTGGGTCCCCAACAACGTGAACTGCGCCAACTTCGTCTCCGGGGTGCTCGTGGCGGCGGGGCAGCTCTCGAGGGACCAGGTGGACGCCAGCGTCCGGGGGCTCATGGACAAGCTGGATGCCGATCCGCAGTTCACCCGCGTCTCGCTGCGGGATGCGCGCCCCGGTGACGTGGTCTCCATGAAGACCCGCGGCGGTCACCACGTGGTGCTGTTCGCCGGGTGGAAGAACGGCAAGCCGCTGTTCATCGGCTCCAACAACGTGAACTCGGACGGCTCGCAGCGGATCTCCTGGTCCCAGGTGGGCTACCCCA
>JBDLRJ010000332.1:0-13982 GCA_039800145.1 Pseudomonadota bacterium | reverse complement strand
GAGAACCTGCAGGTGCTGTCCCACCCGCACACCATCGTCCGTTCCGCGGTCTACGAACGCCGCGTCCGACGTGGCGGACGTCACGCGGCCGGCGCGCACATCCGGAGGCGCCGGGGCGCGTGCCGGCTCCGGTGTTGCCCCGCGCCTGGGCGCTGCCGCTGCCCCGAGCGACAGGATCCACAGCACAGCCACGAGCGGACTCACGGCTCCACCCCCGTGCCCGCGTGGCACTGCGCACACTTCTGCGGCACGTAGCCGTAGCCGGGCACCCCCTGGTGTTGGGCGTCCGTTGCCCCCGTCTCACCGCTGCCCGCGTTGGTGTGACAGTGCACGCAGAGCGTGGCCGTCCCGGTTCTGCATTGGCGCGCCCCGGACGTCCGGCCACCGAGCGAGCTGTGACACCCGTCGCAGCGGATGCCGGCGTGCTCGCCGGAGCTGATGGGGAAGCAGTCGTCGTGCGACGGGAAGCGCGCAGGGGAAAAGCGCGTGGCGCCGTGGCACTCACGACAGGAGCGCCCGGCGAAACCCAGTGCCAGGTGGTCCACCGCCCGCCCCACGGTCCGCTGCACGTCCTTCTCGTGGCAGGCAGCGCAGTCCACCGCGGCGCGGCTGTAGCGGCGCTCGCGTGCCTCCGCGTGGCACTCGGTGCACGGCAGTGCGGCGTGCCCCCCGAGCAGCGGGAAGTTGGTCAGGCGGTGCGCGTCCACGTCCAACCGGGATCGCCAATCCTCTGGCCCGTGGCACCCCTCGCAGCGCGCCCCGAGTTCCCCGGCGTGGACGTCCGCGTGGCACCCTGCGCAGCTGCGCGGCAGTGGCGAGGTGTAGGACGCGGGGTGGCAGGACTTGCACGAGGCCGCCGCGTGACGCCCCTCCAGGAGAAAGCCGGTGCGTGCGTGATCGAACTTCACCTCGGACCAGCCGCTCGCCACGTGGCAGTCGGCACAGCGCGTCCCTGCCGGATGACGCGCAGGCTGGACCACCCAGAGCGCGCGCGTGGGGTCCACCTTCCGGGGCACAGCGGTGGGCGCAGGTGTCCCACCGAGCAGGGCGAGCAACAAGACCGGGAGCGTCATGGGACGAACCCCTCGAAAGCGCCGCGGTGGTGGTCCGCGTGGCAGCCCTCACACGCCGTGGGCAGCGGCCGGTACTTCACTGCCTTCGCGCCGGGGGCCACCTGCACCTCCGCGTGGCAGGCCGGGCAGGACAGCGCCACGTGCCGTCCCTCGAGCAGGTACGCGGTGAAGGGAGGCCGGTGCTCGAAGCGCGAGGGCTTCCAGCCTGTGACCGCGTGGCACGTCTCGCACGCCTTGTCCCCGAACTGTCCCACGTGCGTGTCCTCGTGGCAGGCGCGGCACGCCGTCTCCAGCGGCTTGTAGCGCACCGCCTCCCCGCGGCCGGGTGAGGCGTGGCAGCGGTCGCAGGCCACCTCGGCGTGCTTGCCCTCGAGCGGGTAACGGGAGTCTCGCCCGTGGTCGAACGCGACCTCGGTGAAGGACGTCACTGCGTGGCACCGCTCGCACCCTTGTCCTTCGAACTGCCCCGCGTGCACGTCGCGGTGGCAGCTCGCGCACTCGCCCAGGGGCTTGTCGAGGTCCAGCGCTGCGTGGCTGAAGTGCGCCGGCCGCTTTCGCGCCGCGAGGAACTGCAGGAGCCTTGCCGGGATGCGCGCCTTCACCGCGGCAGAGGGCGGGTGACAGTGGGCGCACGGCACCGCCCGGTGTGCCCCCTCGAGCGGGTAGCGCGTGCGCGCGTGGTCCTCCATGCCGAAGTGCACGGGGGTGAACGCCTGGACGGTGTGGCAGACGCCGCAGTCCGGCGCGCTGCCGGGTGCGCCCAGCTGTCCCTCGTGGGCGTCCACGTGGCAGCGCGCGCAGGTGTCATGCGGGAGCCCCTTGAAGCGCGCCTTCTCGCCGGGGAAAGGGCCATGGCAGGCGACACACGCCACGTCCACGTGGGCGCCCTGCAACGGAAAGGCGGTCTTCTGGTGGAACGCCCTGTCCGCGGCGCCGTTCGAGATGTGGTGCCAGTCTTCCTCGTTGTGGCAGGAGGTGCACTTCGGCCCCAGCCGGCCCTCGTGAGGATCCTCATGGCAGTCCGTGCATGAGGCGTGAGCCACGGGAGCAAGCCGGAGGAAGGACTCGGACACCGGCGCAGGGAACCCGTGGGACACGCCGTCCCGCTCGGCCGTGTGGCACTCCACGCACTTCACCTTCGCGTGCTTGCCCTTGAGCGGGAAGTCCGTCTTGTCGTGCGAGAAGCCCGGCGCGGGCTTCCAGCCACGCGCGTCGTGGCAGGCGCCGCACTGCTGCTTCTCCTGTCCGCGGTGCTCGTCAAAGTGGCAGTCCGCGCAGCGAGTGCCGAGCCCGAGCCGCGTGTGCGGCCGCTTCTCGAGCAGCAGCTTGACCGGGGCGGAGAGGATGCGCCTCGGCTCGTGGCACGCCGCGCACTTCTGCTTCGCGTGCTGGCCCTCCAGCGGCCAACCGGCCTGCCGGTGGTCAAACCCCGCCTCGCCACGAGGGCCCCAATTCACGAGGGACGCGTTCTCTCCGGCGTGCTCCGCGTGGCACCGCTCACAGTTGCGGTTCTGCGCCTCCACCCGACCGTGAAAGCCCTGCCCCGCCGTGAGCTGGGCCTTGAGCTCCGTATGGCAGGACAGGCAGGTCTCCTGGCTCAGCTTGTTGCCCGCGGGGTGGCACTTCGTGCACTGCGTGATCCCGGACAGCGAGGCGTGCGGCCGCGACAGGTCTCCGGGCGAGAACAGGTCCGCGCGCGCGGGGAGGGACGCGAGGCAGCACGCCACGAGCAGGAGCGCGCGTGACACCGTCACTGGAAGATCCACCGGTAGCCGAGGAAGAGCGACACGCCGATGTGCGCCGAGATGAGCAGCACGAGCAGCACGGCGAGTACCACGTGGAAGACCCGCCAACCGGCGAGCAGCCGCTTGAGCGACTGGTAGAAAGCGACCTGCCCCTGCATCTGCCGCAGCTTCCCGAACGCGTCGGCGAACTCGCGGGCGTGGACGTCACTGGGGAAGAGCGGGCGAAGCCTGCGCAGCGCGCGCGCGTCCGAGAGCCGCTGCCTCGGAACATGGAAGAGGAAGCCCAGGACCGAGCGCTGGGGAGGTGTCACCATCGCCGTGGCGAGCAGCGCCTCCGCCTCATTGCCGTGCGGCAAGGTGGCCGCCTCGTGGCTCAGGCGCCCGGACAGCCGCTCCCAGCGCCGCGCCAGGTCCTCGCGCTCGGTGGCGCGGCCGTCGCTGCCCGGTACCAGCGCGTAGATGAAGCGGCCCACCACGCCGGTGAGGACCACCACGGAGAGCGACGCCGCTGTCAGCGTGGCCAGCTGGTTCCTCGACTGGAAGGCCGCGTGGAAGGCGATCACCACCGGACTCAGGAAGCCCACGAACTGGTGGAACGTGAGCCACGTGCGGATGGTGCTGTAGCCCTTGAGCGCCCCCCACCGCTTGCGCACGGCGTAGAGAAAGTTGGACATCATCACGAGCGTGGCCACCACGCCCACGCCGTGCCCCCACGGGCCGGCGGGCCGCAGCCACTCGTGCGCGGCATGCCCGGCGCGCTCCGCGTGCGGCAGCCGGTAGTAGTCCCACCCCACGGCGGCCAGCGTCACCACCACCGTGGCGCCGAGCGCGAAGAGCCACACCGCGAGCCTCCGGTGGGCGCGGTCCTCCGCCGCCTTCCGCGCGCTGCCGCGTCCCGCGCGGGCGGACGGGTTCTCCCCGTGCAGGCGCGTCATGGAGACGCCCACCGCCTTGAGGAACTGCGCGGGGAGCTCGCCCCCGAGACAGGCGAGGACGAAGTCGTTGCCCAGCTCCTGGAGCGCACCGCCCTGCTCGAGCACCGCGGACTCGGGGCGGACCTCCTTCACGTTCGAGGCCATCCGCGCCACCACGCGCCCCTCGCGCGCGAGCTCCCGGAAGCGTCGCTTGTTCGCCTCTCGCGCCTTGCCGAACTCCGGCTGGCGGTAGCTGAGCGTCACCTCCGCGTCCGTCTCCTCCGCGAGCTGGATGGCGGCCTCCAGCGCCGCGTCGCCGCCGCCCACCACCAGCACCCGCGTCCCCTCGTACTGCTGGGGGTCCACGAGCCGGTACGCCACCTTCTCCAGGTCCTCGCCGGGGACGCCCAGCTTCCGCGGCGTTCCCCGCCGCCCGATGGCCAGCACCACCTTCCGTGCGCGCAGCTCGCCGCGCGAGGTGGTCACGGTGAAGTTGCCATCCTCGCCCTGGATGCCCTCCACCTTCACGCCCTGCTGCACGGAGATGCCCGCCTTGCCGAGCGCGGACTGCCAGGCCTCCAGGAGCTCTTCCTTGGATATTCTTGCAGCACCGAACCTCCCGTAGAACGGGAGCTTCACGCGCTCGGTCATCACCACCTTCTGCCTCGGGTAGTGTGAAATGGTGCCGCCGAGCGTCTCCTGGTCCACCACGGTGAAACGCTTCCCGGCCTCCTGCAGTGCGAGCGCCGTGGCGAGCCCCGCCGGGCCTGCGCCCACGACGAGCACGTCGTCCACCTCTCCCGCTTCCTTCGGGAGCACGCTCACGAGGTAGCGAGCGCACTGCAGCCCCTGGGTGATGGCGTTCTTGATGAGCCCCATCCCGCCGAGCTCGCCGACGATGTGCACCCCTGCCCGGCTCGTCTCGAAGAACTCACTCAGGTCTGGCAGGTCCACGCCGCGCTTCGACGAGCCGAACACCAGCTGGATGGCGTCCATGGGGCACTCGACCTGGCACTTGCCATGACCGATGCACGCGGACGGGTTGACCAGCGCGGCCTTCCCGTCCACCACGCCGAGCACATCTCCCTCGGGACACACCTCGATGCACGACAGGCTCCCGATACACCGGTCCGCGTTGACCACCGGGTGCAGCGTGGGCGCCTCGTCACGGCCCTCGCGGATGGCCTCGTTGAGCGCGCGGGTGTCCGCCTCCTGTCGCCTCGCCCTGCGCCGGAGCGTCGTCCAGGCGAACGTGGCCCCGACGACGAGGAGTCCGAGCAACAGGAGAAGGTCGACGCTCGCCGCCATGGGCAACGGAGTGTTGCCAACCAAGTAGTCTCACGCAAGGATTGCCTGAATGCGCCTAATGACGAGGGCCGTCGCACTGCTCGCAGCTGTGCTCGCCGCGTGCTCCGAGACCGAGACGCCAGGCCGGCCCACGTCCCCCGTGACCGCAGCCAACCACCCCTGGTTCCCCCTCACGGCGGGCAGTTCCCACGCCTTCGGGAAGGACGCCGGCGTGGACGGCGCCCTCACGTGTGACAGCTGCCACCGGCCCAGCGCTGACAGCTTCACGGCCGTGCGGTGCGACACCTGTCACGCCCACCCCGAGTCCATCACCCCGAGGCTCCACCTCGGCATCCCCGCGAGCTTCGCGGTGGACACGTCCTCCACGTTGGATCCAGACGCGAAGGCGGAACTGCGGGGCGCGAGCTGCTACGGCTGCCACCCCACCGGCGAGCCGCGTGCCTTCAGCCACACCGGCATCACGGACACCTGCGCGCAGTGCCACGCCGTGGGCGCCCCCTTTGCCGCGCTCCCACTCGAGTCACCGCGCGTCCACCCGGACGTGGGCGCCGCGGACTGCGCCGGGTGCCACGTCGTCACCACGTGGAAGGGCGCGGGGCTCGCGCCGAACGACGCGGCGGATCCCCAGCGCAACGTCCAGGTCACCGCGCTCGTGCCGTCCTTCAGCGGCACCTCCATTGTCGCGCTCGCACCCTCCGCGCAGGCGCTGACAATGACCATGAACCACGCCGCGGGCTCCGTCCCCGCGGCTGTCCTCTCCAACTGCGCCGCATGCCACCCGTCCGCGTCCGCCGGCAGCTACTACCCCGGGGTGTTCCACGCCTCGCTGGACGCGCTGCAGGTGGCCCAGCCCACCCACTGCGCCGAGTGCCACGCGAAGGCGGCCCCGGAGGGCTTCGTTGGGCCCACGGACGCAGTGCGATCGCCCGCCTCGGGCGCCATGCGCCACGAGGCCACGGCCTGGCGCGACGGCGGCTTCGACACCACGCCCCTCGTCCCGTCCGACTGCGCCGCCTGCCACCGCGCCCCGGACGGCGCGCTCGCAGCCACGTGGGCCACGGACCGCGCGGGTGGATCTCCGAGCCGCTACCACGCGTCACTCCAGGCGGCCGGCGTACCGTCGCCTGGTTCGTGCCTCGGGTGCCACGCCAACAGCCGTCCCACCTCGCCCCTCTCTGCCCCCACCGCGCAGCTTCCCCCGGGCGTGCGCTTCGACCACCAGGACACGGGCGCACTCGGAGATTGCGCCGCGTGTCACGCCTCCACGAGCACCTGGGCCGGCGGAAAGTTCCACGTCCCCGGACAGGCACCGCCGGCCAGCTGCGCCAGCTGCCACGAGCAGGCCCGCCCCACCTCCACCACGGGATGGACCGGGAGCACCTGGCAGACATCGCCCTTCGATTGGGTGGGCAATGCCGCGGGCTTCACCCACGGCGCGGGGCTGGACTGCGCAGGCTGCCATGCAGGCAACACCCAGGATTGGACGGGCGGACACTTCCCCCACGGCACCGGGACGCTCGCCGCCTCCACGTGCAGTGCGTGCCACACCTCGCAGCGTCCGCAGTCTGTGGTGCAGGGCTTCGACCACGCGAGCAACGGGACCGGTGACTGCCTCGGCTGCCACCAGGCCACCGTCACGGCGGGCAGATACGTGGACTACCTCAACCCCGCCACGAACGCGCTCCCCGGCGGTGACTGGAAGGGCGGGCAGTCCTACCCCGGCAGCGTCCGGGTGACGTCTGCCACGCAGCTCGTGCCGCTCACCGAGTACGTGCTCCAGCGCAACGCTGCGCAGCGGGTCACCGGGATGGTGACGCAAGCCACCACTCTGCCCAACGCCATGCTCCACACGTCGGCAGCCATCCCGGCGCCGCTGCAGGCGGGCCCCACCGGCTCGCCCAACTCCGGGACGTGCTGGCACTGCCACACGAGCCAGAACGGCACCGTGACCTCCTACGCAGAGGGGAAATTCCACCAGGCACTCGCGCAGTACGCAGCGACACCGGGCGGCCCCACCACGCCGCTGCCACAGCCCACCTCCGGCTGCAGCGACTGCCACGAGCCGCTCCGTCCCAACGCGCTCGTGATGCGCAATGGCTCGCCGCTGGTCCCCATGGACCACTCGGCCCTGTTCACCACGACCGCGACGATCAACGGGCAGCAGGTCTCCGGCGTCGGGCCGCTGGACTGCTCCACGTGCCACGCCGCCCAGGGCGCCGCGTGGAGCGACGGGACGTTCCACGTCAACATCGGCACGGCCACGCCGGCGGACTGCGTGGGCTGCCACTACCCGCTCATGGCGAGCCCCCAGGCGGACGTCGCCTCCGGCAACAGCTACGCCATGAAGCACCGCTCGGCGCAGCTCCCCTTCCAGCGCTGCGAGACCTGCCACCCAGCGGCCCTCTCGAAGGCCGCCACCCCACCGCCCGTGGCAACGGCCTGGAAGACGGGGCAACTGCACGCGCACCTCTCTCCTCAGCCGGGCAGCTGCCTCGAGTGCCACGCCGCCTCCGCCCCCTCGGGCGCCACCCAGGGCAGCGTGACGTGGGTGTTCAGCGCCGGCGGGACGTCCACCAACGGCGGACAGTGGATGCGGCACGGCGTGGCCGACGTGGCGGGGAAGGACTGCGCGACCTGCCATGCCCAGGACGCGAAGACGTCCGGGAGCGCCTGGAGCAAGTCCACGCCCTACCACGCCAAGGTGGCCACGCCCGCCGCATGCGGCACGTGCCACGGCACGGCCAACGGCCTGGGCACCACGCAGGGTACGAACAACAACCTGCCCGCATCTGCCACGCCGTCCCGTACCACCACCACCGCGAGCAATGCCCCGGGCGTGAAAGACCAGATGAACCATGCGGACCTCAACGCCTCTTCACGCGACTGCAACGCGTGCCACACCCAGGCAGGCCCCTCCACCGCTGCGGGTGTGCAGGGTCAGGAGTGGCGGCAGGCCCGCTTCCACGCGAACTTCGGCGGGGGCACGCCGCTGGTGATGAACGGCACCACGGGGCGCTGCAGCAGCTGCCACCTCAACCTGAAGCCGGGCGCGACCTTCGCCGCGTTTGACCACTCCGCCTACTCGGCCACACCGGGCACTCCGGACTGCAGCACCTGTCACACCTGGCCAGGGACGAGCACCACCACACCCAACTGGCTCGGCGCGGCCGCCATGCCGGCCTTCATCTCCGTGGGTGGCTTCACCATCCCCAACCCGCCCTCGCCCACCGCCGGCACGCTGCAGGCAGGCATTGCCAACCTGCCGCACCCGGCCGTGGCCACGGGCACCTCGTGCACCACGTGCCACGCGCAGGCCGCGGGCGGGCGCCACGCGTTCGGCTACCCGCACACCAGCACACTCATCAACAACAACTGCAACGCCTGCCACGAGGCCGGCTCGGACCTGGTGGGCACCGCCTGGAACGGCGCCACCAGCACCACCTCGAGTGCCGGCGACACGCGTCCCTGGACCCTCTCCGGCGTCGTCCCGTCCTTCAAGGGCAACACCCGCGCGTGCAACCTGCCGAACCACTTCTTCCCCATCGATTGCAAGGAGTGCCACCGCGTCCCTGCCGGCAACGGCTTCGTCACCACCGGAACGGCCTACAAGGCCGCGTGGGTGTTCCGGCACTCGGAGGGCTCCCCCATGACGAGGCCGTCCACGTGCAACAAGTGCCACGGTTCGCTGGCCAGCGGCGGCTGCAACATCCCGGACTGAACGGGCCCGGCAGGGCTCAGTCGTCCCCGTAACGGTCGTTGCGCCACGGGTGCGCGGTGTTGCTGTACCCGCGCAGCTCCCAGAAGCCCTTGCGGTCCTCCTCGAGGAACTCCACGCGCGTCACCCACTTCGCGCCCTTCCAGGCCCACAGCTGCGGCGTCACCATCCGCACAGGCCCCCCGTGGTCGAGCGGCAGGGGCGCCCCGTCGTAGCCGTGGGCGAAGAGCACGTCGTCCTTCAGCGCCTCCTCGAGCGGGAGGTTGGTGCTGTACCCGTCCGCCGCGTGCACCAGCACGTGGGTGGCGTTCGGCAGCGGACGCGCGAGCGCCGCCACCACGCCGAAGGGAACGCCCGCGAAGCGCGCGTCCAGCAGGCTCCAGCCGGTGACGCAGTGGAAGTCGCTCTCCTCCTCCACCTGCGGCAAGCCCAGGAACTCCGCCCACGACAGCCGCAGGGGTGATTCCACCGCGCCGTCCACGGTGAGGCTCCAGCTCTCCAGCGGAAGCGCCGGCTTCACGCCGAGATCCAGCACCGGCCACTTCTGCGCGGCCACCTGGTCCGGCGGCAGCTTCGGCATGCCGTGGCGGTTGGGAGGACCTTCCCCCTGCGGCCGGTCATCCGCGAGCGACGGCGTGGCCCGCTGCTTCTGCAGGAACCGCTCGCGCAGGGCCAGCCGCGCAGCCACCACCCGGTCGTGCGGAGCGTCCGCCACGGCGGGGACTCAGCCCTTCACCAGCTTCGCGAGCTCGCCGCTCTCGGCGAGATCCCGCACGATGTCCGATCCCCCCACGAGCTGCCCACCGATAAACGCCTGCGGCAGCGTGGGCCAGCCCGAGTACTCCTTGATGGCCTCGCGCACGTCCGGCTCTGCAAGAACGTCCACCGTGTACACGTCCGCCGCGCCGGCCGCCTGCAGCGCCGCGAGCGCGTTGGCGGAGAAGCCGCAGCGGGGGAAGAGTTTGTTGCCCTTCATGTAGAGCACCACGCGGTGCTGGGACGTCTCGCGGTCGAAGCGGGCCTTCAGTTCAGGGGTCAGGGCTGCCATGGCGGGTTCTCCGGGAGGGTGGCGGAAGTCTTGAGCTGCAGCGCGTGGAGCTCGCCCGTCTGCAGCCACGGGCGCAGTGGGGCGTAGACGGCCTGGTGCTGCTGCACCATGCCCTTCCCCGCGAAGGAGGGAGAGGCCACGAAGGCCTCGAAGTGGTCCGAGGTGCCGGTCGTGTCGCGCACCCACGCGCGCGCGTCCGGCAGGGCCTCGAGGATCCGGTCGCGGATGAACTCAGGTGTCAGCACTTCGCGAAGCCTCCATTCACGAGCCATCCCGGCTCGAGCCCCATGCGGCGCACACAGGTCTCCCACAGCTTGTCCGTGTCCGGGTCGAACGCGGCGGCGGCGGTCAGCTCCCCCGCGAGCCACGCCCCCGCGGCAATCTCCTGCTCCAGCTGCCCCGGCCCCCAGCCCGCGTACCCCAGGCAGAAGCGGAGCCGCCCGTCCGGCCTCGCCAGCAGCGGCCCGAGCGCGTCCAGGGTCAGCGAGAGGAAGAGCCCC
Organism: Pseudomonadota bacterium; assembly: GCA_039800145.1. Lineage (GTDB taxonomy): Bacteria > Myxococcota > Myxococcia > Myxococcales > Myxococcaceae > VGRA01. The sequence goes on along the minus strand of JBDLRJ010000332.1, from coordinate 3,679 downwards.
GGGGCCACCCGGTGCCGCTCCTCCTGCGTGTCGTCGTCGTGCAACACGAAGCCGCGCTGCGGCTCCACCGGGCCCCCGACGTGGACTCGGTCGGACGCGCGCCCCTCCGCGAGCTGCAGCTCCTGCCCCTTCGCCACGTCCCCGAGCGTCAGCGAGGCCGCCCGGTTGAGCACCAGGCCCATGGAGCCGGTGCTGCCGTGCTCCACCACCAGCACCACGGACCGCTGGAAGTTCGGATCCTGGAGCTGGGGCATGGCGATGAGAAGGCCCGGGGCCAGCCGTGTCTGTTGCCGCACAGCGGAGGAGAATGGTGCGTTCCCCGTGCTCTCCGCAACTGCCTTTGCGCCCCACTGCCGTTGGGGGATGGTGCGCCCCATGCGCTCGCTCGTCACCACCCGCGCGGGAGACCCCGGCGTCCTGCAGGTGCAGGAAGGCCCCGAGCCCCGGCCCGGACCGGGCCAACTGCTCATCGCCGTCCAGCGCGCGGGGCTGAACTTCTCGGACGTGGCTGCCCGCGTGGGGCTCTACCCGGACGCGCCGCCCCTGCCCGCGGTGATGGGCTACGAGGTCTCCGGCACCGTGGCCGCGCTCGGGGAGGGCGTCCACGGCCCTCCCGTGGGCAGCCGCGTGCTCGCCCTCACCCGCTTCGGTGGCCAGGCCAGCCACGTCGTCGTCCCCGCGGACCAGGCGGTCCTCCTGCCCTCGAAGATGTCCTTCGACCAGGCCGCCGCGCTCCCGGTGAACTACCTCACCGCCTTCCACCTGCTCTTCTTCGTGGGCCACCTGCGGCCCTTCGACCGGCTCCTCGTGCACTCGGCCGCGGGGGGCGTGGGGCTCGCCGTGCTGCAGCTGTGCAGGCTCGGCGAGGGCGTGGAGGTGTTCGCCACGGCCTCGGCGTCCAAGCACGCGCTGCTGCGGGAAGCAGGCGCCGCGCACGTGGTGGACCTGCGCACCACGGACCACGAGGCCGCCTTCCGCGCGGCGAGCGGCGGACGCGGGCTGCACATGGCGCTCAACCCGCTCGGTGGAAGCGCGTGGCGCAAGGACTTCCGCCTCCTCGCCCCGGCCGGGCACCTGCTCTGCTACGGCGTCTCCTCGCTCGTCACCGGCGAGAAGCGGAGCCTCCCGCGCGTGGCGGCGCAGCTGGCCCTGCTGCCGCGGTGGTCGCCGCTCGAGCTCATGGCGGAGAACAAGACCGTGTCGGGCGTGAACCTCGGCAAGCTGTGGGACTCGCGAGAGCTCTTCTCCCGCGCGCTCTCGCAGCTCATCCGCCTCTTCCAGGACGGCAAGGTGGCCCCGCGCGTGGACCGCGTCTTCCCGCTCTCGGAGGCCGCGGCCGCGCACCGCTACCTGCAGTCCCGGCAGAGCGTGGGGAAGGTGCTGCTGGACGTCACCGCGTGAGCGCGCGGGCGAGGTCCCCGGGCGACACCGGCTTGCCGAGGAACAGGTCCGCACCCATCCCCTCGCAGAGCCGCTCGAGCGCCGGGTCCACGAGCGCGCTCATTCCCACCAGCACCGCGGCGGGAAAGGCCGCGCGCAGCCTCCCGAGCAGCTGCTCGCCGCTCTTGCCGGGCAGGAAGACGTCCACCACCGCCGCCTCCAGCAGGTAGTACTGCGCGAGCCGCTCCGCCTCCTCGGCGGACCCGGCCAGCACCGGGGTGTAGCCCCAGCTCGCCACGAGCAGCCCGAGCCCCTCGCGCGCGTCCGGGTCGTCGTCCACCACCAGCACCGCGCGCGCCTGGAGCCGAACCTGCGGCGGGGCGTGCGTGGCGAGCACGGAGGCGGCGTGGGACTGCAGCTCGGTGGAAGGTTCCATGCCGGGAAGAACGCCCCGGTGGGGTCGTCCCATCCCGGCGAAAGGCAGGCAGCGGAGCGGGGCCCCGCTGCCTGCTTGTGCTCAGTGCGAGCCGGCTGCCGGCTCCGGCGTGACGGTGGCCGTCAGCGGCGCCCTCAGGACGCCGAACTCCTCCGGCTTGTCCAGGGCGAGCGCCACGCGGAGCACCTCGTCCACGTACTCGGCCAGCACCACGCGCAGCTGCTTGCGCACGCGCAGCGGGATGTCCCGGAGATCCTTCTTGTTCTCCTTCGGGATGACGATGGTGGAGATGCCCGCGCGGTGGGCCGCGAGCGCCTTCTCCTTCAGCCCGCCGATGGGCAGCACCCGGCCACGGAGGGTGATCTCCCCCGTCATCGCCACGTCCCTGCGGACCGGGATGCGCGTGAGCGCGGAGACCAGCGCGGTGGCCATGGTGACGCCCGCGGAAGGACCGTCCTTGGGGATGGCCCCTTCCGGCAGGTGGACGTGGATGTCCAGCGCCTCGGCGAACTTCTTGTCGATCCCGAACCGCTCCGCGCGGCTGCGCACGTAGGACATGGCCGCCTGGGCGGACTCCTGCATCACCTCGCCGAGCTTGCCCGTGATGATGAGCTTGCCCTTGCCCGGCATGGTGGTGGCTTCCGTGGTGAGGATCTCCCCTCCCATCTCCGTCCAGGCCAGGCCCGTGACGATGCCCACCTGGTCCTCGCGCTCCTTCTGGCCGGACTTGTACCGGGGCACGCCGAGGAACTTCATGGCCAGCTTGCGGTCCACGGTCCGGTCCGCCTTGCCGTTCTTCTGGACGTCGCGGGCCACCTTGCGGAACACCGCGGAGATCTCCCGCTCGAGCGACCGCACGCCGCTCTCGCGCGTGTACCGGGAGATGATGGTCTTCAGCGCCGCGGAGGTGATGCGCACCTTCACGTCCGCGAGCCCGTTCTCCTCCTGCTCCTTGGGGATGAGGTAGCGGCGCGCAATGGCCAGCTTCTCCATCTCCGTGTAGCCGGCGAGCCGGATGATCTCCATGCGGTCCTGCAGCGGCCCCGGGATGCTGTGCAGCGTGTTGGCCGTGCAGATGAACATGACCTTCGACAGGTCGTAGTCCACGTCCAGGTAGTGGTCGTTGAAGGTGTGGTTCTGCTCCGGGTCCAGGACCTCGAGCAGCGCAGCCGACGGGTCTCCCCGGAAGTCCGTGGACATCTTGTCAATTTCGTCCAACAGCATCACCGGGTTGCTGCTCCCGGCCTTCTTGATGCTCTGGATGAGCTTGCCCGGCATGGCGCCGATGTACGTGCGCCTGTGGCCGCGGATCTCCGCCTCGTCCCGCACGCCGCCGAGCGACAGCCGGACGAACTTGCGCCCCGTGGCCTTCGCAATGGAACGCGCCAGCGACGTCTTGCCCACGCCCGGCGGGCCCACGAAGCAGAGCACCGGGCCCCGGAGCTTCTGCACCAGCGCCTGCACCGCCAGGTACTCGAGGATGCGCTCCTTCACCTTGCGCAGGCCGAAGTGATCCTCGTCCAGGACCTTCTCCGCCTCCGCCACGTCCAGCCGGTCCTGCGTCATCTCTTCCCACGGCAGGCCCAGGATCCAGTCGATGTAGTTGCGGACGACCGTGGCCTCCGCGCTCATGGGGCTCATCATCCGGAGCTTCTTCAGCTCCTTGCGCACCTTGAGCGAGGCCTCCTTGCTCAGCTTCTTCTGCTTGAGCTTCTCCTCGATCTCCTGGATCTCGTTCTTGAACTCGTCCCGGTCACCCAGCTCCTTCTGAATGGCCTGCATCTGCTCATTCAGGTAGTACTCCTTCTGGGTCTTCTCCATCTGCTTCTTGACGCGGGTGCGGATCTTCCGCTCCACCTGGAG
>JBDLRJ010000331.1:0-9630 GCA_039800145.1 Pseudomonadota bacterium | reverse complement strand
CGGAGGTGGAGGACCCGCGAACCCCAGGCGCGTGGACGCCGAGGGAGAGGAACCGGGGAGGCAGGCCGTACCCCGCGTCCCGCGCGACTCGGGGCGGCCTGTCTCGAGTCCGTCGGCCCGTGGCAGCAGCGAGCCGGGCGCGGAGGCGGCTGCACGGGGTTCGCGCGAGGGGGGGCGGCCCGTTCCCTTGCGGCCGGCGCCCGTACGCGCGGACGGCAGCAGCGCCCCGTCGGGGGCAGACGAAGGCCCCCAGCGTGTGCGAGAGCGGGGCCGTCCAGTTCCGAGCCGTCCCGCGGCTGGAAGCGACGAGCCGCGGTTTGCTGCCCCCGCCGACCTTCCTGGAGAGGGAGGACGGTCCGTGGCCGGGCGCACGGAGGGTGAACGCGGCGAGCCGCGGACGGAGGCGGTGCCGCGCGTCTCGCGGGACGGGGGGCGGCCGGTGTCGGGACGCGCCGGCACGGACGGCGAGGGGCAGGGGACGGAGGCACTTCCCCGCGTTTCGCGCGAGGGTGGCCGGCCCGCTTCCGGTCGCCCGGTGGGCCGAGGCGAGGGCCCCGAGGGGGATCCGCTGCCGCGCGGCGCCCGAGACGGACGGGGTGCGGCCGCGAGCGGAGGTGCGGATGCGAGGGCGCCCGCGTCGCGCGACGCCGAGCGACAGCCCTCCCGGCAGGCCGATGAGGGGGTTGCAGGTGCAGCGCGAACCTCGCGCGAGGGGGCACGGGCCGAGGTGGGAAGCGGGCCGTCCCCGGGGCCACGTGCTGGCGATCGCCCGGATGCGCGCGGTCGCTCCTCGGACGCCGAACCCGAAACGGAGCCGAAGACACAGACCGTTCCGCGCGTCTCCCGCGGTCCGGGGCGCGAGGCCCCGGCGGCTGCCGGGACAGAGCGCCCCCTCGCGCCCCCTCCGCCTCGCCCTCCGTCAACGAGGGCAGAGTTGGAGCCCGAGACGACCTCCGCAGTGGCCTTCGAGGGGGCGCCGCCCGCTGCACGACGGCCCCCGCGTCCGGAGGCGCCGCAGGAGGGGGACGTCACCCAGGATCTCTCGAGCGTGCTGGAGGCCATGGCGGTCGCCGGGCAGGACGAGGCAGAGCCCACCGAGGAGCTCCCACGACAGGTACGCCGCCCGAACCCGCCGCCAGGCTCCGCGGCGGTCGCCGGCCGGAGGCCGGGGGCGGCACCGTCCAGGAACGGCGAAGCGGAGGCTGCGGCTCCCGGTGCCCCCTCCGTGCGTGATCCCGTGGCTGCCCGAGCCGCGAGGCGCGCGGGGGCACTCCCCTCGGGCAGTCCCATTGTCTCCGGGGGGGCCGCGGCCCCGGTCACTTCCCAGGTCCCTCCCTCTCCGAAGCGTCCGCCCGTGGCGGTGGCCACGCGGGTGCCCCAGCGGCGGAGATCCGACTCGCGCATCCGGAAGGCGGTGCAGCCATCCCCGGCGGCGCCTGCCGCACCGGTGGACGCCCCGGCCCCTCCGTCCCGCTCTCCCCGCGTGGTGGTGACTGTGCCGCGGCGGAAAGCGGTGAAGGGGCCCGGACGTGGACCCGACGGTGGATCCGGCTAGGATTGGCCTGGAGAGGTCCACGGAATGGCGATTGGCAAGGTCATCAAGGGCGAGAGCAGCGTCGACGCGGGTGAGACGGCAGCGCGCTCGGCCCTGAAGCCGTCCCGCGGCGTGGTGGGCGCGGAAGAGTTCGAGGCCCGCACGACGGCCAACCAGATCCTCGCCGAGGCGCAGCGCAGGGCGGAGCAGATCGTCGCCGAGGCGGAGATGAAGCGGGACGCCATGCTCGCCGAGGGACGCGAAGCCGGGCGGCAGGAGGGGCTCGCCCAGCTGACCGAGACGCTCGTGCGCGCGCGGCTCCAGCGGGACGCCATGCTCGCCTCGGCCGAGCCCGAGGCGGTGAAGCTGGCGCTGAAGATCGCCGAGAAGATCATCGGCCACGACGTGGAGAGGGACCCGGATCTCCTGGTGGACCTGGTCAGCACCGCCATGGAGCACGCCCGCGGCGCGCCGAGCGTGACGCTGCGCGTCCACCCTTCGCACGGGAAGCTGCTCCGCACGCGGCTGCCCCGGCTCGTGGAGCAGCTGGGCGCCACGCGCACGGTGCTCATCAAGGACGACCCGGACATCACCGGGGGCGGGTGCGTGCTGGAGACGCCCCACGGGACGGTGGACGCCCAGCTCTTCACCCAGCTCAAGGTGCTCGAGCAGGTGCTGTTGCCGGACGCGGGCAAGCGAGAGGGGCCGAAGTAGGTGGCGATCGATCTGTCGAAGTACCAGGCGCTGGTGAAGGAGGCGAGCCTGGTGCGCGTGCGCGGGCGCGTCACCGAGCTCACGGGCCTGGTCATCAAGGCCGCCGTGCCCGGCGTCCGCGTGGGCGAGGTGGTGGAGATCCGCGCGCGCGGGGGCCGCAGCCGCGTGAAGGCGGAGGTCGTCGGGTTCCAGGGCGAGCAGGTGATGCTGATGCCCCTCGGCGAGCTGTCCGGGATCGGCCCCGACTCGGAGGTGGTGCCCACCGGGGCGCCCCTCATGCTCAAGGTGGGAGACGGGCTGCTCGGCCGCGTGCTCAACGGGCTCGGCGAACCGATCGACGGCAAGCCCCTCCCGGACGGGCTCGTGGAGTGGTCCGTGGACCGCGACTGCCCGGACCCGTTCACCCGCCAACGCATCGAGCGGCCGCTGTCGCTCGGGCTGCGCTGCATCGACGGGCTGCTCACCGTGGGCGAGGGGCAGCGCATCGGCCTGTTCGCGGGCTCGGGCGTGGGCAAGTCCACGCTCATGGGGCAGATAGCCCGGCAGGCCAAGGCGGAGCTCGCCGTCATCGCGCTCATCGGCGAGCGTGGCCGCGAGGTGCGGGAGTTCATCGAGGACTCGCTCGGCGAGGAAGGGCTCAAGCGCTCCGTGGTGGTGTGCGCCACGTCCGACCAGCCCTCGCTCGTGCGTCTCCGGGCGGCCTACGTGGCCACGGCCATTGCCGAGTACTTCCGGGACCGCGGCGGCAACGTGCTGTTCATGCTGGACACGGTGACGCGCCTGGCGCGCGCACAGCGTGAGATCGGCCTCGCGGTGGGCGAGCCGCCCGCGCGCCAGGGCTACCCGCCGTCCGTGTTCTCCATGCTGCCCCGCATCCTCGAGCGGACGGGCAACTCGGACCGCGGCCAGTGCACCGCCATCTACACCGTGCTCGTGGCAGGCGGTGACATGGAGGACCCCATCGCGGACGAGGTGCGGGGCATCCTGGACGGCCACTTCATCCTCAACCGCGCGCTCGGCGAGCGGAACCAGTGGCCGGCCATGGACGTGCTCCCGTCGCTGTCCCGCGTGATGAGCGGCATCGCGACGCCGGAGCACAAGCGCGCTGCGGCGAAGCTGCGCGAGACGCTGGCGACCTACGAGAAGCAGCGGGACATGATCCTGCTCGGGGCCTACCAGTACGGGACGGACCCGCGCGTGGACTACGCCATCGACAAGTACGACGAGATCATCTCCTTCCTGAAGCAGGCCACGGAAGAGAACTGCCCGTTCGAGGAGACCGTGAACCGGATGGTGGAGATGTTCGCGGACGCGGAGTAGCCCCATGCCCCCGTACCGGATGCAGGCGCTGCTGGAGATCCGCGAGCGCGCGAAGGAGGCCGCGGAGCAGGCCTTCGCGGACGCGCAGCGGGCCGTGGTGGCCGCGCGGCAGAAGCAGAAGGAGCTGGAGGAGGAGCTGGTCCGGCGGCGTGCCGAGCGGAAGGCGCGGGTGGACGCGTACCTCAAGGAGATCCTCGCGCGGGGAACGGGGGCCGGCGGCCTCGTGCAGATGAACCGCTTCGAGCAGCGCCTCAAGGACGAGGAGGCGGCGCTGGAGCTGGAAATAGATGCGCAGAAGGAACGCGTGCGCCAGGCGGAGCAGTTCGCCGAGCAGAAGCGGGCCGAGATGGCGGAGGCGGCCAGGGAACTCAAGGCCATCGAGAAGCACAAGGAGGCGTGGGCGAAGCAGGTGAAGGAGGAGAAGGACAAGCGCGAGGAGATGGTCCAGGAGGAGATCGGGAGCGCGCTGCACCTCGCCCGCCAGAGGAAGGACTGACGGCGGGACCGGGAGCGGCTAGGATGGGGGCCGTCCCATGAGCCGCGTTGACGACGACCGCCAGGCGCAGCGAGCCACGGAGCGACTTGCCCTGCAGAAGCGGGAGCAGGAGCTCAAGGCGAAGGAGCGCTCCACGCAGGAGTCCGCTTTCTCGCGGCTGGTGGGGCAGGGCAACGCCCAGAAACAGGTGGCGCAGGAGCGCCCGGGACAGGCCGCGCAGTCTGCCATCGCGAAGCTGCGGGCCTCGCTCGCGGAGTCCGGTGAAAAGGCCCACGCCTTCTCCGAGGCGCAGGCGCGCGCGTCGAAGGACGGTGCGGCGGATTCCTCCAGCAGGATGAGCGCGCGCACCTCCGCGCAGGCCCAGGGGGCGCTCGCGGAGGCCGGGCGCCAGGCGGACGGGACGGGCCAGGCGCTTCACGCGGACGCGCGGTCGCAGGGCGAGGCGGCCTCCGGAATGGCCGCACGGGACCGCGCCGCCGAGGGCGGGGCGAGCGCGGGTCGTTCATCCGAGCGCGCCCAGCAGGGCCGGAGCGCCGACTCCGCCCGCACGAGAGAGGGGCTGGAGGAGAAGGCGACGGGACAGTCGCAGGGTGGGCGCGGGGCGGCCGGCGCGGGGCGTTCGGGAGACGAGCGCGTTCAGCGGGAGGGCAACCAGGGCGGCGGTCAGAAGGGCGGAGACAACAAGGACGGCGCGGGCGGGGCCCCGGCGAGCTTCCGCTTCAACCCGGCGCTCATGTCCCCGGTGCCCGTGGCGCAGAAGCGGGATCTCGCGGGCAGCGACCGGCTGCGCCGCCTTGCCAACGAGATCGCGCAGAAGATCGTCGAGCGCGTGCGGGTGGGCACCAACAAGGCTGGGGCGTCCGAGTTCCAGATCGATCTCCGGCAGGACGTGCTCGCCGGGCTGTCCATCAAGGTCGCGAGCAAGCACGGGCGGATCTCCATGGTCTTCTCGGGCCGGGACGGCGAGACGCTGAAGGCGCTCGAGGGGCAGGCCGAGGGGCTGAAGGACGCGCTGCAGCAGCGCGGCCTCCGCCTCGAAGACATGAAGTTCGAGAGGGTGGGCTAGGTGCGCCGCCCCGGTGACGTCCAGAGGCCGGCCGGTCCCGCGCCCATGGGCGGCCCCACGCGCCCGCAGCGGGCGTGGCGGCGCTTCGCATTCTCCGGGCTTCCCCGCGTGTCCCGGGCCGAGGCCGCGCTGGTGGAACGGCTCGAGTGGCTGCTCCCCAGCAACCTGGACGCGGCGGGCTTCTGCGCGAAGCTGCAGGAGCCGCTGGACGCCCCGGTGACGCTCGCCCTGGACCACGTCCAGGCGGTGAAAGGCGCCGGGCTGGAGGCGGTGATCCACCGCCCGGCCTTCTTCGCGACCCTGTCCACCGCGCCCAACACGGAGCGGGCGCTGCTCGAGGTGGAGCTCGGCCTGGCACACGCCACGGTGGACGCCATGCTCGGCGGCGGTGGGGACGTGGTGCACTCCCGGACGCTGACGGACATCGAGGAGGGCGTGCTCGGGTACCTCGTGCTGGAGACGCTGCGGCAGCTCTCCGAGGGGCTCGAGCCGGCCCTGCCGAAGCTGCGGATGGAAGGAATGCCGCGCACGCCCGCGGAGGCGGTCTCGGTGTTGGCCTCCTCCGAGCGGCTGCTGGTGGTGCAGTTCCGGATGGGGCTGGGGCCACAGTCCGGCTACGTGCGCGCCTTCCTCCCGGCCGCGACGTTGGGACTGCTGCGGCCGCCGCCCTCGGATGGCCCCTTTCGGGCACGCCGGCGGGCGGAGTGGGAGCGAAACGCGGGGAGGCTGGCCAACGCGAGCGCGTGGGTGCGCGCCGAGGTGGGCTGGGCGGAGATCTCCTCGTCGGATCTCGCGTCCGTCCAGCCGCGGGACGTGGTGCTCCTGGACCGGAGCATCGCCCGGCCGGACCGGGGCGAGGGCGGGGCGGCCGTGCTGCGGCTCGGCCGCGGGCGGCTCGGGCGCATGGACGCGGAGCTGCTGCTCGAGGACGGGCAGTACAAGGCGAAGATCACGGCCGTCTCGCTGGGCGAGGGGCCGCCCCCGGGCAGCGAGCCCGCGGGGGGCAGGGACGCGAGCGGGGACGAGGATCCCGAGGAGAGGACGTCAGTGGCAAATCCAGGTGAGGCGGACGGAGGCGACCTGCTCGGGGACATCCCGCTGCAGATCGCCGTGGAGCTCTCCCGCGTGGCGGTGAGCGCGGACCAGGTGGTGGCGCTCAAGGTGGGGCAGATCCTGGACCTGGGCCGTGCGCCGGGGGATCCCGTGGAGCTCTCGGTCAACGGCAAGCCCGTGGCGCGCGGGGAGTTGGTGGAGGTCGAGGGGAGCCTCGGCGTCCGCATCCTGGCGCTGCTGGGCTGACGGCGAGCCGGACGGGGCCGGTGCGAGCGCGGCCCGGGCCCCGCGCGGCCCGGCCTCAGTCCGCGAGCGAGGCGACGAGCCGCGGCACGTCCCGCTCTGCGACGCTGCAGAGCGCCACGCGCAGCGCGCCCTTCTGCGGGACCACGTACACGCCCTGCTCGCGCATGCGGGCCGCCTTGGCCTCCGCGTCCGCGTGGAAGGCGGTCACGAAGAAGCCTCCCTCGTAGCGGGGGTACTTCAACGACGTCCCGGCCGCGGCGGCGTTGAACGCGTCCACGCGGCGCTCGAGCAGCTTCTTCAGCGTGTCCCGCTCGGCGTCACACGCGGCCTTGAGGGCCGGGTCCGTGAGCAGCTTCTGCACCGCGTACAGACCGCCGCGCGTGCAGTTGGACCAGGTGCCGCGGCAGGAGAAGGCGAGGGCAGCGGCGGTGGCCGCGCGCGCCTTTTCCTCCGGCACGCACGCGGCGAGCGCCCCGACGCGCAGCCCGTAGTGGGTGAAGCTCTTGGAGCCGCTCCAGGCGAACAGCAGGCCCACGTCCCCGAGCAGCGGCGTGAGCTCCGCCAGGAACGCGCGCGGATCCTCCGCGCGGCCGTACATCCAGTAGGCCATGTCCACGAGCAGCGTCACCGGCCCCGCGGCGGCGTGCCGGCGCAGCACCTCCACCACGGCGCGCCACTCGGCCCGCGTCATGGAGTAGCCGGTGGGGTTGTTGCAGGGATCGTTGAGAAACAGCAGCACCCGGTGCTGCACGGCGAGCTGCCGGGAGACGGCCGCGTCCAGGGCGGCCACGTCCAGCCCGCCGGAAGGGGAGAACATCTGGAACGTCTCCACCTTTCGCTCGTGATCTTCGGCGAGCGTGGCGTAGGGGCCCCAGTAGAAGCCGGGGACGAGCACCGCCTGCCCGTGCTCGAGGTAGTTCATGAGCGCGTGGCGGAGCGCCCCGGTTCCTCCGGGGGTGGCCACGCCGGTGGCCGCGGCGCGCAGGGTGGGGTGGCCGGCGAAGATGTCCCCGAGCACCGCGTCCACGAAGCCCGGCGTGCCGGGGATGGGGGCGTAGGCAGCCCACTCCTCGGCGGGCGTCTCGCGCAGCGTGCGCGACACGGCCTGCAGGATGGAGAGCGACCCGTCGTCGTTCATCAGCGAGCCGATGGTGGCGTTGACGACGGGTTCGCCCGCCTTGCGCCGGGCGGTGGCCTCGGCGTTGAGGGCGAAGATGACGTCCTTGTCCGGACGGGTGGAGCGCGAAGGGACGAGGTGAATCATGGGCGGCTGTCTGCCCCATTCCGGGGCCGCGCGCCAGCCCCACGCACCCGTGCGAATGCGAGGTCCCCGGTTGTCGGGCGGTGGACGCATCCACTAGCGTCCCCACGCTTCCATGGCTCCCTCTCTCACACGCCTGGCCGGGCTCTCCGCGGTCCTGACGTACGCCGTCGTGCTCGCCGCGCCGAAGGCCCCCGCCGCCGCGGTGCGCCCCGTGACCGTGGACCCGGCGCCGGTCGCCGCCGGGCCCGCGCCTGCGCCCGCCGAACCGGTGGCCGTCCCGGCGCCGCCTGCTGTGCGGACGGTGCGCCCGGAGGACACGGACGCGGCGGTCGACCGGAGCCTCGCAGACCTGGGCGTGGCTCCCCCGCCGGCGAAGATGCAAGGGGCGCGCGAGGGGGAGCCGGCGTCGCTCGGGTGGCAGTTGGTCCAGACGCTCCTCACGCTCGGCGTGGTGCTCGGGCTCGTGTACCTCGTGCTGAACGTGGGGCTGCGCAAGCTCATGGGCGGTGCAGCGCTCTCGGCGCCGGGAGGAGCCATGGTGTCGGTGGTGGCGCGGGTGCCGCTCGAGCCGCGGCGCACGCTGTACGTGCTCAAGGCAGCGGGGGAGTACCTGCTCGTCTCCAGCAGCGAGACAGGGGTGATCCTCTTGTCGAAGCTGGACGCCGCGGAGGCCGAGCGGCTGCAGTCTGCCGGCCAGGCGCCGGGGGCAGGGCTCTCCCCGTTCCTCCAGAAACTTCTCGCCCGCCGCGGCAGCCCGCCGCCGGAGGCCTGATCTCCATGTCCCGTCCGTCGTCGCTGCGCCCCTCTCACCTCGCCGCGCTCGCCGCGCTGCTGCTGCCGCTGTCCGCGTGGGCGGACAAGAACGCGGTGGTGGACGTGGCGCGCGCGGGGCTGAACTCGGACAGCTTCGCCAACCGCCCGCTCATCCTGATCGTGGCGCTGGCGGCGCTGTCGCTCGTGCCGTTCGTGCTGATGATGGTGACGAGCTTCGTGAAGATCTCGGTGGTGCTGTCCATCGTGAGATCGGCGCTGGGCACGCAGCAGATCCCGCCCACGCAGGTGATCACGGGGCTGGCCATCATCCTGACCGTCTACATCATGTCCCCGGTGGGGACGGAGATGTACAAGGCCGCCGGCAAGGAGCTCACGGCCGAGGGCGGCAACCTGATGAGCAGCCAGACCGTGGGGCAGGTGATGGAGGCGGCGAACCGGTCCAAGGAGCCGCTGCGGGACTTCCTCGTGAAGAAGGTGACCGCGAAGGACCGGGCGCTCTTCTACAACCTGGCGCGCAAGATGCGGAAGGAAGAGGACCGCGCGGACATCTCGGACAAGGACTTCCTCATCATCGTCCCGGCGTTCGTGGTGTCCGAGCTGAAGGAGGCCTTCCAGATCGGCTTCATCCTGTTCGTGCCGTTCATCGTGATCGACATGGTGGTGGCCAACATCCTGCTCGCGCTGGGGATGCACATGCTGTCGCCCACCACCATCTCCATGCCGTTCAAGCTGCTGCTCTTCGTGTTGGTGGACGGCTGGTACCTCATCGCGAAGGGCCTGGTCGTGGGCTACCTGTAGGAGGCGCGCACCCGCATGCACCACCTCACGTTCATCACGCAGCAGGCGCTCTACCTGGTGCTGATTGCCTCGGCCCCGCCGGTGCTCCTGTCGCTCCTGGTGGGGCTGCTGATCGCCGTGTTCCAGGCGGCCACGCAGATCCAGGAGCAGACGCTCTCGTTCGCGCCCAAGGTGATCATCGTCTTCGGGATCCTGGCGCTCGGGGGCGGGTGGATCGGCTCGCAGCTGCTGCGCTTCACCTTCCAGCTCTTTGACCGCTTCCCGGCGATGATCCGATGAACGGCATCGACCAGGTCTTCGCCGAGCTGGGGCTGAAGACCAACATGACGTTGGTCATCCTGACGGTGGCGCTGCTGCTGTCGCGC
>JBDLRJ010000330.1:0-7287 GCA_039800145.1 Pseudomonadota bacterium | reverse complement strand
CCGTGCGGACGCGGAGTTGGTCCGCCTCGAAGTTGGCGAGATCCGTGGCGGCCCACTCCAGCATGTCCGCGAGCCGCTCCTGGTCCCGTGCGCCGAGCACCGGGATGCGCACCGCGGCGCGGTCCAGGTCCGTCTGGCCCGGGTTGAGTTCCCGCGTGCGCATCTTCATCCGCTCGGCGGCGGCCTCTGACTGCGGCTCCCCGAGGAAGCCCTCGACGAAGATCATCCCGGCGAACTCGCCGCCGGCATACACGGGGGCCCCGAGCACGCAGAGGCCGAGGTGGCACTCGTGGACCTGCGCGCGGCGCAGCTTGGGACTCTCCTTGAAGCGCGTGGCGAGGACGCGCACGGACTGGGCGCAGCGCTTCAGCCCCTCCGGCGAGAAGAGGGAGAGCCGGCAGAAGTCGTTGGGCGGCGGGGTGATCTTTCCCGCGTCCCATTCCGCCACCACGCCGTCCCGGTCCGCGAAGCCGAGCTCGCACTGCCACCACTTGCGGATGAGATCCCGCAGCATGATGATGGTGTGCAGGTGGAGATGCTTCTCGAAACCCATGGACTCCTCGGCGCCCGGATGCCGTGCAATCTAGTCGCCACGTGAGCCATCCGCACTCCCACTGTTCGCATGACCACGGGCCGGAGGGGCACGGACCCGGGCACTCGCACGGGGTGGAGCCCCGGCCGTGGTCCGCGCGCGCCGAGCGGGCAGCGGACAAGCGGCGGCTCGTGTTCGCGCTGGGGCTCACGGCGGTCATCGCGCTGGCCGAGGCGGTGGGCGGGTGGTGGACCGGGTCGCTGGCCCTGCTGTCGGACGCGGGCCACATGTTCACGGACATCTCCGCGCTGGGGCTCTCGCTGCTGGCGCTGTGGTGGGCGGGGCGGCCCCCCACGCGGAGCAAGACGTACGGCTACTACCGGATGGAGATCCTCAGCGCGCTCGCCAACGGCGTGCTGCTCATCGGCATCACGGCGGTGATCCTCTTCGAGGCGTGGCAGCGCTTCCGCGCGCCGCAACCGGTGCAGCTGGGCCCCATGGCGGCGGTGAGCGCGCTGGGGCTGCTCTCCAACCTGGCGGCGCTCGGGTTCCTGCACCGGAGCCACTCCATGAACGTGCGGGGGGCCTTCCTCCACGTGCTCGGGGACACCTTGTCCTCGGTGGGGGTGCTGGCGGGGGCGGGGATCATGGCGCTGACGGGGGCGTGGGTGGTGGACGCGCTGGTCTCGGTGCTGATCTCCGCGGTGATCGTGGTGGGGGCGTTCCGCCTGGTCAGGGACGCGGTGGACGTGCTGCTCGAGGCAGTTCCCTCGCACGTGGACATGGGGGCGGTGCAGGACATCCTGATGGGGGTGGAGGGCGTGACGGCGGTGCACGATCTCCACGTGTGGACCATCTCCTCGGGGCTCTACGCGCTTTCGGCCCACCTCGTGGTGCGGGATCCCATGACCTGCAACAACGACCAGATCCTGGGCTCCGTGAAGCACGCGCTCTTCGACAGGTTCGGGATCGATCACACGACCATCCAGATAGAGAGCGAGACCTACGCCCACCTGGGCGAGGTCCACTGAGGGGCCATGCGGATCGTCGCCGGCAGCGCGCGGGGGAGGCCGCTCAAGGGGCCGCGGGATGCGCGGGTGATTCGCCCCACGGCGGACCGGGTGCGCGAGTCCGTCTTCAACGTGCTCGGCCAGTGGATGGACGGGCTCGCGGTCCTGGATCTCTACGCGGGTACCGGGGCGCTGGGGCTCGAGGCGCTGTCGCGGGGCGCGTCGTCGCTGGTGATGGTGGACCGGGACCGTGAGGCGCTCTCGCTCTGCCGCGAGAACGCGCGGGCGCTGGGCTTCTCGGACAAGGCGCGGGTGGTGGACCGCCCGGCGGCGGAGGCGGTGGCCGTGCTCGCGGCGGAAGGGGCGCGGTTCGAGCTGGTATTCGCCGATCCCCCGTACGCCGCCCGCGTGGTGCCGGAGCTCCTCGGGCTGCTCGCCCGGCACCCGGTGGTGGCCGAGGGTGGGCTCGTGGTGGTGGAACACGACAAGCGGGAGGAGGCGCCGGACCGCGTGGAGGGCTTCCAACAGGAGGACGCGCGCCGCTTCGGAGACACCGTCGTCACGTTGTACCGCGCCGTTCCTTGACCGCTCCGGGGGCCGGGCGGATGCTGCCGGGCCCATGCGGTCTGCCATCTACCCCGGAAGCTTCGATCCCCTGACCAACGGGCACCTCTCCATCATCCACCGGGGGCTCGAGCTGTTCGACCGCGTGGTGGTGGCCATTGCCACCAATCCCAAGAAGGTGCCGCTGTTCTCCGTGGAGGAGCGCGCGGCGCTCATCCGCGAGGCAGTGGGCGGGGATCCCCGCGTGGAGGTGGACCACTTCCAGGGACTGCTCGTGGACTACGCGCAGCGGCGCGGCATCCAGGTGGTGCTCCGCGGGCTGCGGGCGGTCTCGGACTTCGAGTACGAGTTCATGATGGCCAACATGAACCGGAAGCTCGCACCGAAGATCGAGACCGTCTTCATGATGACGGGCGAGGACTACTTCTACATCTCGTCCCAGAACATCCGGGAGGCGGCCTCGCTCGGCGGAAACGTGGAGGGGATGGTGCCCCCCGGCGTGCTGGCCAAGCTGCGCGAGCGGTACCAGCCGCGCGGTTGACGGAAGGCCGCGCGCGGTCCTTGAACGGGCGCACGCGCCGCTGCTAGTCAGCACGTCCATGGAACTCGCCCGGCGCCTGCAGCAGATCAAGCCCTCTCCCACGCTCGCGCTCAACGCGCGGGCCCGCCAGCTCGCCGCCCAGGGGGTGGACGTGGTGGGGTTCGCCGCGGGCGAGCCGGACTACGACACCCCGGAGTACATCAAGGCCGCGGCGGTGCAGGCGCTGCAGCAGGGGTTCACCAAGTACACCGCCACGGCGGGCATCCCGGAGCTGCGCGCGGCGGTGCGCGAGAAGTTCAAGCGGGACAACGGGCTCGACTATGCCGTTGAGCAGGTGCTCGTCACCGTGGGTGCGAAGCAGGCGCTCTACAACTTCTTCCAGGCCGTGGTGAACCCCGGGGACGAAGTCGTCATCTTCGCCCCGTACTGGGTGAGCTACCCGGACATGGTGCGGCTGGCGGGCGGCGAGCCCGTGGTGGTGGAGACGCGCGAGGAGGACGGCTGGGCGCCGTCGCCCGAGGCACTTCGCGCGGCGCTCACCCCCCGCACCCGCGCGGTGGTGTTCAACAGCCCGTCGAACCCCACGGGGGCCGTGCTCCCGCGCGCTGCGCTCGAGGCCCTGGGCCAGGTGCTGCTCGGCCACGACTGCCTCGTGGTGAGCGACGACATCTACGAGCCGCTCGTCTACGGGGACACGCCGTTCGCCAACATCGTCAACGCGGTGCCCGCGCTGAAGGACCGCACGCTCGTGGTCAACGGCTTCTCCAAGTCCCACAGCATGACGGGCTGGCGGTTGGGGTACGCCGCGGGGCCAGCGCCGCTCGTGGCGGCCATGACGATGGTCCAGGACCAGTCCACCTCCAATGCGGCTTCCATCGTCCAGAAGGCGGGCCTCGCGGCACTGGGCGGCTCCGGCGAGGAGCTGCGGCAGATGCGCGGCGAGTACCGCGAGCGGCGGGACCTGGTGGTGGCCGCGCTCAACGCGGTCCCGGGCATCAGCTGCCGTACGCCCGAGGGGGCCTTCTACGTGATGGCAAACGTGAAGGGGCTGCTCGCAAAAACGTACAAGGGGGCGCCGCTCGGGTCTTCGATGAAGATGTCCGAGCTGCTGCTGTCCGACTTCCAGGTGGCGGCGGTGCCGGGCGAGCCCTTCGGCGCACCGGGCTACCTCCGGCTGAGCTTCGTCACGTCGCGCGAGAAGCTCCGGAAGGGACTGGAGAGGATCGGCGCGTTCGTGGCGGCCCTGGGCTAGTCCGAGTAGCCGGTCACCACCCATGCGCCCGTCTCCCCGCGCGCCAGCGTGACGACGGCGGCGTGTCCCGAGAGGTTGGCCACGCCGACCCAGGTGCCAGGACGCTTCCAGGGGAAGTCCTTGAGCCGGGCCGGGGGCTTGCCGTGCTTCGCCTCCATCTCGGCAGGGGTGAGGACCTCCAGTCCCTGGAGGACCGGGGGCTCGGTGCGCCGCTCCCGGAGCATGAACGACAGGGACTTGATCAACTCCGGGCGAGAGGCCAGCCGGCGGTCCTCGAGTTGGAACGGCAGCGCGCAGTGGGAGGCGGTGGCCCCGGTGTCCCCGAGCAGGAGATCTCCGAAGAAGGACCCGAGGAACTGGGCTGCCTCCTCGCGCTGCGCGGACGAGGGGGCTTCCGCGCGGGCCTTTTCGGCAGGGGGCGCGAGCTGGGCCAGGAGGGCGAGGGCGATCGACAAAACGGTCACGGTGGGGCACGGTAGCACCGTCTCGCGCTGGACGAAGTGTAGTAGGGAGACCACCCCGTGCACCCGTTGCCCCAGCGCCTGTCCGTCGTGATACCCGCGTACAACGAGGCGCGGCGGCTTCCCGAGACCCTCCAGGTCATCCAGCGCTTCGCCGCGGACCGGTTCGAGGCGGTGGAGATCCTCGTGGTGGACGACGGCTCGACGGACGGCACGGTGGCGGCGGCCGAGGCCTTCGCGTCCACCGCCCGTTCACCGGTCTCGGTGCGGGTGCTCTCCAACGGGCGGAACCTGGGCAAGGGGGCGAGCGTCCGAAACGGGATGCTCGCGGCCACCGAGCCGTGGATCCTCATGACGGACGCGGACCTGTCCACGCCCATCGAGGATCTCCCGGCGCTCTACGCGGCCCTGTCGGAGGGAGGGGCAGACGTCGCGCTCGGTTCGCGGGCGCTCGCCGACTCCCGGTTGGAGGTGCGCCAGCCCATCTACCGCGAGTTCATGGGCAGGACGTTCAACCGGATGGTCCAGGTGCTGCTGCTCGGTGGCATCCGGGACACGCAGTGTGGCTTCAAGCTCTTCAAGCGGGCAGCGGCGCACGCCATCTTCTCGCGGGCGAAGGTGGACCGCTTCGCGTTCGACGTGGAGGCGGTGTTCCTCGCGCGGAAGCTCGGGCTCGGGGTTGCGGAGATCCCGGTGACGTGGCGCAACTCGCCCCACAGCACGGTCAGCCCGCTCCGGGACTCCGCGCAGATGTTCCTGGACGTGGTCCGGATCAAACGCCTGCACCCGTGAGGGCGGCAGGCTCGGAAGGGGCGGGGGCCGCGGCCCTTCGCCGCGCGAGCCCCCACGCCCACATCCCGAGCAGCACCGCCGCAATGCACCCGGCGGCCAGCGGCAGCGTGCGGGGGAAATAGCGGAACGTCACCTCGTGCGAACCGGCCGGGACGCTCGCGGCCATGAAGGCGTAGTTGGCGCGGAACAGCGGGGTGGGGTTCCCATCCACCTCGACGCTCCAGCCCGGGAACCATGGGTCCTGGAGGACGACGAGGCCGCCTCCCCCGGGTGCGTTCACGCGTACCCGGGTCCGTGCGTTGGTCCGCTCGAGCAGCTCGACCGGCTGCCGGGAGAACGGGACGGCGGGAGGCTCCGGTGGCGGCTGCCCCTCTCCGGGGGCGAGGACCACGGACTCGAGCGGCCGGAACGCAGGGAGCCCCCGGCGGAAGGCGTCGTCGTCCTGCACCGCGTAGGTGGAGACCCAGGAGGCCAGCGGCAGCGGGGTGAGGTAGTCGTACTGGAAGCCCGCCGCGTCCTTGCCCGCCTGGACCACGGTGGAGTTGGTGCGCAGGGGGACGCTGCTCGTGATGCGCGACGCGGAGAAGAGCGGGAAGAGGGCGTTGTACGGGTTGGTCCACTGCTCCCCGTACTCGCCGCTGACGGGGGTTCGGCTCCAGTCCCGGATGGCCCCGGACTGGTTGGCCACGTAGAGATCGAGCACGCGCCCGGAGAAGATCTGGCTGTAGCCCGCGGCGGACTCGAGCCCGTGGTACGCGAGCCGGTTGACCACGTTGGGCCGCACCAGCGCGATGCGCGGGGCGGCAGGGTTGGGCGCAGGTGCGACCGCCGGCCACGACTCGGACAGCGTGCCCGTGTCCGCGACGGACATGAACGACGAGAAGTGGTGGGAGAGATCCGTGAAATGGAGCGCGACCGCCGCCGCGGCCAGCGCGACCGCGGGCAGGTGCCGGCGTGCGACGACGAGGAGCGCCCACCCGCCGAGCAGCGCCCAGGCCCACCGCGCGTCCAGGGCGGCCGCCGGGTGGACGACGGGAGCGCCCTTCGACGTCGAGAGCCAGGCGGCGACTCCTCCGAGCGCGAGGAAGGACGTCAGCGCAGCAGCGTCCGCGCGCCAATCCCGGTCCGAGAGGATCCCGTCGAGCGCCTCGGCCGCGAGGAAGGCGAGCGAGAAGGAGGCAAGGTACAGGGCGCGCGGCGGGACCCGGAATTGGCCGTAGCCGGGGAGGTAGCGGTGCAGCAGCTGCCAGGTGGCGCTGTCCGTCCCGAAGCACGCGGCGAGCGAGACGCACGTCACCACGGCGAAGAACCATCCCTCCGCAGAGCGGGGCCTCCGGCTGAGCGCGAGCGCGAGGACACCGATGCCCGCGTAGCCGGTCACCTCCCAGAAGTGCGTGCCTTTCAGCTGCCAGGCCTCCGCCGGGCCGAACAGGTGCGGGAGGACCAGCGTGCCCAGCACCTTCAAGGACTCGAACCGGTACTCGCCGCCCGCGTAGAACGGCGTCATGCCGCCGGCCCGGGGAGACAGCCGCGCCATCTCCATCCCGGCCAGCAGCACGGGGGATGCGAGCAGGAGTCCTGCCGGGAGTGACAGCAAGATGGGCCACCGTGAACGTTCCCGGAGCACCCGGACGAGCGCGTAGCCGCCCGCGACCAGGCCGTTGAAGTACGCGAGCTGCGCTGCGCCGCCGTACCAGGATGCGGCCGTGGTGAGGGCCGCGAGCGCGAACCAGCGCCGCCTCCCGGACTGGATGAACCCGTCGACGGCGAGCAGGGTCCAGGGGAGCCACAACGCGGTGGCAGAGAAGGTCCAGTGCAGGAGGTGCACGGTGGAATACCCGCCCAGTCCCAGCGCCAGTGCGCCCACGCCTGCTGCCCCGTGGGAGAGCCCGCGCCGGCGGAGCCACGCGAAGCCCCCGAGAACGAGCAGGGCGACGTGGACCAGCAGCCCGAGCGTGAGCGCGCGCTCCACGGGGCGGAAGGGAAACAGCCACGTGGTGAAGTGGAAGAGGGCGAACTCGGAGCTCGCGAGCGTGGGGAAGCCCAGGTCGATGCTGCGCTGCCAGAGGGGGAACTCCCCGCGGGAGACCTGCTCCAGCAGCCAGGCGCGGACCGGGACGAAGTAGGTGGGGAGA
>JBDLRJ010000329.1:0-4952 GCA_039800145.1 Pseudomonadota bacterium | reverse complement strand
CTCGCGGGGATGGTCTCCGGAGGTGCTCGCGGACAAGGTGCCTGTTTCGAACATGACGTGGCGCCGGCTGCTGGCGAAGGCAGACGCGGAGCCGCTGCCGGCGAAGTACCGGGCGCTGCTGTCCCCGCTCGCGGGAGAGGGTGGGGCGGTGAGCACGGACGGTCTGGATCCGGTCGGCGTGGTGTTGTCCGGCATGCAGCAGACGCGGTCCGAGGTGCTCTCCTCCCTGTCCACGGACGGGGCGGCGGTGGCGCGCCCCCGGCAGGTGCTCGCCGAGTCCGGGCGCCGCCTGCGCTCGGGACTGTTGCCGAGCCGGCTGGTGCGGCTGCTGCGCTCGCTGCGCAGCGCCTACGCCCTCGCGGGACGGGCCGGCCAGGCGCTCATCCTCGGGGGACTCGTCTACTTCCTCAATCCGTTCGATCTCATCGCGGACAGCATCGTGTCGGTGGGCCTGGTGGATGACCTGGGGGTGCTCTCGCTCATCCACGCCCGCCTCGGTGGCAAGAAGGAGGGGAAGTGATGCGCCCGGTACTCTCGAAGGACCTGGCCTCGTCCCTGGTCGTGTTCCTGGTGGCGCTGCCGCTGTCGCTCGGCATCTCGGTGGCGTCCGGGGTGCCGGTGCAGGCGGGGCTCATCTCGGCCACGGTGGGTGGCGTGGTGGTGGGACTGCTCGGAGGGGCGCCGCTGCAGGTCAGCGGTCCCGCGGCGGGCCTCACCGTGATGGTCTACGGCTTCGCCCAGCAGTTCGGCCTCAAGGCGCTGGGCGTGGTGGTGGTGCTCGCGGGGCTGATGCAGCTGAGCCTGGGACTGCTGCGCGTGGCGCGCGCGGCGCTGGCCATCTCTCCCGCCGTGCTGCACGCCATGCTCGCGGGCATTGGCATCCTCATCTCGCTGGGACAGCTGCACGTGCTGCTCGGCGGGGTGCCGCAGAAGTCCGCGTGGGCGAACCTGTCGAAGCTGCCCGAGCAGGTGATGCACCTGAATGGGGCTGCGCTGGCGGTCGGGGTGGTGACGCTGGGTGTCCTGGTGGGGTGGAACCGGTTCATGGCGAAGCGGGTGAAGGCCATCCCCGGCTCCCTGGTGGCGATCGTCGTGGGAACGCTCGCGTCGCTGGTCATCCCCGGACAGCTGTCTCGCGTGACGCTCGGGACGGGGTTCCTCTCCGGCATCTCCCTGCCGGGCCCGGACGGCCACTCCTGGGAGTCGCTGGTGCTCGCGGCCCTGGCGCTCACGCTGGTGGCGAGCACCGAGTCGCTGCTGTGCGCCGTGGCCACGGACCAGCTCCACGGCGGGGCACGTGCCAACCTGGACCGGGAGCTGTTCGCGCAGGGCGTCGGCAACACGTTCTCGGGGCTGCTCGGCGGACTGCCCATCACGGGTGTCATCGTGCGCAGTTCGGCCAACATCGCGGCGGGGGCGGCCACGCGCTGGTCCGCCATCCTCCACGGGGTGTGGGTAGCGGCCTTTGCGGTGGCGGGCGCGGAGTTGCTCGGCAAGCTGCCGCACGCGGCCCTCGCAGCACTCCTCATCCACGTGGGTGTCAACCTGGTGAAGGTCAAGGAGCTCCAGCGCACGGCGGAGTACGGCGAGGCGGCGGTGTACGTGGCCACGCTGCTCGGCGTGGTGTTCATCAACCTGCTGTGGGGCATCGGCATCGGGTTCGGCTTTGCGTTGCTGCGGCTGCTGCGCAGCTCCACGGATGCACAGCTCGAGGTGCGCGAGGAGGGCGAGAGCGTGCAGGCCATCATTCGCGGCCGGCTGACGTTCCTCTCCGTCCCGGCGCTCACGCAGAAGCTGCGCGAGATCGCCCCGCAGCGGACGGTGCAGGTGCGCTTCGAGCTCGAGCAGCTGGACCATGCCGCGGTGGAGGCCATCCGCGGGTGGTGCACGGGCTACGAGAACGCAGGCGGGCGGGTGGAGAAGGAGTCCCTCGAGCAGCTCTGGCGCTCTCTCCGGAAGTAGGCGCGAGCCCCTGTCCTCGCGGGTGGATGGCCCGCGCGTTCCTGGGCCATGCGCGGTGGCCGGCTCAGCCCGCCACCAGGACGAGCTTCACCACCTCCGGCGGCGCGTCCACGCGCAGCGGGGGGCCCACGAAGCCGCAGCCTCGGCTCACGTAGAACTGTGTTCCACCCACCGTCGAGTGGCCGCGGGCGCGCCCGCGCCAGACCACGGAGGCCATGGTGGTGACGGGGAACACCTGGCCGCCGTGCGTGTGGCCGGACAGCTGGAGATCGATTCCGGCAGCGGCGGTGCGCTCCGGGAGCTCCGGGCGGTGGGCGAGCAGCACCGAGGCGCGGTCAGGGTCCCTTCCCGCGGTGGCGGCCTGGAGCCCGGGATCGTTGTCGCTCCCGCGGAAGCCGAAGGGATCGTCGATGCCGAGCAGATCGAACGACGCCCCCGCATCCCCGAGGCTCACCCGCCGGTTGCGCAGCACGTTCCAACCGAACCCCTCGAGCGCGCGGCACCACGCGTCTGCGCCGGAGTAGTAGTCGTGGTTGCCGGTGACGAACCAGGTGCCGTGCTTCGCCTGGATGCCGTTGAGTTCGCGCACATACCTGCCGAGCGCAGAGACGCTGCCATCCACCAGGTCCCCGGTGATGGCCACGGCGTCCGCCTTCTGCGCGCGCGCCACCTCCACGAGCACGCGGAGGAACTGCTCCTGGATGAGGCTCCCCACGTGGATGTCCGAGAGGTGCACGAAGGTGAAGCCATCCAGCGCGCGCGGGAGCTTCGGGAGGCGGATGGGGATCTCCGTCACCTCGGGCTTGTCGAAGGCGCGTCGGGCGCCAAGCGCCGTCACCGCTCCGCCCGCCATGAGCGCGCCCCCCGACAGCAGCGAGGTCACGGCGTCACGGCGCGAGAGCTGGGGCGACGGAGGGGACGGTGCACCGGGCGTGGGGGACTCGGACGGCTCCGAGGTGGGTGAAGGCGCAGCGCGCGCCGCGAGCCGCTTCAGCCACCACCGCCGCACGGGCTCTACCACCGCCAGCGCGAGCGCCACGTAGAGGGCCAGCCCGGTCCACAGGAAGAGCGCCACCGTGGCGTGGCGGGACGTGATGGAGGTGAACCAGATGGACAGGAAGCGGCCGGTGAGCGCCGCCACGGAAATGGATGCGAAGAGCGCGATGGCCGCGCGGCGGATCCACCGGTTCTCGGTGAAGTCCGCCACCAGCCGCCGGTAGATGAAGGCGTGCAGCGCGTACAGCATCCCGCCGGCGAAGACGGTGAAGAAGAGGAGGCGCGTCCAGCCGATCATGAGGAGATGAGTGTAACGGCTGGTGCCGGTGCCGGCACCCCTGGATTCTCCGGCCTGCCAGGCAGGTCCGTTGACACCGGAAGAGAGCCGAGGGCTCCATTCGGGCCACTCGCGCTGGGATAGCAAGAATGTCCAAGGTGTGGCTTGTGCAGAGGTGGCCACCGCCGAGCATCTCGCGAGCCTCTCGCCCGTGGCTTCCCGGCATGCGGACGCCACCCCGGACCCGGCCGGTTCTCGTTCCTGACACGGATTGCACCCGGGAGCGCTCTCCCGGGTGCAATTCGTTGCAAGCGTACGAGACCTCCCCAGGACCCCGGCGCCGGACTTGCAAATCCCGCGCGTAGACAGGTCTGCCACGGGGGGAAGCGATGTTCTTCGGAGAGGAAGAGGATGCCTTCAGCGCACTGGACAGGTTCCTCGATGCGCGCGTGGCGGTGACACGGGAGCAGCTTCGGGCGCTGGGCTATGGACGCCGGCTGGTGGGCCTGGCGCTGAAGTACCGGGTTATCCGCACGGTGGTTCCGGGGCTGTTCGTGGACGCCCGTCGGGAAATCGACGAGCGGTGGATCTACCTCGACGCGAGGCTTCCGGACGGGGTGGTCACCCTGGAGTCGGCGGCAGCGCTCCGCATGTCGAAAAGGCATGCCGCGGACGTGCTGTTCGAGCTGTTCGCCCCGGACGGGTGAACGCAGTCACCTGCGCGCGTAGGCCACTTCCGTCGGGTCCACGCCGACGGCGTCTGCGGACAATCCCTCCGCGAGGGCCAGGTGCTCCGCGCTCCCCAGCCTCGACACCGCGTCCTCGGGCGGCCGGGCGAAGCGGGCCGCAAGAGCGTCCAACCTCCGCCCTGCCTGCTCCACGCGCGCGCGCGGCAGCCGGCCCGACTCCACCGCCTTCACGAGCGCCTCGATGGCCGCCGCCTGCACATCTGCGTGGTGGCACACGAGGAACAGGTCCACGCCTGCGAGCGCCCCCTGCACCGCGGCCTCGGGCACCGAGTAGTTGTCCGCGATGGCCTTCATCTCCAGGTCGTCGGACACCATCACGCCCTCGAAGCCCAGCTCGGAGCGCAGCATCCCCTCCATCACCTTGTGGCTCAGCGTGGCCGGCACGCTCGGGTCCACCGCCTCGAAGATGACGTGCGCCGTCATGAGCGACGACAGCTTCGCCGCGGCGTAGGCGCGGAAGGGCAGCAGCTCCACCCGCCGCAGGCGCTCCAGGTCGTGCGGCAGCCGCGGCAGCGTGAGGTGGCTGTCCTGGGACGTGTCCCCGTGCCCGGGGAAATGCTTCCCGCAGGAGGCCACGCCGCCTGCCTCCAGTCCGCGTGCGAGCGCCACGCCCATGCGCGCGACCACCTCTGCGTCCTCGTGGAAGCTCCGGTCCCCAATGACGGGGTTGGCCGGGTTGGTGTCCACGTCCAGCACCGGGGCGAAGTCCCAGTCAAAGCCCAGCGCGCGCAGCTCATACGCGAGCAGCCGCCCGGCCCGCTCCACCAGGGCCGCGTCCCCGCGGCGGCCCAGTTCCCGCCTGGGCGGCAGCGCCGTGCAGGGCGCACCGCGCAGCCGCGCCACCCGGCCTCCCTCCTGGTCCACGGAGAGGACGAACGGGCGGTCCGGCGCGAGCGCCTTCACGCTCCGGCACAGCTCCGCCGTCCCGGCCGCGTCCGTCACGTTGCGCTTGAAGAGAATGGCGCCGA
>JBDLRJ010000328.1:0-2978 GCA_039800145.1 Pseudomonadota bacterium | reverse complement strand
GCCCCGGACGAGTACGGCTTCTACGCCAACGTGAACCCGGCGGTGGACCACCCGCGCTGGAGCCAGGCCACCGAGCGCCGAATCGGGGACCTGCTCCGCCGCAAGACGCTGCCGTTCAACGGCTACGCGGAGCAGGTTGCAAGCCTGTACAAGGGCATGGACCTGAAGGTGCATTACTAGTGGCCCGGCCACTGCCGTGGCTCGTGCCGGCGGTGGTGACCGGTGGGCTGCTCCCGCTCGGTGAGCTCGCGGCGCGGGGCGCGGTGGGTGCGCTCGGCGTGGACCCGGTGGCGTTCGTGCTCAACCGGCTCGGGCTGCTCGCGCTCGTGTTCCTCGTGCTGGGACTCGCCTGTACGCCGGTGCGGTTCCTCTTCCACGTCACGTGGCCGGCGCGGCTCACCCGCGCGCTGGGGTTGCTCGGCTTCGGCTACGTGGCGGCGCACCTGGCCGTGTACGTGCTGGTGGACCAGGGGCTGGACGCGGCGGTGCTGTGGAAAGACGTGAGCGAGCGGCCGTTCACCATGGTCGGCTTCGCGGCCGTCGTCCTGCTGGTCCCCCTCGCGTGGACCTCCACGGGCGCGGCGGTGCGCCGCATGGGCTTCGAGCGTTGGAAGCGGCTCCACCGCCTGGCCTACGTGGCCGCCGCGCTCGGCGTGGTGCACTTCTGGATGCGGGTGAAGAAGGACGTCACCGAGCCCGCGGTGTACGGGACCTTCCTGCTGGTCCTGTTGGCGCTGCGCGCGGTGCACTGGGACATCCAGCGCCGCCGTGCTGCGCGGGCGGCGGTTCGTTAGCCGGCGTGCCGCTCAGGGCGGGTCGAGCCGGGTGCGTCTCCTCTCTGCCACGTGCTTCCACGTGAGCCGCCCGCCCCACACCGCGGCGATCCATGCTGCCGTGGCCGCTGCCTCGTAGGGCCGCGCCTCGGCCCTCTGCGAGAGGGAGCCTCCGCCGAGCATCAAGGCCGCGAAGCCGAACAGGCTGCCTGCGACGCTTCCGAGGACAATCAAGGCAATGCCGAGCGCGGGCTTCATGGGGTTGGCCAAGCGCCTCGGAGTTCCGAGAGCTCGAGCGCCTCGGCGTCGTCCGGCGAACTGCGCCCGCGCTCCATGGCAGTCAGTGTAGTCCCCGCGGACGCTAGATGCTGAGGAAGAGCCACCCGGACAGCCACGTGTTCTGCAGCGTGGGCAGGGCCGAGAGGTGGTTGTTCACGAACAGCGCCAGCCAGATGTGCTCGTTGAACTCCCAGCCCACGCCGTTCTGGATGTACGGCCCCTTCACCGGGTAGTCCCAAGAGAGTCCTTCTCGCCCTGCCTGGAACGGCACCATCACCCAGTGCTGGGTGGAGAGCGTCGGGGTGAGCGTGATGCTCGCCCAGGGGGTCAACGCGGCCGTCACCAGGGGGCCGCTGCCACCTGCCGCGTACAGGGAGGCGAAGGCGTCCGTGATGAGGCCTGCGCTCCAGCGTCCGTGGCTTGGGGCGAACGAGGCGTTGGAGCGGAAGCCCGCGTCCACGAGCAGCCCCGCCTGCCGCGACCGCTCCGTCGCGGGCAACTGGACGAACGCATCCAGGGTGTGGCGCAGCCCCTCCACGGGCCCGGTGTCCACCCGGCGGAGCCCCAGGCGGGGATCCAACAGCGAAGGGCTCACCGCCGCCGCGCCCGAGCGTTCGTCCGCGAGGTCCACGAGGAAGCGCTGGAAGTACAGCAGGCGGAAGCCGCGGAACACGTCCAGGTCCAGCGCCAGCCAGCCGTACAGGTTGAACGGCGCCACCGCCGAACCGTTCGCACCGGGGACGGCAGAGCGCGTGGCCCCCAGCGCGGGCGACATGAGCTCGCCGTAGTAGGTGACGCGGAAGGTCGCGTCGCCGGGTGACGCCTGCGCGGGTGTCACCGGTGGCTCCGTTGCCGGGGTGGACGCCCACGCCGGCGTGCCGAGCAGCAGCGCCGCTGCAAAGGGCCCGAGCCAAGCCCTCTCGAGGCGCAAACCCGGTGAACGGGGAGAGGGGATTGTCGGCGCCACGCCTGGCCGACTGTACCCCCGGACGACGGCTACCGCCGCTTCGCCTCCTGGAACGTCGCCTTCAGCTCCACGCGCGCGCCCTCGCGCAGCACCACCGCGGTGACCGTCTCGCCCGGCTTGCTCGCGTTCAGCGCGAACATCAGGTCCTCGATGCTGGAGATGTCGAACGTCCCGAGCTTCACCAGCACGTCGCCCCGCCGCATGCCGGCCGCCTCCGCGGCACCGCCCGCGCGCACCCCCGCCAGCAGCACGCCCTTCGTGCCGGCCGGGGGCGCGTAGTCCGGCACCGTCCCGAGCGAGGCGTTGAAGGACCGCATGTCTCCTGCCGGCGCGGGCTGCGGTGCGCTTCTCCACTCGGGTCGGACCTCGGTGCTGGCCGCGGCACGCACCAGCACCGCCGCCACCTGCGCGGACCTCGCCACGCCCGCAACGTTCACGCGGTCCGCGCTGTCGGAAGGCTTGTGGTAGTCCGAGTGCGCGCCGGTGAAGAGGTGAACCACCGGGACGCCGGCTGCGTAGAAGGGCGTGTGGTCCGAGGGACCGTAGCCGTCTCCGCTGCCCTCGCACTCCACGCGCGAGCCGAGGCAGGCCTCCTCGAGCCACGCGCGCCACGAGGGGCTGCTCTCCACGCCCAGCACCGCGAGCCGGTTGCTCCGCATCCGTCCCACCATGTCCAGGTTCACCATGGCCACCACGTCCTTCAGGGACAGCCCCGCGGGCGGCGCGCGCGTGAAGGCGCTCGAGCCGAGCGTGCCCAGCTCCTCCCCGGAGAAGGCCGTCACCACCACGTCCCGGCGAAGGCGCGTGCGCTCGGCCACGAGCAGCCGGGCCGCCTCGAGGATGCCGGCCACGCCCGAGGCGTTGTCGTCCGCGCCGAGGTGGGGCGCCGTGCTGTCGGGGGCGAGCGAGGAGCGGCCGCCGAAGCCGAGGTGATCGTAGTGCGCGCCGAGCACCACCGC
>JBDLRJ010000327.1:0-18848 GCA_039800145.1 Pseudomonadota bacterium | reverse complement strand
CCGTACGCGTTCACCGCGTCGATGTCGACCGCGATGAGATCATTCAGCCGCGCCACCCACTTCGCCGTGTCCTGCTCCGCCATGTTCGCCCTCCCCGGTTTGAAGTCCGGCAATGACGGTGTCCACCGGGCCACGACCGGACCACCGGGGGGTGTACTTCCGGTCGCACGGCAGGCGGCCGGGCGCTAGGAACGCGCCCCATGGACTCCCTGCTCTTTTCTCCCTGGAAGCTCGGCCGCATCACCCTCCCCAACCGGATCGTCATGGCCCCCATGACGCGCAACCGCTCACCCGGCAACGTCCCGGGCGAGAGCGTGGCCCGCTACTACGCGCAGCGTGCGGAGGCGGGGCTCATCGTCACCGAGGGCACCTCCCCCTCGCCGGACGGGCTCGGCTATGCCCGCATCCCCGGCCTCTTCGACGGGGCCCAGGTGAAGGGCTGGCGCGCCGTGACGGACGCCGTGCACGCGGCCGGCGGCCGCATCTTCGTCCAGCTGATGCACACGGGCCGCGCCTCGGCCGCCGCCAACCTCCCGCCCGGCGCGCGCGTGCTCGCGCCCTCCGCCGTCGCGCTCTCGCAGCCCGTCTTCGTGGACGGCGCCGGGCCGCAGCCCGCGGCCGTGCCCACGCCCATGACGGAGGAGGACATCGAGCGCACGCTCGAGGCCTACGCACAGTCCGCCGCGCTCGCGGTGGAGGCCGGCTTCGACGGCGTGGAGCTCCACGGCGCCAACGGCTACCTCGTCGAGCAGTTCCTCAATACCGCTTCCAACCAGCGGAACGACCGCTGGGGCGGCCCGGTGGAGAACCGCGCCCGCTTCGCGCTCGAGGCTGCCCGCCGCGCCGCCGCGCGCATTGGCTCAGACCGCGTGGGCATCCGGCTCTCGCCGTACGGCGTCTTCAACGACATGGCTCCGGACGCGGCCACCGAGGCGCTGTACGAGCACCTCGCCCGCGGCCTCTCGGCGCTGTCCATCGCCTACGTCCACGTCGTGGACCACAGCTCCATGGGCGCCCCCGAGGTGAAGCCCTCCGTGAAGCAGAAGATGCGGGCTGCCTTCAAGGGAACGTTCATCCTCTCCGGCGGCTACGACCGCGCGCGCGCCGAGGCGGACCTCGAGGCCGGGCGCGGGGACCTGGTGGCCTTCGGCCGGCCGTTCATCTCCAACCCGCGCCTGCCCACGCTGCTCAAGGAGGGCAAGCCGCTCGCGCAGCCGGACTTCGCCACCTTCTACACGCCGGGCGAGCAGGGCTACACCGACTACCCCGCGGTGGGCTGAGCCCGCGGGCTCACGGGCGGCGCGCGGCCAGGCCGAACATCAGCGGCACGCGCGCCGTCCCCTCCGGCCAGGCCCAGCGGCGCCCCTCGGCGGGCACCAGGCCCGGTACCACCTTGCAGCCGTTGGCGTGCGGGTACTCGCGGAGCGCCTCGAGCCGCAGCCCCGCGTCCAGCAGCGCCTGCACCACCTGCCCCAACCCGTACTGGAACGATGTTGCAGGCACGGTGTTCTCCTCCGTCACCCCCACCTGCACCGCGCCGAGCCCCGCGGCCGAGTCCTTGACGTAGTCCCCCACCGGCGAGACGAACGGCGCCTCCTGGAAGTAGTCGTCCCCGGAGAGCCGCGCTGCCTCGCCCACGCTCCAGCACACCGGGTGGAAGTCCACGTACACGAGCCGCCCCCCCGGCCGAAGCACCCGCGCCACGCCGCGGGCCCACCGCGGGAGATCCGGCTGCCAGCCCACCACCCCGTAGCTGCAGAAGGCCACGTCGAAGCGCGCGTCCGTCGCCTCCATCCAGGCGCAGACCTCCGAGAGGACAAAGCGGGCCGGGAGCCCCGTCGCGCGCGACAGCTGCTCCGCGAACGCCACCGCCTCGCCGCTGAAGTCCACGCCCGTCACGGTGGCTCCCCTGCGCGCGAGACACAACGTGTCCTGGCCGGCGTTGCACTGCAGGTGCACGACCGCCTGTCCCTGCAGCTCCCCGAGCAGCTGGAGCTCCTCGGGGAAGAGCGTGTCGCCGCCGCCGCGGAGCCACGCCGCCTGGTCTCCCTTGTGCGCGTTGTGGTTGCGCGTGGCCACGTCCCAGCTGCGCCGCGTGGAGTCGGTTGAGTCGTTGGTCATGGGCGCTCCTCCCTACGATTCAGCATTGAGGGCACCCCCGCTGGCGGCGGGGCCCGTGCATGCCGTACCGCAACCGGGTTCCGCGGGACGCGTCGAGACGGCCTGGTCCGCCCGCGCCGAGCCCGCGTCGGACGCACCTGCCGGACATGGGCTGGCGCGTGAAGGCGTGCCGCGCTCGAGGCCGCGCCCCGCTCACGGGCCGGTTCCCAGCTCCCGCGCGAGCCACGGGAAAGTCTCGGCCAGCGCGGGCACCGCCCCGGCGAGCGAGCGCTTCACCTCCGGCAACGCGGCCGTGCGGAGCAGCCGCGCAGCCTGCCTGAGCGCCGCCTCGGCCTCCGCCGGCTCGAGCGCGAGCTCCAGCTCGGAGGACTCGCCGAGCGCAAGATCGCACAACAGCACCGTCAGCCCGGCCTCGGGCAACGCCGCCATCAACTCCCGCGCGAGCGACCGGGCCGGCTCCACCTCTCCTGCCGCGAGGAGCGCCTGGGCGAGCTGCAGCCCCTGGGCGCCACGCGGAGGCTCACCGGCGAGCGCGCGCAGGCAGCTCACCGCGAGCTGCGGGGCGCAGGAGAGCAGCGCCCACTCGGACGCTGCGTGCAGCCGGGCCTGCCCTTCGGGGCTGTCCGCGGCCCGCCCCCGCGCCCACGACTCCACGGCGGCAGCGCCCGCCAGGCCCTCGAGGCTCGCCGCCGCCAGGCACGCCTCCCGGTCCAGCGGCGCCTCGCGGAGCACCTCCTCCAGCACCGCGCGCGCCGCCGCCACGTCCCCACGTGCGAGGCCCAACCGCACGAGTCCCATCCGCGGCCGGACTCCCGCGAACTGCTCGTGGCTCTCCTTCGTCCGGCACGCCAGCGCCGCGTGGAAGGCGGCCCGCGCCTCGTCCAGCCGCCCCAGCCGCTCGAGCCACTCGCCCCGCCTGCAGGACACCGCGGCAGACGGCCGGTCCAGCACCCCCGCAAGGACGTTCAACTCTGACAGCGCGTCGGCGGGGGCCCCGGGGTGGAGCCCCTCCGCCACCATCACCGCGAGCTCTCCCTGGAAGTGGGGCCGCAGCCGCGCCGGGGCACGCCCGACGGCGGCCTTCGCCTCCCCTGCCGCCCGCCTCCACAGCGCCGCGTCCCCCCAGAACCGCGCCTGCTCCAGCCGCTTGAAGTGGAGGTAGAGATCGTCCGGGTCCCCGGACAGCGCGCGGTCGAGGATGGCCACGTCCCGCGCCTTCTTCTCGCGCGTTGCCGCGTGGGCCCGCGCGTAGCCCAGGTGCACCACGGGCGAGCGCAGCGCCACCACCGCCTGGCCCGTCTCCGAGAGCCGAGCCATGACCGACTCCGTCACGTCCTCGTGGATGGGGTGGCGGAAGCGGATGGAGGGGTGGCGGCGGAAGAGCCGCAGCAGGTCCGCCACGTGGAGCTGCCCCCCCGGCCGGGGGTTGTGCATCCGCACCGTCGCGGCGCCCACGTCCGCGCGGGCGAGCAGCGCGCGCACCTCGCGGACGAAGCCCTCGGACACCTGCTCGTCTGGATCCAGCACCAGCACCCAGTCCCCGGTGGCCGCCTCCAGGGCGGGGTTGCGGGCAGCGGAGAAGTCCCCCGTCCAGGGGCGGTGCAGCACGTGCGCCCCCGCGGCCTCGAGCAGTCCCACCGTGCCGTCCGTGGACCCGGTGTCCACGGCGACGAGTTCGTCCCAGAGCCCACGGGCGCGGGCGAGGAACTCGGGCAGCAGGGCTGCCTCGTCCTTCACGGTCAGGCAGAGCGTCAGGCGCATGGGAGGCCGCACCTCACACCGGATGCGGCGGGCCGTCCACCTCCGGGCCGTCCCGTGCTATGGCGCGGGCCACCATGAGCCGCATCTACCGTTCGCTTCCTCCCAAAGGTACCAAGCTGGGCATCGCCTTCTCCGGCGGGCTCGACACCCGCTGCGCCGTGGCGTGGCTCGCCCGCCAGGGGATGGAGGTCCACGCCTACACCGCGGACCTGGCGCAGCCGGACGAGGCCAACCCCGCGGACATCCCGCCCGTGGCGCTGCAGCACGGGGCCGTGAAGGCCCGGCTGCTCGACTGCCGCGAGGCCATGGTCCGCGAGGGGCTCGTGGCCATCAAGGCCGGGGCCTTCCACCTCTCCTCCGGCGGCAAGAAGTACTTCAACACCACGCCGCTGGGCCGCGCCGTCACCACCACGGCCATCATCCGCGCCATGCGTGAAGACGGCGTGAACGTCTTCGGGGACGGCTCCACCCACAAGGGCAACGACATCCAGCGCTTCTACCGGTACGGCATCCTCACCAACCCGGACCTGCGCATCTACAAGCCCTGGCTGGACAACGCCTTCGTCTCGGCGTTCGGCGGCCGCAAGGAGATGAGCGAGTACCTGGAGTCCATCCAGCTGCCGCACAAGTCGAGCGTGGAGAAGGCCTACTCCACGGACGCCAACGTGCTGGGCGCCACCCACGAGGCGAAGGACCTGGAGCTGCTGGACCGCGGGATGACCATCGTGCAGCCCATCATGGGCGTGGCCCACTGGCGGAAGGACGTGTCCATCGAGCCGGAGACGGTCACCGTGGCCTTCGAGCGCGGCACCCCCGTCTCCCTCAACGGCAAGCGCTACGCGTCCGCGTTCGAGCTGTTCGTGGAGGCCAACCGCGTCGGCGGCCGCCACGGCCTCGGCATGAGCGACCAGATTGAAAACCGCGTCATCGACGCCAAGAGCCGCGGCATCTACGAGGCCCCCGGCATGGCGCTGCTGCACCTGGTCTACGAGCGGCTGCTCTCGGCCATCCACAACGAGAACACGCTGGACACGTACTTCACCCTCGGCCGCAGGCTCGGGCGCCTCCTCTACGAGGGCAAGTGGTTCGATCCCGAGGCCATGATGCTCAAGGACGCGCTCACGCGCTGGGTGGCCCCGGCCGTCACCGGGGAGGTGACGTTCGAGCTCCGCCGGGGAGACGACTACACGCTCTTGTCCACGAAGGCGGAGTACATGGCCTACGCGCCGGACAAGCTCTCCATGGAGAAGGTGGAACAGCCGTTCTTCACGCCGGAGGACCGCATCGGCGCACTCGAGCTGCAGAACCTCTCCGTGACGGACAACCGCGCCTTCCTCGCACACTGGCTGGACAGCGTGCGAAGGCTCGGCGGGCCGTCGGACGACGAGGTGAAGGGCCTGCTCGGGGGCGGCAACTGATGCGCGCCGTGCTGGTGGTGTGCGCCCTCGCCCCGGCGCTCGCGCTCGCCCAGCCCGCCCTCGGGGGCAAGCGCGCCTGCCTCGTTTCCGTCATCCAGGCCAGCCCCGGCCCGAAGAAGGGCCCGCTGGAGGTGGACGCCGCGCTCCGCCCCTTCGAGGCGGCCTTCAAGTCCGGCGCCTGGAAGCGCTTTCGCAGCTTCAAGATCGTCACCCAGGCCCGCTACGACGCCACCCCCGGTACGCGTGCCTCGCTGTCCGTGGACAAGGACCAGGTGCAGCTGGCCTTCGCCGCCGGCACGCAGCGGGACGGCAAGCTCCACGGCACCTTCGGGCTCGGCGACAAGCCCGGCCCCTTCGCGCTCGGGGCGGACGAGGTGGCGCTCCGCCCGGCCTCCGCATCTGCGAAAGGCCAGCGGCTGTACGGCCTCCACTGCCCCACGCCCTGAGGTCCAGCGCCGAACCGTTTTGGAAGCCCGCAGGCTCCCAGAGCTGCCTGCCCGGCAGCGGCCGTGATGAATGCGTGAAGCTTCGGCCACGTCCGGGGCGGGACAAACCCGCGGCCTTGCCTTAGAAGAAGACCGCCGACCCCACCCGCACCTCCGAGGCACCCTGCCATGAAGCGCCTGCTCTCCGCCGTCATCGTCCTCTCCTCCTCTGCCGCCCTCGCCGCCGGTTTCGAGCTCGGCGGTGACGCCAAGAAGGGCGCAGAGACCTTCAAGACGATGTGCGCCTCCTGCCATGGCGAGACGGGCAAGGGGGACGGCGCGGCTGCCGCGGCCCTCAACCCGAAGCCGGCCAACTTCCAGGACGCCGCGCGCGCCGCCTCCGTGACGGACGAGTACATCTACAAGATGATCAAGGACGGCGGCGCCGCCAACGGGAAGTCCCCGCTGATGATCGCCTGGGGCCCCACGCTCGGTGACGCCAAGGTCCGGGACGTGGCCGCCTACGTCCGCTCGCTCGCGCCGAAGGCTGCCCCGGCCAAGGCGTCCGAGAAGCCTGCCGAGAAGCCCGCGGCCAAGCCGGCCGGGAAGAAGAAGTAGCCACCCCCGCCGTGCCATGAAGAAGCTGCTCGCCGCCGTTGGCGTCTCCGCGCTGCTCACGATCCTCGGGCTCGTGGGGCTGCGCGCCCAACTCCAAGACAAGGCGGGCGGCACCGCGGAATCCCACGCGGAGAAGGGGGCGGCGCAGAAGCTCGAGCCGCTCTGGCCTGCCCCCTCCTTCGCGCTGACGGATCAACACGGCCGTACCGTCACTGCCCAGTCGCTGCGAGGACGCACCTGGGTGGTGAACTTCATCTTCACCCAGTGCCGCACCATCTGCCCGCTGCTCACCGCGAAGATGGTGCAGCTGCAGCGCAAGCTGCGCGGGGCGGACGTGACGTTCGTCTCCATCTCGGTGGACCCCGCCCACGACAGCCCCGAGGTGCTCGCGGCCTACGCGGAGAAGTGGGCACCGGGGGAAACGCGGTGGCACCTGCTCGCCACGACGCCTCAAATCCTCCCTTCCCTGGCGCGCGAGTTCCACGTGCTCGCCGAGGAGGGCAAGCCCGGGGACCTGGACCCCATCCTCCACTCCA
Organism: Pseudomonadota bacterium; assembly: GCA_039800145.1. GTDB lineage: Bacteria > Myxococcota > Myxococcia > Myxococcales > Myxococcaceae > VGRA01. The sequence continues at coordinate 11,969 of JBDLRJ010000327.1, read as the reverse complement.
GCGTCTTCCTGCTGGTGGACCGGGAGGGCACCGTCCGGGGCTCGTTCGACAGCGAGCTGACCGCGGACTTCGCGGGGCTGGTGCGCGGGGCGCGGGAGCTCTCTGCCGCCCCTCCCGCGGAGAACGAGCCGGCGCTGCCGCCCGAGGAGCTGTACCACGCGCTCGCGTGCGCCAACTGCCACGAGCGCCCGGAGCTGGCCCCGTCCCTGTTCGGACGGGCCGGGCAGCTCCGCGAGCTCGAGTCCAGCCTCCGCGTTCCCTACGATCTCACCTACGTCCGCGAGTCCCTCGTCAGCCCGGACGCCAAGCGCGTGCGGGGCTACCCCCTCAAGATGCCCTCCTACGACGGACTGCTCGCCCCGGCCCAGCTGGACGCGCTGTCCGAGTGGATCCTCACCCGCCCCGCGGTGGGGCCAGCGGACTCCCCTGCCGAAGTGGCCGAGGACCCCATCTGCCGCATGAAGGTGAGGATCTCGTCAGACGCCCTGTCTGCGGTGGTCGACGGAAAGACCCACTACTTCTGCGCTGCGAGCTGCCGCGAGCGGTTCGTCAAGGCCCACGCGGCGGCCCCTGCTCCCCCGGCCGACTCATCCCCCCGTTAAGGCAAGCACGGGGGCGGCGCTCTCAATTCTCTTGGCTTGAAGCCCATCTCGTGTGAAGTCCGCGATCACGCGCCATCTGTCCGGACCTGAACCTGGCGCCCGCCTGGAGCTGAGCGCAATGCATCGAACGAGGAACCTCCTGCCTCTCGCCGCGATCACCGGCCTGTGCGCCGTGGGCTGCCTGAAGCCCGACGGCGCGAAGAAGACCCTTCCCGGCCACGAGCTGTACGCCGCGTGTGCCTCGTGCCACGGCCAGAACGCAGAGGGGAATGCGAAGCTCGCGGCCCCTGCCATCGCCGGGCTGCCCGCGTGGTACCTGGAAGCGCAGCTCGTGAAGTTCCGCTCGGGCCACCGTGCGTACCACCCGGAAGACGTGGCCGGCCTGCGCATGCGCCCCATGTCCCGGCAGATGATGGACATGGGCGAGGTGAAGGCCGTGTCCGCGCACGTGGCGGGGCTGCCAGTGCAGAAGTCTGCGTCCACACTCGGTGGTGATGCAGCGGCCGGCGCTGCGTCCTACGCCACGTGCCTCGCGTGCCACGGCGCCAAGGGCGAGGGCAACCAGGCCCTGAACGCGCCCCCCATCGCGCAGATGCCGGACTGGTACCTGCTCACGCAGCTCAAGAACTTCAAGGCGGGCATGCGCGGCACGCACCCGGAAGACACGTCCGGCAAGACCATGCAGCCCATGTCCATGACGCTCGCTGACGAGCAGGCCATGAAGAACGTCATCGCCCACATCGGGACGCTGTCCAAGTAGTCCGAACGAGAGCCCAGACCATGTCCAACGCTCCTGTCCCCTCCAACAACGACGCCTCGGACCTGCTGGCGCGCAACCTGTTCGTCATCACGGTTGCTGGCGCGGCGGCCTTCATCGGCGTCATCCTCACTTTCGTCCTTCGCTAGAGGTCACCTGTGATCGACAAGTACGTACCGTCCGCTTCGACGTTCGCCCCCGACATCGACAACCTCATCCTGGTCATCCTGGGAATCGTGGGGTTCTGGTTCCTGCTGGCCGAGTTCGTCTTCTTCGGGCTCATCCTGAAGTTCAAGGAGGAGCCGGGCCGCAAGGCGCAGTACGTGTCCGGCGAGAAGCCGGAGGAGAAGAAGTGGGTCTCCATCCCGCACTACGCCACGCTCATCTTCGACGTCCTCATCGTCGTGATGGCGGTGAAGGTGTGGCACAACGTGAAGATCGAGCAGCCGCCCGCGGATGAGACGGTGCGTATCGTCGCCCAGCAGTGGGCGTGGACGTTTGAGCACGCCGGCAAGGACGGGGACCTCGCCAAGTCGGACGACAACATCGCCCTGGTGGACGAGCTGCACGTGGAGGTCGGCAAGACGTACCACTTCGAGCTCACGAGCCGGGACGTGCTCCACAGCTTCTCGGTGCCCGTGTTCCGCCTGAAGCAGGATGCCCTCCCCGGCCGCGTCGTGCGGGGCTGGTTCAAGGCCACGCAGACCGGCCAGTTCGACATCCAGTGCACGGAGATCTGCGGCATCGGCCACGGCATCATGCCGGCGCGCATCATCGTCGAGACCCCGGAGCAGCACGCCGCGTGGCTCGAGAGCGCCCCGCAGTACAAGGCGAAGCCGCTGGAGCTCATCACCGGTTACGAGGAGCCGAAGGACGACGGCAAGGTGGGCGCGGTTGCGCCTACCGGCACGCCCGGCGCTGCCCTCGCGCGCACGGACATCAACACCCAGGGAGAGCTTGCCCCATGAGCGCTGCCACCGAGACGCACGGCCACTCCGGCCACGACGCCCACGCCCACCACGACGAGGGCTTCATCAAGAAGTACCTGTGGTCCACCGATCACAAGATCATCGGATTCCAGTACCTGTTCACCGGGATCCTGATGGCGGTCATCGGCGGGTTCACCGTCTACGCCTTCCGCATGCAGCAGGCCTTCCCCGGCACGCACATCCCCGGCTTCGGGCGCGTGACGGCCACGGACTACAACGCCCTGGTCACCACGCACGGCTCGGTGATGGTGTTCTGGGTGGCCATGCCGGTGCTGATCGCCGCGCTGGGCAACTACCTCATCCCGCTGATGATCGGCTGCGATGACATGGTGTTCCCGCGGCTGAACCGGCTCTCCTACCAGCTGTTCCTGCTCTCGTCGATCGTGCTGGTCTCCTCCTTCTTCGTGGAGGGCGGCGCGTTCGGCGGCGCCTGGACGTCCTACCCGCCGCTGTCCGCGAAGGCCGAGTACAACCTCACCGGCACGGGCGCCTCGCTGTGGCTGTTCGCGGTGGCCCTCGAGTTCGCGGCCTTCCTGCTGGGCGGCATCAACTTCATCACCACGGTCATGAACTCGCGCGCCCCGGCATGCGGATGTTCGACGTGCCCATGGTGGTGTGGATGATCGTCATCGCCTCCATCCTCTTCATGGCCTCCGTGGGTCCGCTCATCGCGGGCGCGGTCATGCTGCTGTTCGACCAGCAGCTCGGCACCGCGTTCTTCGACCCGGCAAAGGGCGGCGATCCCATCCTGTGGCAGCACCTCTTCTGGTTCTTCGGCCACCCGGAGGTGTACGTGGTGCTCCTGCCCGCCATGGGGATCGTGGCGGAGATCATCACGGTCTTCAGCCGCAAGAAGCTGTTCGCCTACAAGACGGTGCTCTACACCGCCATCGGCACCGGGGTGCTGAGCTTCTTCGTGTGGGCGCACCACCAGTTCATCGCCGGCATCGACCCGCGCATGGCGAACGTCTTCTCGGTCACCACGCTCCTCATCTCCATCCCGGTGGCGGAGATGGTGTTCGTCTACATCGGCACGCTGTACGGGGGCTCCATCAAGCTGAACACCCCCATGCTGTGGGCGCTCGCGTTCATCGCCGAGTTCCTGCTGGGCGGCGTGACGGGCATCTTCCTGGGCGCGTCCGGCGCGGACATCTACTTCCACGACACGTACTTCGTGATCGCCCACTTCCACTACACGTTCTTCCCCATCGCCTTCATCGCGGCGTTCGCGGCCATCACCTACTGGTTCCCGAAGATGTTCGGCCGCGAGATGAGCGACACCTGGGGCAAGGTGCACTTCTGGGGCACCATCATCCCCTTCAACTGCATCTTCATCCCGCTGTTCCTGCTGGGGGCGCGCGGGGATCACCGGCGCATCTACGACTACCGCCACTTCCCGGACCTGATGAAGGCAGGGATGCAGGATCTCCGCATCTTCGCCACCATCAGCCTGCTGGTGCTGCTCGCCTTCCAGGTGGTGTTCCTGGTCAACCTCTTCTACTCGCTGGTCAAGGGGAAGAAGGCCGCCGCCAACCCGTGGAACGCCAACACGCTGGAGTGGGCCGCCCCCTCTCCGCCGCCGCACGGCAACTTCCCGGAGGGGCTGCCCAACTGCTACCGCGGCCCGTACGAGTACAGCCACCCCGACCGGGCCGAGGACTACTGGCCCCAGCACGTCAAGGGAGCCTGACGCACCATGCAACGTCCCATTGCGACCACGCGGAGTGCGACGGGCATTCCCACCGGCAAGCTGGCGGTGTGGTGGCTGATTGCCTCGGAAATCGTCATCTTCGGCGGCGTGCTCGGCGGCTACATCATGCACCGGCTCGGCCACCCGGACTGGGCCCACCAGGCCGTCAACACCAACACCTGGGCCGGGGCCTTCAACACCTTCGTGCTGCTGACCTCTTCGCTCGCCGCGGTGCTCGCGCACCAGGCCGCGGAGCACGGTGACGGCAAGAAGGCCGCGAAGATGCTCTACCTGACGGTGCTCGGGGGCCTCGTGTTCCTCGTGGTGAAGTCCTTCGAGTGGCACCACGAGATCAGCCACGGGATGACCATCACCTCCAACACCTTCTGGTCGTTCTATTACACGGCCGCGGGGGTGCACGGGGTCCACGTCATCGTGGGCATGATCATCATGCTCTTCATCGCGTCCGACGCGGCGAAGGGCAAGGAGCTCCAGCGGGTGGAGAACGTGGGCCTGTACTGGCACTTCGTCGACATCGTCTGGATCTTCCTCTTCCCCCTCCTCTACATCGCGAAGTGAGCCATGGCTGACCTGACCGCATCCGCTCCCGGCGCCGTCGCGGCGCCCGCCCACCACGGCCCCAGCTACGTGAAGACGTGGGGGATCCTCCTGGCCCTCCTGGTCGTCTCGGTGGTGGGCCCCATGCTGGAGATCCGCGTGGTGACGCTCATCACCGCGTTCGGCGTGGCGCTGGTGAAGGCGTACATCGTCGCGAAGTACTTCATGCACATCGACATCGAGCGGAGGTACGTCTCGTACCTGCTGGCGGTGATGGTGGTGCTCATGGGCCTGATGGTGGCCGCCGTCTCCCCGGACGTGCTCAAGCACGAGGGCAAGAACTGGGAGAACCGCGCCGCCAAGAAGTCCGTGCTGCTCGGCGAGAAGAAGGCGGCCGAGGCCGCGGCCCACGGCGGGACGCACGGCGCGGCCCCGGCAGCGGGTGCAGCCCAGCACTGACGCCGTTACTGCATCACCCGCCATGCCCACCACGCTCCCCGCCCCGACTGCCCGACGCCCGGTCGTCCCGAACTCGGTGTTGGGGATGTTGTTGTTCGTGGTGCCGGAGACGCTGTTCTTCGTGGGGATGATCTCCGCCTTCACCATCAGCAAGGCGGGGGCCCCGGCGGGCAGTTGGCCGGTGCCGGGGCAGCCGCTGCTCCCGGCCGCATCCACGGCCATCAACACCGCGGCGCTGGTGCTCTCGGGGCTGCTGCTGCTCGGCGCGCAGCTGCTCTACGCCCGGAAGTCCCCCCAGGCGAAGTGGCTGGTTGCGGCCTCGTTCGTTCTCGGCGTCGCGTTCGTGGGGCTCCAGGGCAAAGAGTGGGCGGACCTGCTCTCGCAGGGGCTCACGCTGAGGTCCAGCCGGCTGGGGTCGTTCTTCTACTTCATCGTCGGGACGCACGCGCTGCACGCGGTGGCGGCCCTTTTCGCGCTCGGCCTGCTCGCGGTGCAGTTCCTCCGGGACAAGGTGGACACGGGGCTTTTCTACGCCACCCAGGTCTTCTGGTACTTCGTCGTCCTGATGTGGCCCGTCATCTACGTCCGGGTCTACTTCTAGTTCCTGCCGCCATGCCCCGGCTCCTCGCCCTCCCTGCCCTGCTCGCCGCCGCGCCCACCTGGGCGTGCACCGTCTGTGGCATCGGCCAGGAGAACACCGAGTGGGCCTACGTGGCCATGACCGCGGTGCTCTCGCTCCTGCCGCTCGCGCTGATCGGCGGCGTGGCCGGCTGGCTCTACGTCCGGGCGCGGGCCGCGGAAGCCGAGCGCGCCACGGCCGAGAGCACCCCTGCCCCGGCGGGCACCGAGCGGAGCCAGGGTTGAACAAGAAGTGGCTGAACCCCTTCTCCGTCTCGTTCGTCCTCGGGCTCGTCTTCCTGACGGCGCTTCCGTTTCTGCAGCGCCGCTTCCTGAAGGCCCCTCCCCCCGTTGGACCGCTCGGGCGCTGGGAGCTGGTGGACGCGCGCACGTCGAAGCCCCTGGGAAGCGAGCTGCTCGCGGGCAAGGTGCTGCTCGTCACCTTCGCCTCCGAGCCGTGTGACGAGGCCTGCGTGGAGCAGACCGCGGGGCTCAGCCGTGCGCTCTCCCACACGGACGACCTCGGGGACGCCATCCAGCTGGTGACGGTCGCCGCGCGCGGCGCGCTGCCGCAGCTGCAGGGCCAGCCGCAGGGCCCCAGGCTCCACCTGCTCACCGGCTCCCCGGGGCAGCTTGAGCAGGTGGCCTCGGGGTTCCGCGCCAACTGGGGCCGCTTCGCCGGCACCGACGGGGGCTCCACCACCCTGGACTCCCTCCGCCTGCCGGCGTACGCGGTGGTGGACCAGCAGGGGCAGGTGCGGGGGTTCTGGAGGACGGACAGCGCGGGCCGCGGCAACGCCATCAACGCCGCCCGACTCCTCGCCCGGTACGGGGTGAATCCCTGATGGTTCCCATTCTCCCGGGCGAGGGCCGGTAACTCCCCGGTCCTTTGCCGTCCAGTGTTTCCTCGTTTTCATTCTTGAGTGTCAGTGCGAGTCCCGGTAGACGACCGCACGTCTCGGAGGTTGCAACGTGGCTCAGATCTTCCCGAAGTGGTGGAACAAGACACCGGCACTCGCGCTGGTCGGGACACTGGTCGGAGGAGGCGGAGGCGCCTTCGCCGTGTACTGGTGGGCGTCCCCGTGGAACACGGACGTGGGCTACGCGCCGAAACAGCCCATCGAGTACAGCCACAAGCTGCACGCGGGCGAGATGGGCATGGACTGCCGCTACTGCCACGCGTACGTGGAGCGCGGCCCCCACGCGGGCGTGCCTGCCACCGCGGTGTGCATGAACTGCCACCAGCAGGTGAAGAAGGACTCGCCCAAGCTGCAGGCCCTGCGTGACAGCTGGGACAACGGCAACGGCACCAAGCCCATCAACTGGATCCGCATCCACAAGACGCCGGACTTCGCCTACTTCAACCACTCGGCCCACCTGGGCGTGGGCGTGGGCGAGAACCGCGCGGCGGTGGGCTGCGAGACGTGCCACGGCCGCATCGACCAGATGGAGGTGGTGGCCCAGAACCAGCCGCTCTCCATGGGCTGGTGCCTGGACTGCCACAACGATCCCGCCCCCAACCTCCGCCCGCTGGACAAGATCACCGCCATGGGCTGGAAGGGCGACCTGTCGTGGAACGAGAAGGCCACGCGCATTGCGAAGACGCTGAACCCGCCGGGCAGCCTCTCCCGCGCCGCCACGTACAACGACAAGGGCGAGCTCGAACTGCACGCCACCGCCGGCTGCTCCGGCTGCCACCGCTGAGCCCCGAGGAAGCACCATGAAGAAAGATCCCTACGCCCCCATCCGGAGCCAGATGCAGGAGACGCCCACGCACTGGCGCTCCCTCGAACATCTGAACGGCGACGCCTCGGTCGCCGAGACGCAGGACATGGAGTTCCCCAACGGCGCCGCCCCGTCCACGGGCTACAGCCGCCGCGACGCGCTGAAGCTCGCGGGCGCGTCCCTGTCGCTCGGCGCGCTGGCCGGCTGCGACAAGCTCCCCATCCGCCGCCCGGTGGAGGAGATCCTCCCGTTCGTGCGCGCCCCCGAGCAGGCCATCCCCGGCGTGCGGATGACCTACGCCACCGCCATGCAGCGCTCGCAGGGCGCCGTGGGGCTGCTGGTGAAGGCCAACGAGGGCCGCCCCACGAAGATCGAGGGCAACCCCGAGCACCCCTCCTCCCTCGGCGCCTCCGACATCTGGGCCCAGGCCGAGGTGCTCCGTCTGTATGATCCCGAGCGCGCGCGCAACCCGCTGAAGGGCGGCGCGGCGAGCACGTGGGCGGACTTCGACGCGGCCGTGGCCGCCCTCCCCGCGGACGGCGCGGGCGTGGCCCTGCTCGCGGAGGAGGACCTCGGCCCCACCGGCGAGCGGCTCCTGTCCGCGTTCGTCGCCAAGCGCCCCCAGGCCAGGGTGTTCCGCTGGGATCCCACCGCCGCGGACCAGGCGCAGCTCGGCGCGGCGCTCGCGTTCGGCGACGGCGCCCGCGTCCACCACGATCTCGAGAAGGTCTCGGTGGTCTTCTCGCTGGACTCGGACTTCCTCGTGTCCGGCCCGGACCACCTGAAGCTCGCGCGCCAGTTCGGCCAGAGCCGCGCCGTGGAGTCCCCGTCCGACGCGCGGAAGATGATCCGCCTGTACGCGGCCGAGGCGGCCTTCTCGGTGACCGGCTCCAACGCCGACCACCGCGTGCGCATCCCCTCCAGCCAGGCCGGCGACATGCTCCGCGCGCTCGCCGCCGAGCTGCGCACGCAGGGCGTCAACACCCCGGACGTGGTGGCCGCCACCGCGCTGCCGGAGAACGCGCAGAAGTTCGTCAAGGCGCTCGCGAAAGATCTCGCCGGGGCCCGCGGCGCCGCGGCGCTCTTCGTGGGCGAGCGGCAGCCCGCCGCCATCCACGCGCTCGCCTACGCCATCAACGCGGCGCTCGGCGGCGGCATCAAGGTGTCCACCTCCCCGCGGCCCGGCGCCCGCTCGGCCATGGCCGAGCAGCTGCGCGCGCTCACCGAGGCGCTCAACCAGGGCTCCGTGTCCACGCTCGTGCTGCTGGACACGAACCCCGTCTACACCGCGCCGGGCGCGCTGAAGTTCGCCGAGGCCTTCGCGAAGGCGAAGACCAGCATCCACTTCGGCGTGCTCCCGGAAGAGACGGGCCTGAAGGCCACGTGGCACGCCCCGCTCGCGCACTTCCTCGAGTCCTGGGGTGACGCGGAGGGGTGGGACGGGACGGCCAGCCTGGTGCAGCCGCTCATCCTGCCGCTGCACGGCGCCCGGCCGCTGGCCACGGTGCTCGCGCAGCTGTGCGGCGAGGCCGAGACGTCGGACCGCAAGCAGGTGGAGCTCACCTGGCGCTCCGAGGGCAAGCCTCTCGCGGACAACAAGGCCTGGCGCAAGGCGCTGCACGACGGCGTCATCGCCGGCACGGCGCGGCCGCTGTCCGAGCCCGTGGCGAAGGTGACCGAGGTGGCTGCCGCCGCCCGCGCGGTGCAGGCCACGGTGCCCGGCAAGGACGCCTGGGAGTTCGTGGTGGTGCAGGGCCACGCGCTGGACGGCCGGCTCGCCAACGTCTCCTGGGTCATGGAGCTGCCGGACACCATGTCCAAGCTGGTGTGGGACAACGCCGTGCTGGTGGCGCCCGCCACCGCGGCGGAGCTCGGCATCCAGAGCAAGGTGGACCGCAACGGCTACGCGGCGGACGTGGTGGAGCTGTCGGCCAACGGCACCACGATCCAGGCCCCGGCGTTCGTGCTGCCGGGCATCAACCCCACGTCGCTCGTGATGGTGCAGGGCTACGGCCGCACGGTGGGCGCGGTGGCGAAGGACGTGGGCGTCTCCGCCGGCGCGCTGCTCGCGGACGGGCTCGGCGTGGTGACGGGCGTGAAGCTCACGCGCACCGGCAAGACGCAGGTGCTCTGCTCCACGCAGGATCACTTCAGCGTCCCCGGCAACCCGTACAAGGAGGTCACCTTCGCAGAGATGACGAAGATGGCCGCGGGCGCCCCCGAGCGGGCACTCGGACTGGGAACGCGGCCGCACTACCGCTCCGGGACCACGGCGGAGTTCGAGGCGAAGCCGGCCTTCGCGCAGGACCAGGACATCTCCGGGAAGTTCGGGCTGGTGGAGCTGAAGGTCCCCGGCAAGTCGGCCGCGGCCCCGGTGTCCCTCACGCAGCCGGACGCCCCCATCAAGTACGACGGGCAGCAGTGGGGCATGGTCGTGGACCTGTCCTCCTGCATCGGCTGCAACATCTGCGCGGTGGCCTGCCAGGCGGAGAACAACATCCCCAACGTCGGTCGCGAGCAGGTGCTGCTCGGGCGCGAGATGCACTGGATCCGCGTGGACCGGTACTTCACCGGTGACGTGGACACGCCCAGCTCCGTGCACCAGCCGGTGGCGTGCCAGCACTGCGAGAACGCCCCCTGCGAGCCGGTGTGCCCCGTGTCCGCCACGGTTCACGACGAGGAGGGGCTCAATTCCATGGCGTACAACCGCTGCATCGGCACGCGGTACTGCGCCAACAACTGCCCCTTCAAGGTGCGCCGCTTCAACTACCTCGACTTCACGAAGACGGGGAACGTCTACGTGCCGGAAGAGGACAAGGAGCGGATGAAGACGCTGAAGCTCCAGCGCAACCCGGACGTCACGGTGCGCTACCGCGGCGTGATGGAGAAGTGCACCTACTGCACGCAGCGCGTGGAGGAGGCGAAGATCTCCACCAAGCGTGACGGCGGTGACCGCAAGGCGCTGCCGGACGGCGCGGTGAAGCCCGCCTGCGCCCAGGCGTGCCCGACGCAGGCCATCACCTTCGGCAACATCAACGACGAGAAGTCCCGCGTCCACGCGCTGAAGACCAACCCGCGCAACTACGAGCTGCTGCAGGAGCTCAACGTGCGTCCCCGCACGTCGTACCTCGCGCGCGTCCGCAACGAGAACAAGGACCTCACCTGATGGCTACCGCGACCGCACCCGTGCTTCCCGACGACATCCACACCCGCGGTGACGTGGTCCTCGAGGAGCCCGTCTCCGGGCGCGAGGCGCTCGTCCGGGGTCCCCACGACTTCCACGCCGTCACCGAGATGGTGTGCAAGTTCAACGAGCTCGAGGTGAAGAAGACCCCGAAGCCGTTCCTCGCGGGCCTGGCGCTCGCGGGCTCGGTGGCCGCCATGTTCGGCGGCTACGTCGGCTACCTGCTGTGGGAAGGCCCCGGCATCTGGGGCAACAACAACCCGGTGGGCTGGGCGTGGGACATCGTCAACTTCGTGTTCTGGGTGGGCATTGGCCACGCGGGCACGCTCATCTCGGCCATCCTGTACCTGTTCCGCCAGCAGTGGCGGACGAGCATCAACCGGTACGCGGAGGCCATGACCATCTTCGCGGTCATCTGCGCCTCCTCCTGCGTGGCGCTGCACACCGGCCGCGTGTGGATGGACTACTACCTGTTCCCGCTGCCCAACCAGATGGGCCTGTGGCCCAACTTCCGCAGCCCGCTCGAGTGGGACGTGTTCGCGGTGAACACCTACTTCGCGGTGTCGCTGCTCTTCTGGTTCACGGGGCTGGTGCCGGACTTCGCCACGCTGCGTGACCGGGCCACCAACAAGTGGCGGCGGTACTTCTATGGCTTCCTGTCGCTGGGCTGGCGCGGCTCCATGCGCCACTGGGTGACGTACGAGAAGGCGTACCAGATCCTCGCGGCCTTCTCGGCCCCGCTGGTGCTCTCGGTGCACACCATCGTGTCGTTCGACTTCGCCGTGTCCCAGCTCCCCGGCTGGCACACCACCATCTTCCCGCCCTACTTCGTGGCCGGCGCCATCTTCTCCGGCTTCGCCATGGTGAACTCGCTGATGATCCCGGCGCGTCACTTCCTGGGCCTCAAGGACCTGGTGACGACGAAGCACATCGAGAACATCAACAAGGTCATCCTGCTCACCGGCACGCTGGTGGGCTACGCGTACGGGATGGAGTTCTTCGTCGCCGCCTACTCGGGCAACGACTACGAGGGCTTCACGTTCATCAACCGCGCCTTCGGCCCGTACTGGTGGGCGTACTGGATCATGATCAGCTGCAACGTGATCACCCCCCAGTTCTTCTGGTTCAAGAAGGTCCGCACCTCCCCCACGTGGAGCTTCGTGCTCTCCGCGTTCGTCAACGTGGGCATGTGGTTCGAGCGGTTCGTCATCACGGTGACCTCGCTGCACCGCGACGCGCTGGTGTCGTCCTGGGACTACTTCGTGCCGGTCACGGAGGTGCTTTTCCTGCTGGGCACCTTCGGCCTGTTCTTCACCCTGTTCCTCCTGTTCATCCGGTTCTTCCCGGTGATCGCCATCTCGGAGGTGAAGTCCGTGATGCCCCAGGC
>JBDLRJ010000326.1:0-7523 GCA_039800145.1 Pseudomonadota bacterium | reverse complement strand
CGCTTCGGCGCGGGCGACATCTTCCGCATGGCGCGCGAGGTGTTCGGCAAGCCCGCGCTGATCGAGGGAAAGCACGGCGGACTCATCGACCCCTCCGGGCTGCAGGGCATTGTCCTCCGGGGCGCGCCGTGGCCCGCCATCGGGCGCAGCATCCGCCGGGGCGCGCTGCACGCCATGGCCATCAGCGCCACGCACGTCGCGACGGGGCGCACCACGGTCTTCATCCAGATGAAGGGCAAGACGCTCCCGCCCTGGACCAACGATCCCCACTTCGTGGCGGAGCCGGCGCTGATCGGGCCGCACCACGCCATGGCCTCCGCCGCCATCCCCCTCCTCTTTCCACCGGTGCGCGTGCGCGGGAGGCTCTACGTGGACGGGAGCCTCCGCCAGAGCGTCCCCATTGCGCCCGCGCTCCGGCTGGGCGCGCAGCGCGTGCTGGTGATCTCGCTGCGCCACTTGAAAGAGGGAGTCTTTCCTCCGCAGGAATCCGAGACCCTGGAGGAGGGCACGTGGGCCTCCGCCCCGTTCCTCTTCGGCAAGACGCTCAACGCCCTGCTGCTCGACCGCACGGACCAGGACATGGAGAAGCTGCGCCGGCTCAACACCATCCTCGTCGCAGGGACCGAGGCGTTCGGCGGCCGCTACCCCGAGGTGCTCAACGCGGCAATGCGTCCCCACCGCAACTCGCCGCTCCGCTACGTCCGCAACATCCTCATCCGCCCGAGCGAGGACATCGGGCAGCTCGCGTCCCAGTACGCACGCAGCCCGGACTTCACCAAGCGCGCCAGGGGGCTCGCCGGCGCCTTCGTCCGCAAGCTCGTGGAGCGAGAGGCACGAGAGAGCGCAGACCTGGTCAGCTACCTGCTGTTCGACGGCGGCTTCGCGGAGCAGCTGATCGATCTCGGCCGCAGGGACGCCCGCGCCCAGCGTGAAGGATGGGCGAGGTTCTTCTCGGATGCCCCGGAATGTGAGACGGAGGCCGTCCAGATGGAAACCGACACCCACCAACCGGTGAGCTGATGGGCGGGGACCAGCACCTCGCCGTGCCGCGCGACGCGCGCGGCCGCACCGTGGACGATTTTCTCCGGCGCACCCTGCCCGCTGCCACGGCTGAACACGTGGCCGAGCTGCTGAAGGCGGGCCGCGTCTCCCTCGGCGAGAAGCCGGTGCGCAGCGGGCGGAAGCTCTGGGGCGGGGAGACGTTGACGGTGAAGGGCGCCTCCCCTCGCCCGGCGCCGCGCGTGGCGGGCCCCGAGGTGCGCGTGCTGGCCGAGACGGCGGCACTCGTGATCGCCGAGAAGCCCGCCGGCCAGGTGGTGGAGCCCGAACCGGGACAGGTCTCCCTCGTCGAGCTGCTCGCCTCGCAGCGACCGGGCTTCGACGTGGCAGGCCGCGCCTCTCCGGGCGTGGCGCACCGCCTGGACAAGCAGACGAGCGGAGCGGTCGCCTTCGCTCGCACGGACCCGGCGCTCGCAGCGCTGCGGCTCGCCTTCGACGAGGGCCGCGTGGACAAGCGGTACCTCGTGATCGTGCTCGGGACGCCGCCGGCCGAGGGCCGGTTCGACACGCCGTACGCCCGCAACCCGGAGAACACGCGGCTGTACACCACGCGCGTCCCCTCCGCCCGCCGCGCCTCGCTCGCGTGGCGGAAGGTGGAGCAGTTCAAAGAGGCAGCACTGCTCGAGATCACGCTGGAGACCGGGCGCACCCACCAGGTCCGCTGCCAGTTCGCAGAGGCAGGGTTCCCCGTCCTCGGAGACGCGCTCTACGGCGGCCGCGAGGCGCGCGAACACCCCGCGGCCCAGGCGCTCGGCCGCCACGCGCTGCACGCGGCGAGACTGACCGTGGCGCTGCCGGAGGAGTCGGTGTCCGCGGAGTCCCCGCTCTCCGCGGATTTCCTCTCGGCGCTCGGCGCCCTCCGCGGGAAGGCGTGATGGCCCGCTGGTCCTTGCACCGGGGCGTCACCGTCTCGGTGCTGTCCTCCGTGAAGGGCCCGGACGCCCGTGATCACGACGTGGGCTGCAGCATCCAGGGGCCCACCACCGCGGCACTCCGGCGCGCGCAGGCGCCACTCCGCGACGCCGTCCGGTCCCTGGGCGCCGCGTCCGCGCTCGCCGAGGCAGGGCGGCTCGTCCGCTGGCTCGAGGACACCCCTCGCTACGCCGCGCTGTGCCGGACGGGCCCCCGCCGGGGAGGACGGCGCCGGCTGCGAGACGAGGTCCTCTTTCCGGATCCTGCCCGCACACCCCCGCGACACCTCCACGTCCGCTTCCGGGGGCTCGGGCTGGATGTCCCGGTGCCGCACCGGGCGTGGCCCGACGTGCACGGACTGCTCTCCGAGCTTGCCTCCGGGATGAGTCTCCGTGCGGCCCCACGGCGCGCCACGCTCCTTCGGACCCTGGTGTCCGATCTCCGCGCAGCCGGTGCGCTCGTCCGCCACGAGGGCGCCGTCTCGCTCCCCTCCGCGAGCGCCTTCTTTGCCGGGCACAACATGGTGCTGCTGGACGTGGGGGGCGCGCGGATCCTCGTGGACCCCTGGTTCCGGGGGATGTCCGAGCTGGATCTCCCCGGCTACCCGCCCGTCCAGGCGCAGGATCTCGGCCGGGTGGACGCCGTCCTCGTCACCCACACGCACGGCGACCACTTCCACCTCGGCTCGCTCCTCCAGCTCCCACGCGACACGCGGATCCTCGTCCCGGCCGTGTCCCGAGAGAGCCTGTTCAGTACGGACGCCGCTGCCCGGCTCGCGCAGGCAGGCTTCCAACGGGTGGAGCCCTTGCCGTGGTGGCGGTCCACGCGCGTGGGCAACGCGGAGATCACCGCGCTCCCCTTTCACGGAGAGCAACCCACCGACGGCGAAGGGCTCTACCCGGGACTCTTCAACGAGGGGAACACCTGGCTCGTGCGCTCGAAGGAGCTCTCCGCGGTCTTCTTTGCGGATGCAGGCCACGACGTACGCGGAGACATGCGCGCCGTCTGCAAGCGGGTGAGGCGCGGGGGACCGGTGGACCTGGTCTTCACCGGGATCCGGGGCTTCCGCATCCCGCCGCTGTTCTTCGCGTTCAGCACCCTGGATCCCTTCCTCGTCAACGTCCCACTCCCGGATCTCGTCCGTCCGCAGCGTCTGATGGCGGACCCCCGCGAGGCGCTGACCTGGGGGAGGTTGCTTGGAGCCCGCGCCGTGATCCCGTGCGCGGACGGCGGCGCCCCCTGGTATTGGCGCGAGGGAATGGGGCCCCGCTATCCGGGCTACCCCGGCGTCCCCGTGGAGGGCGCGAGCACGGCGGACGAGAACCCGGACGCGGATCCCTTCCCCGAGCGCGTGCTCACCGAGCGTTCACGGCTCGAGGGTGCGCCGCCTGCCCTGGTGCTCCGCCCGGGGGAGGGACTCACGCTCGAGCGCGGTGCGGCAAGGCGCGTGGCACACCCCCGCTTCCCGTGGCCATTCGGAGACGCATCACCGCTTTGACCGCAGTCACCGCGCCGGCACCCCGGCCAGCTCCCGGAGCCGCGCGTTGAAGCGCCGGTACGCCTCGGCGTGCATCATGTGGCCGGCGCCCGGCAGCACCTCGAGCGAGCCATTCCCGAGCGCCGCCCGCAGCGCCTCGAGCGTGTCCCGGTAGAACGGCGGACTGCGCTCTCCCCCCATCAGCACCACGGGGACCTTCACGTCGCCGAGGGCCTCCATGTCCGCGCGGTAACGGATCAAAGCCTCGCAGTCCTGTCGGATCGTCCCGTGCTCGGCCACTGCCCGCTCCCGGATGGCGAGCGGCATCCGCTCGAAGCCGCGGTCCCCGAGCACCGTCCGGAGGAAGAACTCCGCTGCCGCGGGGCCCCCGTCCCTGCGCCAGGTCTCGTGGAACGCCTCCACGAAGCCCGCGGCCACGAGCGGCGCACCGTCCGCGACCGGGAGCGGAGGTTCGAGCAACACCGCGGTGTGCACCAGGTCCGGGAAGCGCTTGAGCAGCTCGAGCAGCACCACGCCGCCGAAGCTGCTCCCCACCGCGAGGACGGGAGCCCCCGGGGAGAGCCCCCTGATCAACGCCGCCGCGTCCTCCGCGTGCTCCGGGATGCTCCACCACGCCCGGTCCGCGGGCAGTGGAGAGCCGCCCGTTCCGCGGCGGTCGTACACCCGCATCCGGAGATCGCCCTTCAACCCCAGCCGCTGGATGGACCAGGTCCGGTGGTCCGCGGCCGTCCCGTGGACGAAGAACGCCGGGGGTCCTGCGCCTTCATCCTCGTAGAAGAGTGGCTGCATGTCCGGCGCTCTACAAAACCTTCTCGGTGGTGCATAGGATGCCGCGCCCCATGAGCCACGCCAACCACTACAAGAGTGATCTCCGCGACATCTTCTTCAACCTCTTCGAGTCCCTGGACATCGGCAAGAACGCGCTCGGCAAGGGCGTCTACGCCTCCATGGACGCGGACATGGCCCGCGAGGCGCTGACCGCCTTCGAGCGCTTCTGCACCGAGCAGGTGTCCCCCGGCTTCTTCGAGGCCGACCGCACCCCGCTGAAGCTGGACTCGGACGGAAACGTCACGGTGCCTGCCTGCGTGACCGAGGCCCTGCAGAAGTTCTACGACGCCGGCTACCACCTGTTCGAGGTGCCCGAGAAGCTCGGCGGCATGGGGGCGCCCCCCTCCGTGCGCTGGGCCGCCTTCGAGATGTTGATCGGCGCCAACCCGGTCGTCGCCTTCTACGTGTTCGGCAGCTTCCTCGCGACCATCATCGACAAGCTCGGCACCGAGTCCCAGAAGGCCCGGTTCGTGAAGAACATGGTGGAGAAGCACTGGGGTGGCACCATGGTGCTCACCGAGCCGGACGCCGGCTCGGACGTGGGCGCGGCGCGAGCGAAGGCCCGCCAGGTCAAGGACGACATTTGGGAGATCGAAGGCGTCAAGCGCTACATCACCAACGGTGACTTCGATCACCCCGAGAACATCGTCCACCTGGTGCTCGCGCGGCCGGAAGGCGCCGGTCCCGGCACCAAGGGACTGTCCATGTTCATCGTCCCCAAGTTCTGGGTGAACGAAGACGGCTCGCTCGGGGAGCGCAACGGCGTCTACTGCACCAACGTCGAGAAGAAGATGGGCATCAAGGCCTCCGCCACGTGCGAGATGACCTTCGGTGACCGCCACCCGGCGCGCGGCCTGCTCGTGGGCAACGTCCACGACGGCATCCGCCAGATGTTCCACGTCATCGAGCAGGCGCGCATGGCCATCGGCATGAAGTCCATGGCCACCCTCTCCACCGCGTACCTCAACGCGCGCGACTACGCGAAGGACCGCGTCCAGGGCTCGGATCTCCTGAAGATCATGGACAAGGCCGCGCCGCGCGTCCGCACCATCCAGCACCCGGACGTCCGCCGCATGCTCATGCTGCAGAAGGCCCACGCCTACGGCATGCGCGCGCTCGGGCTGTACCTGGCCCACGTGCAGGACCGCGTGGAGCTCGCCGGTGGCCACGGCGCCCCCGAGGCCCGGCAGCTGGACAAGCTGAACGATCTCCTGCTGCCGCTGCTCAAGGGCTACAACTCGGACAAGACCTTCGAGCTGCTCGGCGTGTCCCTGCAGTGCTACGGCGGCGCAGGCTTCCTCCAGGACTACCCGGTGGAGCAGTACATCCGGGACCAGAAGATCGACACCCTCTACGAGGGCACCACCCACATCCAGTCGCTGGATCTCTTCTTCCGGAAGATCGCCCGCGACGGCGGCGAGACGCTCATGGCGCTCGCCTCCGAGATCCAGTCCACGCTGGACTCCGCCGAGGGGGGAGAGGCACTCGCGGCAGAGCGCGCCGCGCTGGCCACCGCGCTCCAGGATCTCCAGGGGCTCATGGGCACCATGATGGAGAAGACCTCCGAGTCGCTCTACCACGTGGGCCTGCAGGGTAACCGCGTGCTGGCGGCCCTGGCCGAGACCGTGATCGGCTGGCTGCTGGTGCGCCAGGCGGCGGTCGCGCTCGCCCGGAAGCAGGCCAACCCCGCCGACGCGGACTTCTACGACGGCAAGGTGGCGGCGGTCCGCTTCTTTTGCCGCGAGGTGCTCCCCAACGTGGGGCACGCCCGCAGGATGGTCGAGCAGTCCTCGCTGGATCTCATGTCCATCCCCGAAGAGCAGTTCTAGGCCCGCCCCATGCCCTTCCTCCGCGGCTCGGTCACCTTCGCGCGCTTCAAGGTCGCCTCCCCTGCGCGCGCGCCGAGGGAGAAGCTCTCGTTCTTCCAGAAGGCACTGGAGACGCACGCCTTCGAGCCCATCCGGCAAAAGGGCGACGAGGACCGCGCCGAGGGATTCGTGGAGATCGAGGACAACGACGCCACGGACTTCTCCGCCAACGCGCTCTTCCACGGGCCGCGCGTGCTCTTCGCCTGGCGCACCGACCAGCTGAAGATCTCCGCGGGCCGGGCGCGGGACGAACTCGTCCGCTGGGCGCTCGCCTTCGAGCGCGAGAACGGACGGAAGCCGGGACGCGCGGAGCGAAGCGAGCAGAAGGCGGCGATCCGTCACCAGCTGCGCGCCCGCGCCACGCCCACCACCCGCGTCCACGACGTGGCGTGGAACCTGGACACCGGGCAACTGCAGGTGTGGAGCGGCTCGCGGAAGGCCATCGGCGAGGTGCTCGCGGCGCTCGAGGAGGCGTTCGGGTTGAAGCTCGTCCCGCTCGTCCCCGGCGCCATGGCCGCGCAGGAGGGCGTCTCCGACGAGGCCCTCACCCCCACGAAGGAGCTCTCGGGCGCAGGGTTGGAGGCTGGCCATGGGAAGGCGTGAAGCGGCGCGCGAGGAGGCCCGCTTCATGCGGGGCGAGACCGGCGTGGATGGCCAATCCACCGCGGAGGAGACGAAAGACGCGGCGGAGGTCGAAAAGGACCAGGCGCGGGAGCAGCTGCTCCGCGGCCGGACCTGGCTCGGCCGGGAGCTCCTGACGTGGCTCCTCTGGCGCAGCGAGCCGGGGGATCCGCTCATGGAGCACGACGGCCAACCCGTCACCGTGCTCTTCACCGGGCGCACCGTCCTGCGCGGCCTCCACGGTGAGGTGGTGGAGCTCTCGGCGAAGGGGGCACTGGCCCCCTACTCCGTGCAGGTGAAGCGTGCCCTGGCGGACGGCCTTCTCGTCCACTCGGCGCGGCTGCGCTTCACCTGCGGCGAGCGCACCTGGGAGGCCGGCCTGGACGCCGAGCACCTGGACGTGAAGTCCGCGAAGCTGCCGGAGCTCCTCACCGAGGAAGAGGACGACCGGATCACCGAGCGGTTGGATCTCGCCGAGCAGCTCTCGGGCTTCGTGGACGCGCTGGTGTCCCGTTTCCTCGCGGTCCGCGCCTCCAGGTCGTGGGGCAAGGAAGCCGTTCCCGCGATGAGACGTTGGATGGAAGGCCGTGAGAAGGGTTGAGACACAGCGTGCGTTCCTCGCGAGGCTGCGTGGAGACGGCCTGCGGAACGCACAGCCCTGGTTCGCCCACCTCCGCCTCGACACGGGCTTCCGCGAGACGGATGTCCTGCTCGGGAACACCGCCCACCACCTGGAC
>JBDLRJ010000325.1:0-2944 GCA_039800145.1 Pseudomonadota bacterium | reverse complement strand
TGGGAGGCCGCGACCGGGGTCGCGGGAGCGCGTTGTGAGGTGGAGACAGGGGCGGTGACGGCCGGCGTCGCAACGGGCGTGGGACTGCGACGACCGATGGGAGAGGTGGGCATGGCGAAATCTTACGCCGGATCACGCAACAAGTGTCACGACGGTGCGACAACCCCTGCAGAAGCTCACCCATTCAAGGACGCCGTCATGATCTCCAACACCCGCCTCGCTCCCCGCCCCGCCACCGCCGTCAAGCCCGAGGGCCCCGTTCGCCTCCAGGCCACCCGCCTCCCCACCGCGCCCGGACAGCTGGCGCCCACGCAGCCGGCCCGTACCCCGGCCCCCTCCCTCCCCTCGGCGCCGGCGGTTCCGACGCGCACCGCGGCCCCCACCTTGCCGGCCAACGCGCGCCTCCCGGTCTCGCCGCGCCTGCCCCTGGACGTGGCCCGCGCCACCCCGAACCTTCCCTCCGCACCGACCTTTGCCCCGGCCCTCCGCCCGCAGGTCCCCACCCTCCGCAGCGCCACGCCTCCCAACGCCACGCCCATCCTGCGCACCTCCAACGCGGCCCCCACCGGCCAGGTGAATGCCCCGGCGGACGCGGGCGCCGCCCCGGCCGCACCCGAGGCGCAGCAGGCCCAGGCGCCGGGCGCCGGGGGCGCCATGGACTTCTCCAAGCTGATGCCCATGCTGATGCAGATGCTGCAGTCCATCTTCTCCATGCTCGGTGGCCTCTTCGGTGGCCAGGGCGGTGCAGCGCAGGCCGGCGAGGCGGCCACCGGCGGCCTTCCCGCGGGCGCTGACGTCAAGGCGAACGTGAAGGTCAACGTGAACATCAACGGCGCCCCGGTGGCGGCGTTCTCGAACGCGGTGGACCCGGCGGCCGAGTCCGGCGGCGAGCCCGCGACCGAGTCCGTGCAGAGCCCTGCCACCGAGAGCGCCGCGAGCCCGGTCACCTCCCCGGCGCCCGGCCCCGTCGGCTACTAGCCGAAGGCCTCGGCCCTGCAGCTGTCGCGCCCGTTCCTCACTTCGAGGGACGGGCGCGGTCAATTCCGAGCACGTCGAACCCGGCGTCTCCCACCAGCTTGCGCAGCCGCGCGTCGTCCAGCGTCGCCCCGGGCTTCAGCTGGATGACCATCTGCTCGAGGTCCAGGCTCACGTCCACCTTCGCCACGGCGGGCTCGTCCTTGAAGATCTTGTCCAGCCCCTGCGCACAGAAGGAGCAGACCATCCCGCGGACGGCCACGGTGATGCGCTCGCCGGCGGGTGCGGGAGCGGCGGCAGGCGCGGGTGCAGGCCCCTCGGCGCCGGCGGAGAACAGCGGGGCGGCGCAGAGCAGGGCAACCCACAGTCGGGAACGCATGGTCAGAACTCCGTGGTGACGTTGACGAGCGGTTCGCCGCGCAGGGACACCCCCACCTCGAGCAGCACGTTTCGGTAGAGCAGCCGCAGCATGGGCGTCACCACGTGCGGCTGGGAGAAGCGCGGCAGGTACTGGTACTGGACGACGAAGAACGGGTTGATGTCCTGGAAACCGGCCACGAACGGCGCCACTCCGGCGCGTGCGAGCAGCTGCAGGTCGTCCAGCCGGCCATCCAGCGTGCGAAGGTAGCGCCCCTGCACCAGGCCGTAGAGCCACCGGGACTCCGCGTCGAGCTCGACCGCCACCGCCCCCGCGGGACGCCACGCGGCCGAGCCGTCCCGCACCGCTCCCGCGTTCCCCAGCAGGAAGGCATTGGCCTGGTACCCGGCGCCGTTCAGCCGGTACGCAAGAACGTTCACGTCCAGGGCCGCGAGCTGCAGCTCGTCCGAGCGCCGCTGCATCCAGCCGTAGCTCGCCCCCACGGCCAGCCTCCGCAGCAGCGTCACGTCCACGGACAGCGAGGACATCATCGGCTGACCGGAGAGCATCACCATCCTGGAGCCGAGGAACGAGACCGGGCGCGCCTCCACCGTGCCCGCCGGGAGTCCAAGTGCACACACGGCCGAGAGCAACCGGGCCCACCTGCCCACCTGTAACTCCATGCGCGTCATCACTCGCACACTAGGCGGAGGTAGCCCGAGGCGTGACAGACACGCACCGTTACAGGGGCACTTCGGCCTTGCCGGCCCGGATCTTCGCCACGAGCGAGAGGGGGGTGTGGAACTCGAACGCGAGCCGCCCCAGCACCAGCTCCTCGCCCCCCTTGAGCAGCACGCTCTGGGGCGCCTTGTACTTCTTGCCCGCGACCACCGTGCCGTTGGTGGAGCCCGCGTCCGTGAGCAGCCAGCCGTCCCCCTGCTGCTGGAAGGTGCACTGCTGGCGGGACACCGAGAAGTCGTTGATCACCACGTCCGAGTCTGCCGTCCGGCCCACGGACACGGCCTTCCCGCCCCGGAGTTCGAAGACGCGGTCCATCCAGGTGAGGCTCTCGATGTACGGACCAATCTCCGCCGCCATCGTGGCCCCGGACTGCTTCTGCACGGTCATGACGCCCGCGATGCCACGCCCCACCAGCACCGGGACGTTGTGCAGCGTGAGGAAGGCCGACTCGCCGACCTTCTTGAAGTTTGCGACCAGCTCGTCCAGCTTCGGCATCTCGACCCCCGCGAGCGGAGGGCCTAGCACGGCCCCCTGCCGGGTGCCACTGCCCCGCCTGCCGCTCCTCGCCCTGTTCAGCGGCGCCGGCCGAAGAGGCTCAGGAGATTCAGGAACAGGTTGATGAAGTCCAGGTACAGCACGAGCGCGCCGTGGATCGCCTCCTTGTGATCCTCTTCCGTGCCCGCGTTGCCCAGGACGTTCAGCTCCTTGATCTTCTGCGTGTCGTACGCGGTCAGCCCGGTGAAGACGATGACGCCCATGAAGGTGGTCAGCCAGTGGATCATCTCGCTCCGCATGAAGAGGTTCACCAGGGACGCGAGGATCAGCCCCACCAGGCCCATCATCGCGAACTGGCCGAGCCCGGAGAGATCC
>JBDLRJ010000324.1:0-7423 GCA_039800145.1 Pseudomonadota bacterium | reverse complement strand
GCGCTTCGGCTTCTCCCCGGATGGCAGGTATCTGGCTCGCACGGAGGGCTGGAAGAGCTCCGACGAGGCCGGTGATCTCTTCGTGGGGCCTTCCAACGGCGAGGGGGCGCGGAAGGTGGGGGAGAAGATCGGCCGCTTCAGCTTCGCCCCGGACAGCAGCGCCGTGGCCTTCCTCGAGTTCTACGATCCGAACGCCAACGGGGGGGCCGGCGTGCTCGGCGTGGCGGATCTCCCGGACGGAAAGCCCCGGCGCGTGGGGAACCGGGTCCCGAACTACGCCTGGGGCGCGGACGGCCGCTACCTCGCGTTCCTCTCCCGCTTCATGAAGCCGGTCTACTCGGTGGACCTCATGCTGTACGTCCGCGGCGAGGAGCGCAGCGTGAAGGTCCGCCAGGGGGCGTACGGCTACAGCTTCTCCCCGGACAACTCGCAGCTGTACTTCCGCACGAACTGCATCCGGGACGGCCGCGCGTGTGATCTCGTCGGCGTGGC
The DNA here is from genome assembly GCA_039800145.1 of Pseudomonadota bacterium. GTDB lineage: Bacteria > Myxococcota > Myxococcia > Myxococcales > Myxococcaceae > VGRA01. Next base: position 6,931 of record JBDLRJ010000324.1, on the reverse strand, counting down.
GCCGGGCAAGGTGCTGGACCAGGTGCAGGCCGCGGACGGCGGCACCCCGGACCCGTCCACCCAGGCGCAGCTGCTCGAGGGGCTCTACACCTTCTCGCCCTCGAAGGACGGCAGCCGCCTGCTCGTGACCTACCCGCGCTGGGAGGCAAAGACGTTCGACGTGGCGACGTTCAACGTGACCACGAAGCAGCGCCGCTCCCTCGACTCGCTCGTGCAGGTGCTCCCGGCGTTCGCGTCCGACGACGGCCGCAAGGTGGTCTACGTGGTGGAGGACGGCGAGCGGTCCGGCGTGTACCTGGCCGTGGAGGAGTAGCCGGAATTTCCCCGCCGGCACGGGCACGGTAGCGTGGTGGCCGCATGGCGAGCGTGCCCCTGTCCCCGCTGGTCGAGCGGTTCCGCGTCCACCTCGAGGACGAGAAGGGCGCGTCCCCGCACACCGTTCGGAACTACCTGTCGGATCTCTGCGCGTTCGAGGCGTACCTGCTCACCGCCAGGGCGGGGCTGGAGAACGCCGTCCACGCGCACGTGCGCGGGTGGCTCGGGACGCTCGCCGTGGACCGTGCCGCCAGCTCGCGCGCGCGAAAGCTGGCGTCGGTGAAGGCGTTCTACAGGTTCTGCGTCCGCAAGAAGCTGCTCGCGCAGAACCCTGCCGCGGCCGTCCGCTCGCCGAAGCTGCCGAAGTCGCTGCCGCGCGTGCTGCCGGTGGAAGAGGTGTTCGCGCTGGTGGACGCCCCGGCGGTGGAGCGGGTGCTCGGGCTGCGGGACAGGGCCATCCTCGAGGTGCTCTACGGGGGTGGGCTCCGCATCAGCGAACTGTGTGGACTCTCGCTCGGGGACCTGGACCTCCGCGGCCGCGTGGCCCACGTGCTCGGGAAGGGACGCAAGGAGCGGCTCTGCCCGCTGAACGAGGCCGCCGTCGAGGCGCTCGAGGCGTGGCTGGCCCGGCGGGGCGAGCTGCTGGCCAGTCCCCACCCGAAGCAGGACCCGGACGCGCTCTTCCTCAACCACAGGGGGGGACGGCTCACGCCGCGCAGCATTGCCCGCCACCTGGACCGCTACGTGCTCCAGGCGGGGCTCGCCCGCAAGACGAGCCCTCACGCCATGCGCCACAGCTTCGCCACGCACCTGCTCGGCAGCGGCGCGGACATCCGGAGCATCCAGGAGCTGCTCGGCCACGCGAGCCTCTCCACCACGCAGCGCTACACCGAGGTTTCCTGGGACAAGCTGCAGGAGATCTACGACAAGGCCCACCCCCGCGCATGAGCCCTGCACTCGTTGGAAGCGGATGGGCACTCGCCGCGCGCCTGCTCCTCCCCGCGGCCCTGCCGTGCACGGGGGCGGTGGCGCTGGACGCCGGGCACTCGGACACCTCCACGGGTGCCACGAGCGCGCGCGGGGTCGCCGAGCGGACCTTCAACGTGAAGCTCGCGCTCGAGGTGGAGCAGGCGCTTGCGGGGATCGGACTGCAGGTGGTGCGCGTCCCGCCGGGGAGTCTCGCCCAGCGCGCGGAGGCCGCCTCGCGCGCCGCGCTGTTCGTCTCCCTCCACCACGACTCGGTGCAGGAGAAGTTCCTCGAGAAGTGGACGCGCAACGGCGCCGTGGGCCACCGCACCCGCCACGCGGCCGGGTACTCCGTCTTCGTCTCCGCCGACAACGGCCGGTACGAGGACTCGAAGGCCGTGGCGCTCGAAGTGGGCAAGCGGCTCCGCGCGCTCGGACGCCCCCCCGCGCTGCACCACGCCGAGCCCATCCCCGGTGAGAACCGGCCGCTGCTGGATGCCGAGACCGGCGTCTACCGGTTCGACGGGCTCCGGGTACTCAAGTCGAAGACGCCGTCCCTCCTGGTGGAGGCGGCCGTCATCACGAACGACCTGGACGAGAAGGTCGCCGACTCGGACGCGTTCCGCGCCACGTTCGCGCGTGCGCTGGCCGAGGCGGTGCGTGACACCTGCCCCGCGTGGGGCACGGCGGCACCGAGCGCCGCGGGCGAACGGCCGTAGGCTCCGCGCCGACCGCCGTGACGGTCAGCCTGAGACTGGAACGAACTTGCAGCCGCGCTCAGCGCGTGGGGATGGGGGCCACGGCGTTGACCGCGCCCTGGGCGGTGAGCTGCTTCACGCCCTTGCCGGGCGCACCGCTGGCCGGGCGGAAGTAGGGGCCGGCCGCGTCCAGCTCGAAGACGAGGTAGTCGCCGGCCTTCGCGCCGCGCGAGACGCCGCACTCGAGGAGCCCCTGCTTCACCAGGGCGAAGGTGTTGCCCGAGTTCATCCGCGAGAGCACCGCGTCCCGCGCCACGTCCGTGCAGCCGGGGACCTCGGAGTAGGCGTCGAACGAGATCTTCGCGTACCTACCTGCCCGCGCGCCGGTGAGCCACGTGAAGAGCAGCGCGTCCCCGTCCGGGCCCAGCGCCTTCACCAGCTCGCCGTCCGCGGTCCGCACCGTGCGCCCCGTCTCCGTGGGGCAGGCCGTGCCCCCGGTCTGCAGCAGGCCGAGGGGGTAGGGGCCGGGGACGTAGGCCGTCAGGCGGGTCCACTCCGTGAGGGAGAACCCCACGCAGTCCCGCGTCACCGCCGTGCCCGGCTCGCCGATGCTGACCGAGCCGTCCGGGGCCACCTCGAGCGGCAGCCCGAGGAAGAAGGCGAGCGCGGTCACGGCCTCGTCCGCGGTGGCGCGCGTGAGCACCACGCTGAGCAGCTCCCGGTCGTGCGGGGCCGCCACCGCCACGGGACGCTTGAGCGACAGGCTGAGCAGCGTGGCCAGCTGCCCCGCGGTGATCTCCTTCTCCCAGAGGTAGCTGATGGGGGCACCGCCGAGGTCCACCTTCGGGAAGTTCCGCGCGGGGGGCGCCTTGCCCACGAAGACGAAGCTCTCCCGGCGCACCACCCGGTCGTCCACCTGCGCGAGCAGCTCGCGGGCGAGCACCTCCTTGTTGTTCACCGCGAACTCGCCCTTCACGCGGCCGGTGAGCGGCGCGGCGAGCAGGTTGAGCGAGGCGTGGCGCGCGAGCAGCATCAGCGCGTCGGCCGCGGGGGCGTTCACCTTCATGCGCTCGGGGGCCGGGGCGGCGGCGAGCAGCGACACCAGGAGGGAGGCAGTGACCATGGTCGTACATCCTAGGGGACTCGCCGCCGCGCGTGGGGAACCTCGTGGTGCAAACGCTCCTTCCCGGCGGTAGATCGCGCCCATGTTCCACGGGACGACGATCCTCTGCGTGCGGCGAAATGGCCGCGTGGTACTGGCCGGTGATGGGCAGGTGACGCTGGACAAGACCGTGCTCAAGGGCACCGCGCGCAAGGTGCGGCGGCTCGGAGACGGGCAGGTCGTGGCCGGCTTCGCGGGCAGCACCGCGGACGCGTTCACGCTGTTCGAGCGGTTCGAGGCCCGGCTCAAGGAGCACCAGCGCAACCTCACCCGCGCCTGCGTGGAACTGGGCAAGGACTGGCGGACGGACCGGTACCTGCGCCGCCTGGAGGCCATGCTGATCGTGGCGGACAAGGAGAAGACCTTCCTGCTCTCGGGGGCAGGAGACGTGGTGGAACCGGACCACGGCGTGGCCGCGGTGGGCAGCGGCGGCGCCTACGCGCTGTCGGCGGCGCGGGCGCTGATGGATCACTCCAACCTGTCGGCGCGCGAGATCGCCGACTACAGCCTCAAGCTCGCGGCGGACGTCTGCATCTACACGAACACCCACCTCTCGTTCGAAGAGCTGGGCGGGGAGGGGACGTGATGGGAACGGTCCGGCCGGGGCGGGCACTCACGCCGCGCGAGGTGGTGGACGAGCTGGACCGCTACATCATCGGGCAGGCGCAGGCGAAGCGGGCGGTGGCCATTGCGCTCAGGAACCGCTGGCGGCGGCAGGCAGCGCCCGCGGAGCTGCGCGAGGACATCACGCCGAAGAACATCATCCTCATCGGTCCCACGGGGGTGGGGAAGACTGAGATCGCGCGGCGGCTCGCGAAGCTCGCGCAGGCGCCCTTCATCAAGGTCGAGGCGTCCAAGTTCACCGAGGTGGGCTACGTGGGCCGGGACGTGGAGTCGATCGTCCGGGACCTGGTGGAGGCGGCCATCTCGCTTGTCCGGGCGGAGGAGCTGGAGAAGGTCCGTGTCCGCGCGGCGGAACTCGCCGAGGACCGGTTGATGGAGCTGCTGTCCGGGAAGGGGCCGGCGTCGTCCGCTCCAGCCCGCGGCCCGTTCGGTTTCGCGCCGCCGCCCCCTCCGCCCGCCGCAGCCCCGCTCGGCGCGGCCGACCGCGAGAAGCTGCGCTCGCAGGTCCGCGCCGGCACCCTGGACGACCAGGAGGTGGAGGTGGAGCTGCAGGAGGCGGGGATGCCCGTGCGGGGGATGATCTTCCCCGGCATGGAGGAGATGGGGATGAACCTCCAGGAGCTGTTCAAGCAGATGCCCGGCGCACAGCGGTCCCGGCGCAGGCGCTTGAAGGTGCCCGAGGCGCTGCGTGCGCTCGAGGAGGAGGAGGCCGCGCGGCTCGTGGACATGGACCGTGTCACGCGCGAGGCGGTGGAGCGCGCGCAGGCGGACGGGATCGTCTTCCTGGACGAGATCGACAAGATCGCCGGCCGGGAGGGCGGACGCGTGGGCGGACCGGACGTCTCCCGGGAAGGCGTGCAGCGGGATCTCCTGCCCATCGTGGAGGGCAGCACCGTCAACACGCGCTACGGGCCGGTGAAGACGGACCACGTGCTCTTCATCGCCGCGGGCGCGTTCCACGTGAGCAAGCCCTCGGATCTCATCCCGGAACTCCAGGGGCGCTTCCCCATCCGCGTGGAGCTGGATCCGCTCAGCGGCCAGGACCTGGTGCGGATCCTCCGTGAACCGAGGAGTTCGCTCATCCGCCAATACCAGGCGCTGCTCGCCGCCGAGGGCGTGCGCCTCCACTTCACGGACGACGCGCTCGAGGAGCTCGCGCGCGTGGCGCAGGCGGTGAACGAACGGACCCAGAACATCGGTGCGCGGCGGCTTCACACCGTGCTGGAGCGGGTGCTGGACGAGATCTCCTTCGGCGCCTCGGATCTCCCCGCGGACCGCCGGGACGTACAGGTGGACGCGGCGTGGGTGCGTGCGCGGCTGGAGGAGGTCCTCAAGGACGAGGATCTCAGCCGCTACATCCTCTAGACGAAAAGACAACTGTCGTTTCGTGCCTCCGCCGTCGTACCCTGCGGACGTGCGGGCCTGGGCGCTCATCTTCTGGTCGTGGACGGCCGCGGTCGGTGCAGACGAGGCGCCCCCCGCGGATTCTCCGCGTTCGCTCGTCCACGTGGAAGTAGAGGTCCCACTGGATTTCTTGAGTTCGCCTGCAGGGGCACGGGTCGCGGTGGACGGGGTCGCGCGCTGCCTCCGCACGCCGTGCCGGAGATTGACGGGCATGGGGGAGCACGAGGCGGTGTTCGAGCTCGAGGGACGCCCAGCCCGGCACGTGCGCTTCCGGGTTCCGCAGGAGGGACCCGTGCAGGCCGACCTGGGTGAAGGAAGCCCGCCCAGGGAGGAGGCAGCGGTGTCTCCTTCTCCCCTGGCGTCTTCTCCTGCCGCACCGCCGGGGCCCCGCCCAGCCGCGGGCGAAGCGCCCAGCGCACCGGTGCAGGCGCGCGCGCAGCCCGAGAGGGGTTCGGAGGAGTCCCGGGCGGATCCCGCGCTCGGGGCGCAGCTGGCCCGTCACTGGGCCGCGCTCTCCTTCTGCCACAACGTCGCGCGCGCAAAGGACCGCGCGGTCCCGGTGCGGGGACGCGTGGTGCTCGAATGGGTGCTCCTGCCGGGGGGCCGGGTGGAGCAGGTCCGCGTGGTCGAGGACTCGCTCCGCAGCCCGGCAGTCAGCTCCTGCCTGGTGTCTCAACTCGGACGGTTGCGGCTGGCGGCGGGGCCCGGGCCCCTGGCCGTGCGGTACCCGGTCCAGTTCCCGCTGCTGGGCCCCGCCGGGGCACACCTCGGAGTGGAGTCCCGGCCCGCGAAACGCTAGGACTTCGCCCATGCATCCGACCGCCGACCAGCTGACCTCTGCCCAGTGGATGGACCGCGCGAAGCACGTGCTCGTGCCCAACTACAAGCAGGCCCCCGTCGTCGCCGTGCGCGGCGAGGGCGTGTACGTGTGGGACGTGGAGGGGCGCCGCTACATGGATCTCATCGGCGGCGTGGCGGTGTGCGCGCTCGGCCACTGCCACCCGGAGCTGGTCTCCGTGCTCAAGGCCCAGGCCGAGACGCTCTGGCACGTGTCGAACGGCATCTACATCGCGCAGCAGATTGAATTGGCCGGCCGCCTCACGGCCCTCTCCGGCCTGGACCGTGCCTTCTTCTGCAACTCCGGGGCGGAGGCCAACGAGGCGCTCATCAAGCTCACCCGGAAGCACATGGACGAGAGCGGCCGCCCGGCGCGCCACGAGATCATCTGCTTCCACCAGTCCTTCCACGGGCGCACGCTCGCCACGCTCACCGCCACCGGGCAGCCGAAGTACCAGAAGGGCTTTGATCCGCTCCCTGCGGGCTTTGTGTACGCCGACTACGGAGACCTCGAGTCGGTCCGAAGTCTCGTGGGGCCCCATACCGCGGCCGTGCTGGTGGAGCCGGTGCAGGGCGAGGGTGGCGTGAAGCCCGCGCCGGCCGGGTTCCTCAAGGCGCTGCGCGCGCTGTGTGACGAGCACGGACTGCTGCTGCTCGTGGACGAGATTCAGTCCGGCATGGGCCGCACGGGCAAGCCCTTCGCCTTCCAGCACGACGGCATCCTCCCGGACGCCATCTCCACCGCGAAGGCGCTCGGCAATGGCTTCCCCATCGGCGCCATCGTGGTGAAGGAGAACGTGGCCGCGGCGCTCGGGCCCGGTACGCACGGCAGCACCTACGGCGGAAACCCGCTCGGCTGCGCCGTGGCGAACCGCGCAGTCCAACTGTGCACCGAGCCCGCGATGCTGGAGGCCGTCACCCGCAA
>JBDLRJ010000323.1:0-29188 GCA_039800145.1 Pseudomonadota bacterium | reverse complement strand
GCCTTCGCGGGGGAGCAGGCGGCGAGCCTGGTGCTCTTCGAGGGGACGGACGGCAAGACGTACAAGTCCGGGTACGCGCCGGTGAAGGACGAGCAGACGGGCCAGGTGGTGGCGGTGGCCGTGGTGGAGGCGGAGGCGGACTTCTTCCGTCCGCTCGGGGCGCTGGGGCGGGCGTTCGCCGTGCTGCTGGGGGTGGGGCTGCTGCTGCTCTCGGCCGCGGCGGTGGTGACGGCGGCGGGACTCGCCGCGCCGCTGGGGAGGCTCATGGACGCGGCACTCCGGATGGGGCGCGGGGACCTGTCCACGCCCGTGAGGCCCGAGCGGACGCGGGAGATTGGGACCCTGGCGCTGGAGCTCGAGTCCATGCGGCGGCAGCTGGAGGGCCGGGACCGGCAGCTCAAGATGATGATCGCGGGGGTGGCGCACGAGGTGCGGAACCCGCTCGGCGGGATGGAGCTGTTCGCGGGGCTGTTGGACGAGGAGCTGGCCTCGGCGAGCCCCTCGGTGGCAGAGGCGCGCGGGCACGTGGAGCGGGTGCGCTCGGAGCTGCGGTACCTCACGCGCATCGTGGAGGACTTCCTCGCCTTTGCGCGCGAGCAGCCGCTGTCGCTGACGGAGGTGGAGGGCCGGGGGCTGCTCGAGTCCGTGCGCTCCCACCTCGAGGGCGAGGCGCAGGCGCGGGGCGTCGAGGTGGTGCTCGAGGCCGTGCCGGGCCGGGTGAGCGCAGACGAGGGGCTGGTGACGGCGGCGCTCGTGAACCTGCTCAAGAACGCGCTGCAGGCGTCACCCAAGGGAGGGCGCGTGGTGCTGCGCGGGCGCGTGGAGGAGGGGGGCTACGCGCTGGAGGTGGAGGACTGCGGGAAGGGCATCCCCGCGGAGGAGGCGGACAAGGTGTTCGAGCCGTTCTTCACCACGCGGGAGAAGGGCACGGGACTGGGGCTGCCGCTCGCGCGGAAGATTGCCGAGGCACACCGCGGCAGCCTCACGCTCGAGTCCCGGCCGGGGCGGACGGTGCTGAGCTTCCGACTGCCGCTCGTGGGCTGAGCAGGAAGGGTACGCGTCAGCGGCGCTTCGGGTCGTAGCTCCAGGGCTGGCCTACCGCCTGGCAGTAACGCACCAGCGTTGAAATCCTCACGTCGCCCCCGGCCTCCAGCTTGGACACGACGGAGGCGGAGGTGCCCATGCGGGCAGCCACCACGGTCTGGCTGAGGCCGGCCTTCTCTCGCTGGGCGCTGAGTTTGCGGGCCGCCTTGCGGCGAATCAGCGCCTCGTCCACTCGGCGTGGGAAGTCAGGATCCCTGCGAGTCCGTTCCGCGATCATCTCGTCCAGGAAGTCACGAGCCATGGCTTTTGAACCTTAGCTTATCGACGATGGTTGAAACGACAACTCCTGTTCAATGCAGCACTCTTGGCGGTGGCAGCCTGCGCCGGCGTCGCCAGTCGGCGAGCCTGAGTTCAGCGAGTTCGATTTCCCGCGGAGGCGTGCGCTGGGACTTCTTCACGAACGCGCTCAACCCGAGGAGGACCTGTCCCCGCCTCCCCTCTGTGGCGAACAGGATTCGGAAGGACCGTGTCCGGCCCTCCGCGCGGACCTCGTACACCTCGCCACGGAGATGTCTGGCCACGGCCAGTCCCTCGAGGGCCACGTGCTTCATGGCCGCACTGACCTCTTCGGCCTCCTCCCGTGTGAGCGCGAGGAAGAAGTCTCTCAACGGTCTTGAACCCGTGACCGTCCGGTACTCCCGCCAACGCCGCCGCCCCATGGCGTCCCTCCCCCGTGCTGCAGGAAGAGACAGTAAGGGGGCTGTCTGACATGCGCGGCCGGTGCCGCCGTGCCGTTACGTCTTCGCCGGCTTCCCGGCGGGCGCGGGCTTCACCTCGATGGACTTCGCCGCCTCGGGGTACTCGATGGATGGTGACCGTGGACTTCACGGAGGCGACGACGAGTTCCCACTTCGCCTTGCCCTTCTCCACCACCACGGTGTCACCGCGGACGTCCAGCACCGTCCCGGTGACCTGGTAGACCTTCGGCGCCGCGAGCGCGACCGGGGACACGGTGCAGGAGCACTCCGATTGCGAAGGGATTGAACGTCGTGACGGCTCTCCTCTCGGGGCGTGGACTGTCCGGGGTTTGCAGGATCGTTCTACACGGCATCTCGCTCCGTCCAAACGCTGCCCGCAGTCCTGCGAGGCCTACGCGTGGATGGCCCCGGCCGGCCCCACGGTGCGCCCCTCACCCCTCCTGCACGGGTGAGGCCTGCGCAGCCGTGCGCGCCTTCTCGAGCAACCTGCGCAGCGGCGGCTCATCCGCCGCGGCGAGCGCCTCGTCCCACGGCAGCCACCGCGCGCCGAAGCTCTCGGAGGGATCGTGCGCGAGCGCCTCCGGGTTCTCCGCCACCACGAGAAAGCGCACGTCCAGGTGGGCATGCTCGGGGTCCGTCTTCCGGGCGGGGATGACGTGCACGTCCACGTCCAGGGGCCTCGGCGCAGACGGGTGCAAAGCCACGCGGCAGCCGGTCTCCTCCGCCGCCTCGCGCAGGGCGGTGCGGGACATGTCGCCGGAGTCGGTCACATCCGCGTGGCCGCCCGGCTGGAGCCACCGGTGGAGCTTCGCGTGGTGCAGCAGGCACGTGCGCGTCCCGTCCGGCGTCACCACCACGGCGCTCCCGGTGAAGTGCGCGCCGGCCTGGTGGCGCGAGAAGGGCGCTTCGAGCGCCGCCGCCTCCCCCCGCATCCGGGAGAGGTCCGCGGCCTCCTTGTCGTCGGCCGGGAGGTGGGAGGCGAGCAGGGCCAGCAGGGCTTCACGCATGGTGGGGCGGACGTTGCCACGGCCGGCTCTGCTATGTCCTCCCTCCATGGCCCGCATCCTCGTCATCGACGACAACGACACGCTGCGCGAAGGGGTGGCCGTCACGCTCCGGAAGATGGGACACACGCCGCTCGCGTTCCGCTCGCCGCTCGAGGGGGTGGCCGCGTTCCAGAAGTCCGGCGCGGACCTGGTGCTGACGGACCTGAAGATGGAACTGATGGACGGGCTCGGCGTGACGAAGGCGGTGCGCGCCGCGGACGAGCAGGCGGTGGTGGTGGTGATGACCGCGTTCGGGAGCATCGAGACCGCCGTGCAGGCCCTGCAGCTGGGGGCCTGGGACTTCGTCCAGAAGCCCTTCAGCCCGGAGGTGCTCCGGGGAAAGGTGGAGAAGGCGCTGGAGCTGGCCGCCACCCGGAAGACGGTGGTGAAGCTCACCGCCCACAACGAGGCGCTGGAGGGGGACGCCGCGCGCGCGGCCGGCGTGCTCGTGGGAGAAGGCGAGCCGATGAAGCGGCTCCGCGCCCAGCTGCAGCGCGCGGCCGGCGCAGACGCCACGGTGTACATCCGCGGCGAGAGCGGCACGGGCAAGGAGCTCGCCGCGCGGCAGCTCCACCAGCTCTCCCCCCGCGCGAAGGGGCCGTTCGTCACCGTGCACTGCGCAGCGCTCGCCGAGTCGCTGCTCGAGAGCGAGCTGTTCGGCCACGAGAAGGGGGCCTTCACCGGGGCGCAGAAGCGCAAGCTCGGCCGCTTCGAGCTGGCGGACGGCGGGACGCTGTTTCTGGACGAGATCGGCGAAATCTCCCCGGCCGTGCAGACGAAGCTGCTGCGCGTGCTGCAAGAACGTGAAATCCAGCGCGTGGGCGGAGAGGAGACGGTGAAGGTGGACGTCCGCGTGGTGTGCGCCACGCACCGGGACTTGAAGGCCGAGGTGGCCGCCGGGCGGTTCCGCGAAGATCTCTACTACCGGCTCCACGTCGTGCCGCTGCAGCTGCCGCCGCTGCGCGACCGCGCGGAGGACATCCCGCAGCTGGCAGCCTCGCTGCTCGCCCGCCACGCCCCGCGGGTGAACCGCGCCGTGACCTCACTCTCCCCCGAGGCGCTCGCGCTGCTCGCCCGCTACCCCTGGCCCGGCAACGTGCGGGAGCTGGAGAACGCGCTGCAGCAGGCGCTCGTGTTCGCGGAAGGACCCACGCTCCAGGCCGCGGAGCTCCCCTCCTTCCTCCACGAGTCGAAGTCCGCCTCCGCGACGGCGGGCAGCGGGGCGCTGCCGGAACTGCGCGGCGACCGCTCGCTCAACGACGTGCTCGAGGAGCTCGAGCGGGAGCTCATCCGCCGCGCCTACGAGAAATCCGGCGGCGTGAAGACCGAGACCGCCCGGCTGCTCGGCATCAAGACCTCCGCGCTCTATTACAAGCTCGAGAAGTACGGGTTCATCAGCAAGGAGGCGGACGGGGGCGCTGCCGAGGACGGCGCGCCGTGAGAAGACGCCTTTGGGCATCCGCGGCCGACGGGGTTGAAGCCCTCCGGACAGGAGGATCCTCGGAAATCTGAGGCGGTGGGCCGGCCACTCGCCGGAAACCCGTGACCCCGCGGGGGCGGAGCTCCTCCAAGCGGCTGATCTTCCTCGGAGAACTTCCACGTTCCGCTGGCACCCCGGTTGCTGCAAGGGCCCCCATGATGCGCGTTCGATTCTTGGCCTCCGTGCTGGTGCTGGGCCTCGCCACCGGGGCGTGGGCCGGCCCGTCGGTGGCGGAGGCCGAGCGCTCGGTGGCCGCGGCGCGGGAAGGCGTCACCGCCGTGCGGGCCCGCCAGCAGTCGGTCCGGGGCGAGCTGTCCCAGGTGGCGCGGCGCATCGAGGCGGCGAAGGCCGGGGGGGCCGGTGTGCTGCCGAGGGCGGAGCTGGACGGGCTGCTGCAGCGGAGCCAGGAGCTCTCCAACGAGCTGACCCAGCTGGCGCAGCGGCTCTCGGCGGAGGAGGCGAAGGCGCTCTCCGCGGACCAGGTGCTCCTGGACGCGCTGGCGGTGCAGCTGGCGGCCCTCCGGACGAAGGCGCTCGAGGCGCCCCGTGCCGAGCGGCCCGCGCTGGTGACGCAGCTCAAGCGCCTGCGGGAACAGCAGTCGCGCGTGCTCGCCCGGCTCCCCGCCGCGTCCGTCCCCGCGCTGCCCACGCGCGCCTCGGATGACCCGGAGGAGCTGCTCGAACAGGCGGACGCGCTCCGGGACGGAGAGGACAAGGTGCGCGCGCGCATGGAGCTGGTGCGCCAGCGGCTCGCCCAGGCCCAGGCCGCGCGGGAGCTCGACCGGCGCATGGGTGACTTCTCGCGCGACGACGCCCTCTTCGACGACAGCGACCGGCGCTTCCGGCTGCGGCGCGAGGTGGCCTCGGACACGGCCTTGGACCGCGCCCAGCCCGCCCAGGGCAACAACGGGACGGAGTTCCAGTCCACCGCCGCGGGCCCCGCGGCCCCCGCAGCCCCCTCGGATGCCGCCCCGCTGCCGGGCAACTCCAACCCGCAGGGGGGAACCACGGTGGTGTCCGCGAAGGACTCCCTTCCCCAGGTGGGGCGGAACACGGGCGGGGTGCCCGCCCTCGCAGAGGACGACGTGGGGGTGCTCGAGGCGGAGCTCAAGCGGCTGCAGCGCCAGGCGGTGGATCTCTCCTCGCGTGCGCAGGAGTTGGAGAAGAAGGCCCAGTCACTCGGCGGGCGCTGACGGCCGGGGGCCCCCCAAGGCCCTCGCCCGGGCGGGTTCGTAGACGGCCACCGCGTTCGGGTGCTGCAGCGGCACGAGGGCGCGCGCACGCCCGCCCGAGCCGGCAGGTCAGCCGACTGCGGGGACTCGCCGACGGTGGGCTTCCCGTTTTTCGACTTTGAAAGTCGTTCCACGCGCGGATGCAGCGGGCGAGTCCCTGCAAGGGCGTCCCCCCGGGGCCACCGCGTTCAGTTGCACGCGCCGTTGGCGCCGCACTTCTTGTTCCCGCCGCAGGAGACGTTGAGGCAGTCCGGGTCCATGCAGTTGGCGAGCCCGTCCCCGTCCTCGTCACCGGAGTTCTGGTTGCAGGAGGTCTCGCGCTTCTGCCCGTTGCCGCACACGCACCCGAAGCCGCCGTCCGGGTTGCAGGGCAGCCCGTTGCAGTTGCCGTCCGCGCAGTCGGAGAGGCCGTTGCAGTCGTTGTCCAGCCCGTCGCGGCAGGCGGACTCCGTCAGCGGCGCGGGGGCGCCGTTGCAGGTGCAGGCGCCGCTGCCGCACACCGCCGTGGTGGGGGCCGCACGGCAGAAGGCCCCGTCCGCGCAGTCGTCCACGTCCACGCAGTCGGAGAGGCCGTCCCCGTCGTTGTCCAGCCCGTCCGTGCAGGAGCTCTCGGACTTGCCCCCGCCGTTGCAGACGCAGCCCTGGCCGCACGTGACGAGCGTGCACGCGGGATCTGCGCAGTCCACCGTGCCGTTGCCGTCGTTGTCCTTGCCGTCCCGGCAGTCCATCTCCGAGCGCGCACCGCCCTTGCAGCCGCAGCCCACGCCGCAGGACTTCGCCTCGCAGTCTGCATCCTCGCAGTCGGTCTTCCCGTCCCCGTCCTCGTCCGCCCCGGTGGCGCAGTTGAGCTCGCCCGCGTTGACGCAGCCGCCCTGCACACAGGCCTGGCCGTCCGGACACACGAGCCCGCAGGCCCCGCAGTTGAGCGGATCCCGCTGCAGGTCCACGCCGGGACAGCCGCCGCCGCCGTCCAGCGCACCGCCGTCCGGGGCGAGCGGACACTCGGGGCTCCCCGGCAGGCAGCAGAAGGCGAGCCCGCCGTCCGGCCGTGCGCAGCCGTACCCGGCGCCGCCGCAGTCCGCGTCCGTGTCACAGCGGTAGCGGCCGTCCTCGGGGAGGCTCACGCGGCACCCTCCCACCAGCGCCGCACACGCGAAGGCCAGGAGCGCACGGGCCTGCATCAGAAGCTCCCTCCCACGCCCACGGTGATGCCGCCCCCCGAGCCCGTCCCGGGCGCGGGCTCCACGGTTCCGGGCGCCACCAGCAACCACACCGTCCCGCCAGCGAGGGCCGCCGCGCCCACCCCGCCGAGCACGTTCGCGAGCAGCGCGTCCTGCTGGCCCGCGAGCAGCTCTGCGCGGGTGACGCCGAACACCCTCCCCTGCCGCCCGGACAGGGCGCGCGCCTCGAGGTCCGCCACCCGCATCCCGAACCAGGCCCCTGCCCCGGCCAGCGCAGCCCCTGCGAGCGCCACGTAGAAGCCGGGGCGCTGCAGCACGGGCCGCGGCTCGGGCCTCGGGACCACCACCTCCGCCACCTCCACGGGCGCCCGCTTCGGCAGCGCCTTCGCCTTGAGCTCCGGGGACACCTCCGCCGTCTTCAGCGGCTCCACGGTCACCTTCCCCTCCCACGGGTAGACGGTGCGCCCCTCGGCGCGCAGCGTGTACTCGCCCGCCGGGAGCCGGACCGAGAAGCTCCCCTGCCCCAGCTTCCTCCCGTTGGCGGAGACCTCCACGTCCGGCTCGTAGCTCTGCACCGCGAGCGTCCCCAGCGGCGTGGACAGCTTCTGCACCAGGGACTGCACCGCGGCCTGCACGCGCGGGAGGAAGTCCGCGTCCTTCTGCGCCTGGGAGCGTGCGGGCAGCCCGGCAAAGCCGCCCATCTGCTGCTTGAGCGCCTGTTCGCGGGAGGAGGCCTCCACGGCGACGAACCCGCCGCGCCCCACGTCGAAGCCCCACAGCTGCAGCTTCGACTCGCCCCCCTCGAAGACGAGCCGTCCCACCGCCACGCGGTGAACGCCGAGCCGCTCGGCCGCCTGCTCGAGGCACTCGGCCTCGGTGCAGCCCAGGAACCGGTCCGTCTCCGGCTCGAGCGCGTTCTGGGCCTCGGCCGGCTCCACCACCTTCACGAAGGGCTCCCCGTCCGCCGCGGCCTGGAGCAGCGCGGCCTGGATTTTCTCCGCGCGCACGCGGGCCAGCGGCTCCTCGGAGGGCGTGGACACGCCGAGCACGGCGAGGCTCGGCTTGAACTCCACGGGCGTCGACGGCTCGGAGAGATCCAACCCGAGCTCCAGTTCCTGCGCCGCACCCACGCGGGCGGCACAGCAGAGCAGCAGGAGCAGCGGGATGCGCCGGCGGGACATGGAGCGGGGTCTTACCTCCGCCGGGCCCCGCGCGCCAAAGGCCACCCACGGGGGGTGGGCGGAACGTCGACGGCCCGGTGGGGGTGTGCGAAATTGCAGCCCTCCGTGCGCCCCACGCCCGCCACCGTGCTGCTCTGCGCGCTCGCCGCCCTGCCCGCGCTGGCCCAGTCACAGCTCCAGGCGAACGGCCGCGCCACGCTGCTCACCGGGGCAGACTCCAACGCGCGGCGCGACTACGATCCCTCCCTCTCGGGCCTGGACTCCGCCACCTCCCTGGTGCTGGACGGCTCGGCCCGCTACGGCAACGGCCCCTTCCGCGCGTTCGGTGACCTGTCGGTGGGCGGCCGCAAGTTCATCCGGCTCCCGTCCGAGGACGTGCTGGTGACGGCCGGCTCGCTGGAGCTGGAGTTCATGCCGCTGCAGGCCCTCTCCGTCTCGGTACTGGGCACGGGGAAGGACCGGCGCGGCGGCGAGCGGGACTACACCGACGGCGCCGCGCAGGCGTGGCTCACGTGGGCACCCGATGCCCGGCTCCAGGTGCGCGCGCGCGCCGGGCTGCACGCCTTCGAGTACCGCCCCAACCCGGACTACGGCTTCACCGCGCTCGAGGGGGGCGCCACCGTCTCGTGGCGCTTCGATGCGCGCCACCGGCTGCTCGGCGCAGTGGACGTGGGCCAGCGGCGCTACCCCACCGTGCTCAGGCTGCCGCCCGGCGTGGAGGACCCGGGGGGCCTCCCCGGCCGCTCGGACGGCGTGCTCACCGCGTCCGCGGGGTACGAGTACCGCGGCCCGGTGCGGGTGCGCGCCGACTACTCGTACTTCGAGCAGCGCAGCAACAGCTTCGGGGAGACGAACCTCCGCCACCGGCTCTCGGCGCAGGTGGGACTGCGGCTGCCCTGGGAGGTGACCGCCGTGGTCACCGCCGCGCTGCAGCTCACCCGCTTCCCCGACGGCATCTACCTCTCGTCCGACGTGCTGCTCGTGCAGGACGAGGAGAACGCGAACACGGTGTCGCTGCGCTTCGCGCGCCCGGTGAGCGCCCACGTGGACGTGGAGCTGCGCTGCGCGGTCTTCCAATACCGGCTGCCCCAGAACAACCTCGAGTACCTCCGCCAGGTGGCCTTCGCCGGCTTGAGCGCGCGCTTCGGAGATTGAGCATGCGAACGCCTTCCCTGTTGGCGCCGCTCCTGCTGCTGCTCGCGGCCGGCTGCACGGAGTCGGTCCGCCCGGGGAAGTTGGATGGCGGGGCCGTTCCGTGTCCGGGCGGCTGTCCCACGGGCTCCCAGTGCCTGCGCGGCTTCTGCGTCACCCCCACCTGCGACGAGACGCGCTGCACGGCCCTCGAGGTGTGTCTCGACGGCCGCTGCATCCATTCCGCCTGCGTGGGCGTGGCCTGTCCGTCGGGGACCGCCTGCGCGGCGGGCAGCTGCTACCCGCTCGCGTGCGGGGCGGAGACGTGCCAGGCCGGGACCGTGTGCTTCGAGGGGGCGTGCCGGGACGCGGACTGCGTGGGGGTGGCCTGCGCGGAGGACGCGGTCTGCACCGAGGGGCGCTGCGTCCGCGCCCCCTGCGGAGAGCTCCCGTGTGCAGACGGGGAGGTCTGCGTGGGGACGACCTGCCTCTCGCCGGAGTGCGCCGGCATCGAGTGCCCGCCGGGGCTGCGGTGCATCGGCGGCACCTGCCTTCCCTGCTCGGCCTTCGAATACGCCTCGGGCGAGAGCTGCCTGCCGAAGCGCGCGCTCGGAGAGGCCTGCGGCGCGGGCACCGAGTGCCTCTCCGGCCTGTGCACGGACGGTGTCTGCTGCGAGGGACGCTGCGACGGGAGTTGCGAGGCGTGCGGGGGGGACGGGCGCTGCGGCCCTGTACCGGGTGGCACGCTGGATGGGACGTGCGGGGCGTACGCCTGCGGCGAGGACGGCGGCTGCCTCGGCGCGTGCACCGGCACGGACGCGGGGTGTGTCCCGGGCGCAACCTGCAGCGGCGGCACCTGTGTCGCGGCCTTCCCGGTCGGGGCCGCGTGCACCAGCGGCGCCGTCTGCACCTCGGGCCACTGCGTGGACGGGGTCTGCTGTGGCAGCCCGTGCACCGGCCCGTGCGAGCGGTGCGACGCGCCGGGCACGGAGGGCGCCTGCACTGCGTCCGGCGCGGGCACCCCGGGCGCCCCGGGCTGCGCGCCGTACACCTGCGGCACGGGGAGCGCCTGCCAGGCCACGTGCACCGGCGCCGCGGACTGCGCGCTGGGGTTTGCGTGCGAGGGCACCGCGTGTGTGCCGGCCAGGCCCCTCGGCAGCAGTTGCACCGCCCCTGCCGATTGCCAGTCCGGGCACTGCTCGGACGGCGTCTGCTGCAGCGCCGCGTGCAACGGCGGCTGCGACGCCTGCACCGCCGCGCGCGGGGCCACGGCGGACGGCACCTGCACGGGGCTCGCGGCGGGAAGCCCGGGCGCCTGCGCCCCGTACCTCTGCACCGGGGGGGCCCAGTGTCCCGCCGCGTGCAACGCGGATGGGCAGTGTTCCACCAGCCACTACTGCGCCGGGGGGGCCTGCGTCCCGAGGCAGGCCAACGGCACTTCGTGCAGCAGGGATGGCCAGTGCGCGTCGGGGCTCTGTGCCGGGGGAACCTGTGCGGGGGCGCTCCTGGGCAACGGGCAGCCGTGCGCCTCCGGTCCCCAGTGCGCCTCGGGACACTGCGCGGACGGGGCCTGCTGCAACACCGCGTGCGCGGGCGGGTGCGCGGCGTGCTCGGTGGCCGCCGGGGCCGGCGTGAACGGGACCTGCACGGCGCTGCCGGCGGGCAACCCCGGGGGCTGCACGCCCTACCTCTGCGGCGGGTTGCAGGAATGTCCAACCTCCTGCACCACCGACGCCCAGTGCGACTCCGCCCACTACTGCGACGGGGTGGCCTGCGTCACCCGCCTCGGAAACGGGGAGGCCTGCAGCGCCAACCGCCAGTGCGTCTCCAACACGTGCGCGGCGGGGGCGTGCGCCGGGACGCTGCTCGGGCTCGGGGCGTCGTGCTCGGCCGGCGGCCAGTGCGCCTCGGGCCACTGCTCGGAGGGCGTGTGCTGCAACGCGGCCTGCACGGGGGCGTGCGACACCTGCCGCGCCTCGCTCGGGGCCCCCGCGAACGGCACCTGCGCCCTGTTGTCCCAGGGGACCGCCTCCACCTGCGGCGCCTACGTCTGCAGCGGTGCCGCGGAGTGTCCCACCGGGTGCAGCTCGGATGCCCAGTGCAGCTCGGGCTCCTACTGCGCCGCGGGGGCCTGCGTCCCGGCCCGGCTCAACGGCGAGGCGTGCTCGTCGAACCGCCAGTGCGCCTCCCTCCAGTGCGTGGCGGGGACCTGCGGCGGAACGCTCCGCGCCCTCGGGGCCCCGTGCAGCAGCGGGGGCCAGTGCGCCTCCACCCACTGCGCGGACGGCGTCTGCTGCAGCAGCGCATGCGCCGGCGGGTGCGACGTCTGCACGCAGGGACTCGGGGCAACCTCGGATGGGACTTGTACGTCCTTGCAGGCAGGGCAGCCCGGCACGTGCGCCCCCTACACCTGCACCGGGGGAAGCAGCTGCCCGTCCGGCTGCAGCACGGACGCACAGTGCGCGGCAGGGCACTACTGCGCGGGCGGGACCTGCGCCGCGAGGCGGACGGAAGGGAGCCCCTGTGCTGCGCCCAACCAGTGCCAGTCCGGCGTCTGCACCGCGGGGACGTGCCGGGTGCCCCGCGCCGACGGGCTTCCCTGCAACGACGGCGCGGACTGCGCCTCCACGCACTGCGCGGACGGGGTCTGCTGCAACTCCGCCTGCGGGACCGGGTGCACCGTGTGCCGTGCCTCGCTGGGCGCAACCGCGGACGGCGAGTGCACGCTGCTCGGGGCGGGCGCCAACGGACGGTGCGGCACCTACACCTGCCGGGGCCAGCCCTCCTGCCCGTCCTCCTGCACCGAGGACGGTGACTGCGTGCCGGGTGCCGTCTGCAGCGGCGGCGGCCGCTGCGTGGGGCTGCTCCCGGACGGGCAGGCCTGCGGCAACGGGACGGAGTGCCAGTCCGGCTTCTGCTCGGGCGACGTGTGTTGCAACGCTGCATGCCAGGAAGGATGCACGGCGTGCACCGTCCTCTCCGGTGCCTCCGCGGACGGGGTCTGCACGGTGCTCGCGGAGGGTGCTCTCGGGGCGTGCGGCGTGTACCGCTGCGGCGGCGCTCCCCAGTGCCCGTCCTCCTGCGCACTGACCGAGGACTGCGTCAGTGGGTACCGCTGCGTGGGCAACGCGTGCGTCCCGGACAGCCCGGGAGGAGGGCTGGGGAACCCCTGTATCCAGGGAAGCGATTGCCAGTCCGGGGTCTGCGCAGACGGGGTGTGCTGCAGCAGCCCGTGCGCAGGCGCCTGCGAGGCCTGCAACCTTGCCGGCAGCTCGGGGACCTGCACCCCGTTCCAGGCCGGGACCGCCTCGAGCTGCGCCCCGTACGTCTGCTCCGGCGGTCCAGGCTGCCGCACCCAGTGCACGTCGGACGCGGACTGCGCGGCGGGGCCCTACTACTGCGCCGGCAGCGCGTGCGTGGTGAAGAAGGTGGACGGCAGCCCCTGCACGCGGCCGGGCGAGTGCCAGTCCAACCTCTGCATGGGCGGCACCTGCACCTCTGGCACTTCCCCCCCTGGGACCCCCTGCAGCAGCGGACAGGAGTGCCAGTCCGGCTTCTGCACGGACGGGGTGTGTTGCAACGGCGCCTGCACGGGGGGGTGCGACTACTGCCGCATCCCCGGCAGCGAGGGGTTCTGCTCGCCCGTTCCCGCCGGCGTGGTGTGCCGCGCCGCCGCGGGCGGGTGTGACGCCGCCGAGACGTGTGACGGGAGCGCCACCACCTGCCCCGCGGACGACGTGCTGCCCGCCTCCTCGCTCTGCCGGGCGCCGGCCGGGGACTGCGACGTGGGCGAGTACTGCGACGGGAGCTCCCGCGACTGCCCGTTGGACGTCTTTGCGACCGCCTCCGTGGCCTGCCGCGGGCTCGTGGGAGACTGCGACGTGCCGGAGTTCTGCACCGGCGCCTCCGCGGCCTGCCCCGCGGACGGCTACGCCTCGGGAACCCTGTGCCGCCCGTCGATGGGAGAGTGCGACGCGGAGGACGTCTGCGATGGCACCTCGCCCTTCTGCATGGACGCCGTCATGCCGGAGGGCACCCTGTGCACGGGCGGTGTCCCCATGTGCTCCAACGTCTGCCAGGCCGGGGTGTGCGTGCAGGGGTGTGGCATGGCGGGCTGCCCGCCCTGCCCCTAGGAGCCCCCAGGAGGCTACGGCAGCGCGCCGAGCAGGCGGAGCGCCTCTTCCAGCTTGCGCGCATTGCCCTCCGTCATGGGGGTGAGCGGCAGGCGGATGTCGGGGCTGAACATCCCCATGGCATGCAGCGCCCACTTCACGGGGATGGGGTTGCTCTCCACGAACAGCAGCCGGTGCAGCGGGTTGAGCTGCACCTGCAGTTCCAGCGCGCGCTTCACGTTGCCCTCGCGCGCCGCCACCACGAGCGCCTTCATCATCCCCGGCACCACGTTGGCGGAAACGGAGATGACGCCCTTGCCGCCGGACGCGATGAAGGGGGCCACGGTGAAGTCGTCGCCGGACAGCAGCACGAGGCGCTCCGTGCCGCACTTCTCCACGATGTCGATGGTGCGGGCCACGTTGCCGGTGGCCTCCTTGAGCGCCACCACCTCCGGGATGTCGCACAGCCGGGCGCAGGTGTCCGGGAGCAGGTCCACGCCGGTGCGGCCGGGGACGTTGTAGGCCACGAGCGGGAAGCCGGGGTGGGCCTTCGACACCGCGCGGTAGTGCTCCACGAGCCCCGCCTGCGTGGGCTTGTTGTAGTAGGGCGTCACCACCAGCGCGCCGTCGGCGCCGCACTCGCGGGCGCGGGCCACGGACTGGATGGTCTCCGCGGTGCTGTTGCTGCCCGCCCCGGCCACCACCGGCACGCGGCCCGCCGCCGCCTCCACGCAGACGCGGATGGCGCGCTCGCGCTCGGCCGCCGTCATCGTCACCGCCTCGCCCGTGGTGCCCATGGGCAGCACCACGTCCGTCCCGCCCTTCACCTGGAAGTCCACCAGCGCCCGGAAGGCCGGCTCGTCCAGCGCGCCGTCCCGGAAGGGGGTGGCGAGCGCCACCATGGAGCCAGAGAACGTCCTCATCGCGTGTGTCCCTTCTTTGCCTTCGACTTCGGGGTGGGCGGGGCGACCCGTTCGCCCCGCCAGAGATCTTCCAGCGCTTCCCGCGCGCGGACCACCGCGTAGCGGTCCCCGTCCACGAGCACCTCCGCGGGCAGCGCGCGGCCGTTGTAGCGCGAGGCCATGCTCATGCCGTAGGCGCCGGCGCTGCGGAGGACGATCAGCTCCCCCCGGCGCGGTAGCACCATGCGCCGCCCCTTCGCCAGCACGTCCGTGGACTCGCACACCGGCCCCACCACGTCCACGCGCTCGGGCGTGCCGCGGCGCTGCACCACCGGCTCGAGCTCATGGTGCGCGCCGTAGAGCGCGGGGCGCAGCAGGTCGTTCATGCCCGCGTCCACGATGACGAAGGTCCGGGCGGACGTGCGCTTGCGGTAGGTGACGGTGGTGAGCAGCACGCCCGCGTTTCCCACCAGCACGCGCCCGGGCTCCATCACGAGCGTGGCCCCGGTGGACGCGGTGGCCTTCACCACGCGCCGCGCGTAGGCCTCCGGGGACGGCGGCCGCTCGTCCGAGTAGGTGATGCCCAGCCCGCCGCCCACGTCCAGGTACTCGAGCGGGTGGCCCGCGGCCTTCAGCTCCAGGTACAGCCCGGAGACGCGGGTGAGCGCCTCGGTGACGGGCGCCGCGTCCGTGAGCTGAGAGCCGATGTGGCAGTCCACGCCGACGGCCTTCACGCCCTTCATCCTCCGGGCGCGCGCGTACAGCGCCACGGCCTCGCGGAAGGGCACGCCGAACTTGGACGTCTTCAGCCCCGTGGCGATGTAGGGGTGCGTCTTCGCGTCCACCTCGGGGTTGACGCGCAGCGCGAACGGGGCCGGCCGGCCCGCGGCGCGTCCCACCGCGTCCAGCGCCTCCAGCTCCTCGGCACTCTCCACGTTGAACAGCAGGATGCCCGCGGCGTGTGCCGCCTCGAGCTCCGCGCGCGTCTTGCCCACGCCGGAGAAGACCACGCGCCGCACGTCTCCACCCGCGGCCTGCACCCGGAGCAGCTCCCCGCCCGAGACGATGTCGAAGCCGCTGCCGAGCCGTGCAAAGACGTCCAACACGCCCAGGTTGGAGTTGGCCTTCACCGAGTAGCAGACGAGGTGCGGCGCGGAGAGGGCGCGGAACGCCTCGGTCACCACCGCGTAGTGACGCTCCAGCGTGGCGCGCGCGTAGACGTAGGTGGGCGTGCCCACCTCCTCCGCGATGCGAGCGAGGGACACCCCCTCGGCGTGGAGCACCCCCCGGACCCGGGCGAAGTGGTTCACGGGGACTCCCTGCAGCCCGAGGCGCAGCCGGCGTCCGGGGCGCCCTCGGCCTTCGCCGGCGGGTCGACGGAGGCCGCCGCGGCGCGCGGCGGGCGCGGGGGCCCCTTCACGCCGCACGCGGCGGCGAGCACCAGGGCCATGGCTGCGGCGAGGGCTGCGCGGGGCACGGGGCTCAGAAGCGGATGCCCAGCAGGCCGCGCAGCGCCTGGGCGGTCTCGAGAGAGCCGGTGTCGCCCGCGGGGCGCTGCGCCACGTCCAGCCCCGCGAGCGGGAAGAGGATGCCCCAGCGCAGCTGGGCGAAGAAGCCGTCCTCGGTCTCGTACCGGAGCCCCGCGTCCACCTCCACGCCGAGGTTGGGGTCCACGCCGCTCGGGGAGGACTCCGCGTAGACGGTGCGGGAGTAGATGATGTCACCGAAGAGGTGGAAGCCGTCCGCGAGCTGGTACTTGATGCCGGGCTTCACGTACACGGCGTCCGTCACCGGGCCCAGCATCTCGCGCCAGAGGATCATGTCCACGCGGTAGTCCCGGTTGAACCGGAAGTTGTCGATGCTGTTGTCGGTGCAGGCCCCCGTGGCCTGGCAGGCCACCTGCGGCCCGTCGATGTTGCCGGGGACGGTCTCCCCGTTGCGGCCAGTGGCGGCGTCGCGCGGCAGCCTGCGGCCGGGACGGTTGCCGAGCCCCGGCGCCTTGTCCCCCGAGGCGAAGCCCACCTCCATGCCGAGCCGCAGCGCCCCGTCCATGAAGCGGTACTCGCCCTGCGCCACCGCGCCGAACTGGAGGATGCTGAGCGCCTGGTTCTGGGTGATGTCCCCTGCCTCGCTCGCCAGGAGCGCGCGGTTGTTGATGCTGCCGATCTGCGCCGCCGCCTCCAGCTCCAGCCGGAACGCCTTGCGCTCGTACTTGACCCACACGTCCGGCACGTAGAGCACGGACCTGCGGTTGATGAAGCCCAGCTGCGAGGCACCGCTGTCCGGCGTGGGCGTGCTGGACGCGGTGGCCGGCACCGGCTCGAAGGACTGGAAGCGGTAGGTGAAGTGCAGCCCGTAGTTGAAGACCGCCAGGCCGTTGTCGAGCCGCGCGCGCGCCTGGGCCTCCGTGTCGCGCCGGGCCACCGCGAGCACCAGCCCGTTGGCGTCGTCCCGGTTGCTCAGGTCATACGCCTGGCCGCCCTCGGCGTTGGTCACGCTGGACGGCCCCTCGGCGTTGAAGTCCAACATGGGCGTCACGTAGAGCCCGGGCAGCGGCTCGGTGACGAACTGCACCCGGTCCACCGAGTCGCCGTGGTCGCAGTCCAGGCAGTTGCCGTCGTTGCGCAGCATGCCGAGCCCCCAGTGGGAGCCCATGCGGCCGAAGCGCAGGATGCCCACCGGCGTCCCCACCTCGCCGTAGACGCGGCGCACCGAGATGCTGTCCCGCACCGAGTTGATGCCGCTGCGCGGGATGGACTGGCCCTCGCTGAAGAGATCGAACGAGGTGCGGTCGCTGCCCAGCCGCGAGTCCGGCGTGGTGCCGAGCACGAGGTTGTCCAGCACGTCCACCTGCATCTTGACGCGGACCTCCTCGGACACGTTGAGCGCGGGGTCCAGGCGCAGCCGCAGGTTGGCCCCGGCCTGGGTGTTCTCCTTCGCCCCGGTGGGCGAGGTGTCCCAGATGCGGAAGCCGTCCGGGTCCGCCGCGCGCGCGAGGTCGAACTTGTGGAAGAGATCCGGCCGCAGCCGGAGGTAGCCGTCCAGCGTGAAGAGCTCGAGCTTGCGCTTCTGCTCCACCCACGCGTCCTGCCACTCCTGGGACGCGGCGTGCGCGGCGTACTGGCCGCGGATTTCGGCGAGCTGATCTTTCAGCTCCCGCTTGGTGGCCTCGAGCTTCTCGTCCACCTCGCGGCGCACGGACTCGGGGCTGGCCGGTGCGGCCTCCGGTGCAGGCGCGGGCGTGCCGCCGTCCACCTGGGCGAAGGCGAGCAGCGGGGTGAGAAGCAGGGCCGACAGCGTGGCGCGGGCCATGGGGGCTCTCCGGGTGCGGCTGGGAAGAAAAGGCAGGGTGTCAAACCACCCGCGCCCGGAGGGAGTCAACGGAAGTCGGTCCCGCGCGCAGGCTCAGTGTTGCTTCGGCGGCGGCCCCTGCCGCAGCTCCGTGAGCACCCCGGCGGTGCCCTTCGGGTGGATGAAGGCGATGCGGGCCCCGCCTGCGCCGATCTTCGGCGTCTCGTCGATGAGCGGCGCGCCGCGCGCCTTGAGCGCCGCCAGCGCCGCGTCGATGTCCTCCACCTCGATGCAGACGTGGTGCAGCCCCTCCCCCCGTTTCTCGAGGAAGCGCGCCACGCCGTTGTCCGCGTCCGTGGGGCAGATGAGCTCCACGCGCCCCATCCCGTGGCCGAAGATGGCCGTGCGCACGTGCTGCTCGGGGACGTCCTCTATCTCCGCGAGCTCCAGCCCCAGCGCGTCCCGGTAGATGGAGATGGCCTTGTCCAGGTCCTTCACCGCGATGGCCACGTGGTCCAAGCCCTTCGCCTTGACGCTCATGTCTTCCTCCTTCGCGGGGCCCGCACGCCCCGCTTCGCCGCGCCGGGACGGGGCGGCTGGCAGCCGGGGCAGTACCACGTGGTGCGCCCCCCCTGCACGAAGGACGCGAAGGGGCTGCCGCACTTCCGACAGCGCTCGCCCTTGCGCCCGTAGACGAGGAACGGGTTGGGGGCGCCCGGCTCCTCCACGTAGGAGATTTCATCCCCCTGCGCATGCTCGAGCGCGTAGCGGAGCGCCGCGTGGATGCCGCGGTGCAGGGCACGCCACTCTGCGTCCGAGAGCGACGCCGGCGCGCGGCTTGGGTGGAGGCGCGCGCGGTAGAGCGCCTCGGCGGCGTGGATGTTGCCGAGCCCCGCCACGCGGGACTGGTCCATGAGCGCCACCTTCAACGGCCGCGTGGTGCCCCGGACCGCGCCGCGCAGGGTGGCAACCGACAGTCCATCCTCGAGCGGATCGACGCCGAGCGCCTTCACCGAGGCATCCTCCGCGAGCGACGCGGCGGGACGCGGCGTGATGCGCCCGAACATGCGCGGATCCCGGTAGTGCAGGACGTGGCCGTCGTCGAGGCACAGCCTCGCTCGGCTGTAGGGCTCGTCCACGCCCGAGGGGCGCCGTACCCACTTGCCGGTCATGCCGAGGTGTCCCACGAAGCCGCGCCCGTCCTCGAATGCCACCAGGAGGTACTTCCCGCGCCGCTCCACGGAGGCCACGCGGCCGGCCAGCCGCGCGAAGTCCTTCGCCTCGCCGCCGCGCAGCACGCGCGTGGGCGCGGCCTCGGCAGCCACGACTTCCCGTCCCTCCAGCCAGCGGCGCAGGGCGCGCGCGGCCACTTCCACTTCCGGCAGCTCGGGCATGGCGCGCAGCAGCGTAGCGGCGCGCCAGGGTGCGCGCCATGAGCTGTCCCCACTCCCAGGGCAACGACTGTCCCATGTGCTCCGAGACGCTCGCGCCCGGCGAGCTGAGCGCCACCGCGAGACGGGACCGTCCCACCGAGGACGTGGAGTTCCTGCCGCAGGGGACGCCGGTGGGCCGTTACGTGCTGCTCTCGCACCTCGGGCAGGGCGGGATGGGCGTGGTGTACACCGCGCACGATCCGCAGCTGCAGCGCGTGGTGGCCATCAAGCTGCTGCGTCCACAGGGCGCCGAGGGGGAGAGCTCCGGGCAGTCCCGCCTGCTGCGCGAGGCGCAGGCCATGGCCCAGCTGTCCCATCCGAACGTGGTCCAGGTGTTCGACTGCGGGACGTTCCGGGACGGCATCTTCATCGCCATGGAGTTCGTTCGCGGGCAGGCCCTCGACGCGTGGCTCGCCGCCACGGGCCGGCCGTGGCAGGAGGTGCTCGGGGTCTTCCTCCAGGCGGGCCGGGGGCTCGCCGCGGCGCACGCGTCCGACATCCTGCACCGGGACTTCAAGCCTCCCAACGTGCTGCTCGGGGAGGACGGACGCCCGCGCGTCAGCGACTTCGGGCTCGCGCGCTCGCGCCGGCGCGGGGCCACCGCCGCGGAGGAGAGCCAGCGCCCCGCGGTGCCCGGCCCCCTCTCGTTGGACCTCACCCAGGTGGGCTCCCTGATGGGCAGCCCCAGCTACATGTCCCCGGAGCAGCACGCGGGAGAGGCGACGACGGCTGCCACGGACCAGTACTCGTTCTGCGTGTCGCTCTACGAGGGGCTCTACGGCAAGCGGCCCTTCGAGGCGAGCACGCTCGCGGGGCTGGCCGAGCTGAAACAGGGCGCCCCGGCCCCGCCACCCGGGGACAGCCCGGTCCCCGCGTGGGTGCACCGCGCGCTGCTCCGCGGCCTCGCCCCGAGTCCGTCGGACCGCTTCCCGGACATGGCGGGGCTGCTCGCGGCGCTGCAGGTGGACCCGTCCCGCGCGCAGCGCAGGCGGCTGCAGCTCGCGGGCGTGGGGCTCTCCGTCGTCGGCCTGCTGGCGGGGCTCGGCGCCTACTTCGGCGCGGCGCGGGCGCGCAGCTGCGAGGGGGTGGAGGCTCCGGCGCTCCGGGCATGGAGTCCGGCCGTGCAGCAGCGTGTGGAGGCGGCATTCCTCGGCACGGACCTGCCGTACGCACCCGAGACGCTGGGCCGGGTGCGCTCCGCCATGGCGGCGTGGGCCACGGCGTGGGGCACCGAGCGGCGCGCCGCGTGCGAGGCCGCCAGCGTGCGCGGCGAGCAGACGTCCCGGCAACAGCTGCTGCGCGTCTCGTGCCTCGAGCGGAAGCTGGAGGAGTTCGACGCGCTCGCGGGCGCGCTGGCCGTGGCCACGCCGGACGCGGTGACCCACGCCGCGGACGCGGTGCAGCGGCTCCCCGTGCTCGCCGACTGCGCGGACGTGAAGTGGCTGGAGGACCGCAGCGCGCCGCCCGAGGCGCTGCGCGGACAGGCCGCGGAGCTGGAGGCATCCCTGGCGCGGGCCCGCGGCGTCGCCAACGGGGGAGAGCTCGCGGCGGCCCGTACCCAGATGCGGGACGCGGCGGACAAGGCCCGTGGGCTGGGGCTCACCGGGCTCGAGGCGGAGGCCCACGCGGCGCTGGGTGAACTCGAGCTCCGCGCGTTCGACTACGAGCAGGCCCACGCCGCGTTCGGCACCGCGGTCCGGGCGGCGCTGGCCGCGGGGGACGACCGGCTCGCGGCGCGCGTGCTGTCACGCCTGGTGTCGGTCGTGGGCTGGCGCCTGCTCCAGCCGCGGCAGGCCCTGCTCCTGGGCGACATGGCCGAGGCGCTGCTCCAGCGCACGGGACAGGCAGCCTCGCTGCGTGCGCTCCTGGCCGAGGGACGCGGGGACGCGCACTGGGCGGCGGGGGCGAAGGACACGGCGCTGGCTCACTACGGGGAATCCCTCCGGTGGGTGGAGGCAGACGCGGGACCGGGCTCCCTGGACGCGGCCCGCCTGCGCAGCTCGATCGCCTGGATGCAGATGGAGAAGGGCGAAGTCATCTCCGCGCGGGAGGGAATTCAGCAGGCCCTCGCCGCGGCCGAGCGGCTGCTCGGCCCCTCCAACCCGGGCCTCTCGGACGGCTGGTGTGATCTCTCCACGATCGAGTTCGAGCTCCTGGACCTGGAGGCAGCCGCGGCCTCCGCACGGCGCTGCGCGACCTTGAGAGACGCGGGCCGCGCCCCGCCCCTCGGGCGCGCGGTCCCCCGCCTGCTCCTCGCCACCGCCCTGCTCCAGGCGGGCCGCTTTGAACAGGCGGCGAAGGCCTACGACGAGGCGGAGACCCTCCTCTCCGGGAAGCCCGCGGAGGGCTCCGCGGCGCAGCTGCACATGATGGAGCTGGAGAGCCAGGTGCTCGCCGCCACGGGCAGCACGGCGCGCGCAGTGTCACTCGCGGGCGAGGCGATCCAGCGCGCAGAACAGATGTACGGGAAGCAGCACGCGGAAGTGCTGGACACGCTCGCGGCGCTCGCACGGGTCCAGTCGGCAGCGGGGGACAACCGCGCGGCGCTCGCCTCGTGGGACCGTTACCGCGCGGTGTTCCGTGCGGGGGGCGCCCGGCTCTCACCGCTGGCGGCGGCCGGGCTCCTCGAGCGGGCGGAGCTGCTGCTCCCCGTGACCCAGGACCCGGCCGCGGTGAGGGAAGAGGCGAAGGAGGCGCTCGCCGCGCTGGACGCGGGCGGTCCTCCCGTGGGCGCCAGGCTGGCCGCGCGCCGGCGCTGGGCGGAGGCGCTGTGGTCCCAGCCCGTCCACCGGGCCGAGGCGAGGGGCTTGCTCGAGGCCGCGCTGCCGAACACCGACGGCGCCGGGCGCAGCGAGACCGAGTCGTGGCTCGCCTCGCACCGGGACTGAGCTACACGACGCGCGCACCGTCCGCGAAGGGCACGCGCGGGGCACGCGGGAAGAGGCCCGAGCCGTCGCCGTGGCCGAGGTTCACCACCAGGAAGGACCGCCACTGCGTGCCCGCGAGGAAGGCCGCGTCCACGGCCCCGGCGTTGAAGCCGCCCATGGGGCCACAGTCCAGCCCGAGCGCGCGGGCGGCGAGGATGAAGTAGCCGGCCTGCAGCCAGCCGTTGTCGTGCGCCATCCGCTCGGCGAGCGCCGGGTTGTTGAGCGCCCACGAGACGTCCTTGCCCGGGTTCTGCACGGCCATCCGAGCGGTGAAGGCCAGGTCGAACGCGAGCACCGCGTTGACGGGCGCGAGGCGGGTGCGCTCCAGGTTGCCCGCGTCCATGGCCGGCAGCAGCTTCGCCTTCCCCTCGGGTGACTTCACGAAGACCACCCGGAACGGGACGGCGTTGGAGGAGGTCGGGCCCAGCTGCGTGAGCGTCCACAGTTGCCCGAGCAGCGCGTCGTCCACGGGCTCGGGCTTCCAGGCGCGGTGGGTGCGGGCGTCGAGGAACAGCTGGGACAGGGCGTCGGTCGAGAGCGGGGCCATGGTGGCCGCGGTGGCTAGTCCGGTGCCCGTGTGCGCGCAAGCGGAACGCGCACCGGCAGCCAACCCCGGTACGGCCGCACCGGGCACGGCGATTGCCGCGCGCGCATCACCTCCGCGGGCGGCGCGGCGGCCGCCCCCGCGCCAGGGGGGCCGAGGGTGAGGGGCCATGTCCCCCTACCGCCTCGCGGCCGGACCGCGGGGCAGGCGCGGAGGCGAGGGCCCGCGCACTGGGGCCTGCACCGGCGCCCCGGTGAGGGCTCAGGCCGAGGTGGGTTTCTCGAGCGAGATCCCTGCAGGGGGCTGCGGCTGGGCGCTCCCGCCCTCTCCGCCCCGCAGGGCCAGGTAGAGCTCCGTGGAGGAGATGGCGCCGAGCGGCACGGTCACCAGCGACGCGATGGGACCGCAGCAGCACAAGAACATGCTCACGAGGGACCCGAGGATCCCGAACACGAAGAGGACCGCGAAGACCTGCCACCAGTTTCCTGCCACCAGCTGGTTGCTGCGGGTGAGCGCCTCCGGCCCGGACAGTCCCTCGAGCGCCACCACCGGGATGGCCACGGCCCAGGACACGGCGAGGTACACGCCGGGGGCGATGCAGAAGAGGATCCCGATGCCCACCCCGAGCGCCACCAGGATGCCCGTGACGATGAGGTTCACCACCTCGACGCCGCGGATGCCCTTGAGCAGGCTCTCGAACGTCGCGTCCAGCCTGCCGTCCTGCACGTCCACCACGGCCCGGCACACCACCGCCGTGTAGACCTGCTGCACCAGCACCTGCAGGACCCCGAAGAAGAACAGCCCAAGCACCACCGCCCCGACCATGACCGGGCTGGTGTCGCTGTCCTTCTGGGTGAACTGGAGTGCGAAGTTCAGGCCGCCCGTGACGAGGGACAGGGGGAGAATCATCAGCGCGGTGAAGCCGATGAGCGGCCCCGCCATGCGCTTGAAGGTCTCGAACGTCTTGTTGAACACCAGACCCACGTCGAGCGTCCCTGCGGCCATGGATGGTACCGTAACTCACATGGGTCGCCTGTTCGCACTTCTCTTCCTCGCCGCCGCCTCCTCCGCGGGGGCCGGCACGCTCGAGGAGCGCCTCGACGAGTGCCGGGAAGCACACGCCGACTGCAAGGAGGACTGCACCACCTCGTACGGCACCCAGTCCAAGCTGCGGGAGAAGCTCGGGCTGTGCCTCAACAAGTGCACCCGGCGGAACGACGACTGCCGCGGCCGCCACGTGGAGCTGGACCAGGCGGGGATCGACGAGGACACCTTCGACCGCAAGCGCCCCGTGGACGAGGCCACGCTCCCGCGCAAGCGCGCCCCCGCGGACGTACCCAGCGTCCCGCGCCGGCGCTCGGAGCAGGCCGAGGCACCCGCCCGCGGGGACGCGGAGGACGCGTCGCCGGCGCCGTCACCGTCCGACGGGGACAAGGAGCCCCCCGCGCGGACACAGGCGCGGGAGGAGCGGCCCGCCGCGCGCCCCGAGCCCGTGCGCGAGGAGCGCGCGTCCAGCGGCCCCTCGTCTCCCCCGGGCCCGACCGCCGAGCGGTCATCGCCGGAGGCCGACCCGGAAGGAGCGGCGCAGGAGGGTGCGTCCGCGCCGAAGCAGGAGGACGAGGATGCCGCCCGCGCCGGGGCGAAAAAGCTGATGAAGAAGGGCATCGAGGAGTGGGATCCCAGCGGCGAGTAGCCGGGCCCCCTACAGCTGCGTCAACCGCCCGCTGCGGTAGTCCTCGTAGGCCCGCCGCAGCTCCTCCTGCGTGTTCATGACGAACGGTCCACCGCGCGCCACCGGCTCACGGAGCGGCCTCCCGGCGATGAGCAGCGCACGTCCGCCGCCCTCCGTCCCCGTCAGCACCACGCCGTCCCCCGGCCCCAGCACCGCGAGCTGTCCCTTCCGCACCTCGCGTCCCGAGGGGCCGAGGCGCACCGCGCCGTCCGTGACGTACGCGAAGGCGTTGTGGCCGAGCGGCGTCTTCTCGCGCAGCTCCGCGCCGCGCGCCAGGGTGGCGTCGAAGTAGAGCGGCTCCACGTCGATCCCGGACACGGGCCCGGTCTTGCCAAAAGCCGTGCCCGCCACCACGCGCACCTTCGCGCCTTCCAGCTCCGCCTCGGCCACCTGGTCCGGCGGGATGTCCTGGTAGCGGGGTGGAATCATCTTGCGGGACGCGGGGAGGTTCACCCACAGCTGGAAGCCCCACATGAGGCCGCGCTCCTGCTTCGGCATCTCCGAGTGGATGATGCCGTGGCCCGCGGTCATCCACTGCGCACCGCCAGGCCCGAGCCGCCCCTGGTTACCGAGCGTGTCCCGGTGCTCCATGGCGCCCTGGATCATGTACGTCACCGTCTCGAAGCCGCGGTGCGGGTGGTCCGGGAAGCCGGCGAGGTAGTCGTTCGGGTTGTCGGACTGGAACTCGTCCAGGAGCAGGAAGGGATCCAGCAGCGAGAGCGCCCGGCCCCCCAGCGCGCGCTTGAGCGTGACGCCCGCCCCGTCCCGCGTGGGCTGCGCATCCAGCACCTGCGCCACCTCGCGGCCTGCCTCGAACTCGCGGACGCTCTTCTTCGTGCAACCGAGCAGCGTGAGGCTGGAGGTACCGAGCAGCAGGTGGCGGCGGGAAAGGCGCATGGCGGTTTGAAACCATAGCGCCGCCCGCGCCCCCGCGCCGCAGTGGGCTGCCGCAGCACGGTGTTCCGGGACGCACAGTGCCCGCCGAGGGGAAGGCGGGCCAGGGACGCGCGGCCCGCGGTTGGGATGGATTGCGAGTCCGCGCAGGGCACCGGGGAGGACTTCACCCGTTGCCGTGCGCCGCGACCGCGCCCGCCGGGCGCGCGGGCGACACCGCGGACTGCGTCACGCGCACGCCCACGAGCACCAGGACCGCGCCCATCCCCCACTCCCACGGGAGCACGTCGCCCACCACGGCCCACGCCATGACCGCGGTCACGATGGGCTGCAGGTTGGAGAAGACGGCCACCCGCGAGGCCTCGAGCCGCGACAGCGCGTAGTACCAGAGCAGGTAGGAGACGACCGAGGTGAGGACCCCGAGGTAGCCGAGGCATGCCCACGCCGCGGGACTCGCGCGCGTGAGCGCGTCCACGGACAGGGTCCACGGCGCCATGGCCCAGGACCAGGCCCCCGCGCACACCATGGTCCACGCCGTGGCGCGCAGCGGCCCGAAGCGCTCCGAGAGCGGCTTGCCCTCGGACGTGTAGACCACCCACGCACTCACTGCGGAGAGGATGAGCGCATCTCCCCAGAGCGAGCCCACCGAGTGGGCCAGTCCCTTGCCGAGCAGCAGCACCGCGACGCCCGAGAAGGCGAGCATCAACCCCACCGCGCGCCGGCCGGTGAACCGCTCGCGCCCGCGCGACAGCAGGTACAGGTACACCCCCGCGGGCGTCAGCGCGTAGAGGAGCGAGGCGTGCGCGGGGCTCGAGGACTTCAGCCCGAGGAAGAACATGCCCTGGTTGATGGGACCCGCCACGAGCCCGAGCAAGAGGACCCGGAGCCGCAGTCCCGGCGGCGGCAGCTTCGGCCCCGGCGTGAACAGGAGCAGCAGCACGAAGACGGAGGAGCTGAGCAGGAAGCGCCAGAGGACGAGGTTGAGCGGGGCCACCTCCTCCATCGCCCGCCGCGCGGCGAGGTAGGTGCCCGCGCTCAGGAGCACCTGGCCCGAGAGGGCCGCGTACACGGTCCACGGCACGCGCCGGGTCTCAGACATGGGCGGCCCCGCCCAGTTCCGCGAGTGCCCAGCGCGCGGCCTCGGCCACGCGGGGGGCAGCATCGTGCGCGAGCTGCTCGAGCACCGCGCGCGCCGACGCGTCCCGCGCGGCCCCGAGCGCGTAGGCGGCATTGCGCCGCAGCCCGTCGTAACCCGCGCGCGCCAGTGCCGAGCCGGGCACGTACTGCTCGTATTCCGCTCGGGACATCGCCGCGAGCTGCAGCGCGGACAGCCCCGCCACCGGGCGCGGAAGGAAGCGTGCGTCCTGCGTGGGAACGGGCGCACGGTTCAGCGGGCAGACGCGCTGGCACACGTCACACCCGAACACCCACTCGCGCAGCGCACCGCGGAGGCCCGCGGGCACCTCGCCCTCGTTCTCGATGGTCTGGAACGAGATGCACCTGCGCGCGTCCACCTGCCGCCCCGGCACGATGGCGCCCGTGGGGCAGTGGGTGAGGCACAGCCGGCACGCGCCGCAGCGGTCCGCGGGCACCGCGTCCGGGTACTCGTCCACCTCCGCGTCCAACACCATGGTGGCGAGCACCACCCAGGAGCCGAAGTCGCGGGTGATGAGGCAGCCGTTCTTCCCCACGTGGCCGAGGCCCGCGCGCACTGCCCACACCTTCTCCATGAGGGGCGTGGCGTCCACGCCGGCGTAGGTCTCCACGTGCGGGAACGCGGCGCGCAACGAGCGGCGGAAGGCGCGGACCCGGTCCCTCATCGTCGCGTGGTAGTCGCGGCCGCGGGCGTAGAGCGCGAGCGGGGACGCGGCGCTGTCCGGGTGCTCACCGTAGTAGTTGCACGCGAACGAGACGACCGTGCGCGCCCCCGGCAGCAGGCGCGAGACATCCAGCCGCTCCGCGGCGCGCTCGCCCATCCAGTCCATGTCCGCGGCGTACCCCGCCTCGAGCCACGAGGTGAGGTGCTCGGCGGGGATGGGCTCGGCGCGGGCGAAGCCGCAGAGATCGAACCGGGCCGCGCGCGAGAGCTCCCGCAGCGCGGCCGCGGGGAGTGGGCTCACTTCTTCGGCACCCACAGCACGTCCGGCACGCCGCTCCGGTGGTTCTGCACGCGCGCGAGCGTGAAGAGGAGATCCGACAGCCGGTTCAGGTACACCACGCAGGCCATGTCCACCTTGTCCGCGCGCTGCAGCGGCACCACGCGGCGCTCGGCGCGGCGGCAGACGGTGCGCGCCACGTGGAGCGCGGAGGCCGCGGCGCCGCCTCCGGGCAGGATGAAGTTGGTGAGCGGCTTGAGCTCCGTGTCGAACCGGTCGATGGCCCGCTCCATGTCCGGCACCCAGGCTGCGTCCAACTGCGGGAGGCTCGCCATGGCCTTGGTGCCCTGCGGCGTGGCGATGATGCCGCCCAGCACGAAGAGCTGGTTCTGAAGCTGCTCCACCAGCGCATCCAGCTCCGGGTCCAGGCCGAGCGAGCGGCAGAGGCCCAGGTGCGCGTTGAGTTCGTCCACCTCGCCGTAGGCGTCCACGCGCGCGTCGCTCTTGGCCACGCGCCCGCCGCCGAACAGCCCCGTGTCCCCGGTGTCACCCGTCTTCGTGTAGATGGTCATTGGTTCGTTGTCTCTCTCAGAGGACTCGTTGGAACTGCGGGACGTCCAGGGTCCACACCGGGACGCCGCAGAAGCGGGGCCCTTCCGGGCACATGGGACGGATACCGGCCTGCTTGCGCAGCGTGCAGGGGGGCTGGAGGTGGCGCCCGAGCAGCGGGTGCAGCCCCCGCACCTGCGTCACCTCCTCCACCGAGGCGCGCCAGATCTCCTCCTGCGCCGTGTAGCAGAGCCGGTGCACCCACTTGTGGTGGTGGTGCAGCAGGTCCCCGCTCTCGTGGAAGCGGACCGGGAAGGCGTTGGGGAGCAGGTAGAGCGCCTGCTCGGCGCCCACGCCCAGCTCGAGCAGCCGCGTGATGGCCGCCCACGCCTGCGCGCACACCTCCAGGTAGAGGGCGTGCGCCTCGGGCACTGCGGGCACCAGG
Organism: Pseudomonadota bacterium; assembly: GCA_039800145.1. GTDB lineage: Bacteria > Myxococcota > Myxococcia > Myxococcales > Myxococcaceae > VGRA01. The sequence continues at coordinate 1,210 of JBDLRJ010000323.1, read as the reverse complement.
TCCGGCACCACCACGTCCACGAAGTCCGGGACGAAGGTGGCGTGGAGCACCGGCCGGCTGGCGGGCGTCATGCGGTGGCGCTGGTCCTGGCTGTCCGCGGTGTGGCTCAGCTTCTTCTGGAAGGTGAAGTGGGCGTGGGAGAGCGCGCGGGTGAGCTTGCTCACCGTGGAGAGGTTGAGCGCCTCGCCGAGGTAAGGGTTCTGGACGGGAGAGAGCACCCGGTCCACCGCCGCCTCGTCCGAGAGCTCCGCGGCCGTCACGCCCAGAACGGCGCGGACCCCCGCGGCCACGCTCGCCGTGGCATGCGCAGAGCCGTCCACCAGCTTCGAGCGCAAGGCGCCGAGCCCCGCGTCGAACTCCTGCAGGAAGACGCGCGCGGAGGCCCCCTTCACCTGCAGCCGCCCGAGCTCGGAGAGGGCCCGGTACTCCAGCGTCTGCTCGAGCGGGAGGGGATCTTCCACGTCCCGGAAGAAGAGCGGGTCCACCGTGCGGACGGCGTCCACCATCCCCTGCACCAGCAGCCGCGCCTCTGCAGGAACGTCCAACTGGAGGCAGAGCCGGTGGTAGCGGTGCAGGGTGAGGCCGGAGACCGTGTGGTACAGGTGCGCGTGCGTGGCGACCGGCAGGACGTACCGCGCCACCTCCTGCGCCCGCTTCTTGATGGCGGAGGCCCACTTCTCCGGCGTGCGCCGCCGTCCGGGGAAGAGCTGGAAGAAGGCCTCCTCCACCTTCGGCGTCAGCAGCCGGATGAGCCCCTGGTAGGCCGCCATCTGCTTGACCACGCAGTCGCGATAGACCGCGTCCGCCTCCGGGGAGAGCGCGGGAATGGCCACGTTCCCCGCCTTCACCTCCACGTACCGCTGGCTCACCTGCTCGGAGTTGTAGAAGGGGTGGGCGTGCAGCAGGGACCAGATGACCTGCCGGGAGACGTTCTCCAGCGCGAACTGGAACGTGGCGTGCTGCAGGGTGGTGTGGTGGCCCGCCGCGTACGTCTCGCGTGCAATGCGGTCCCGCAGCTGCCGCGCAGGCTCGTCCTTCCGCACGTCCGCCGCGGTGACGACGCGGCTCGAGTAGCAGGTGCGCGCCGTGGCCACGGCGTTGTCGAACGCCTCGGAGAAGCCGTTGGTGAGCGTCACCCGGGGCGGGTGGGATGCGAAGACAGGCGTGTCCATGGGCTCGATAAGGGGGCGTCTGCCTAGCAACCGCGCCC
>JBDLRJ010000322.1:0-3160 GCA_039800145.1 Pseudomonadota bacterium | reverse complement strand
TCGCCCTGTGCACGCACTACACGCACGTGCTGGACCTGGGCGTGTGGAAGGGGCCGGTGAACTTCAACACGGTGGGGCGCGTGTGCATCTACGGCTCCACGTTGTTCTCGGTCATCTCCATGGTGAACTACTTCCGGGCGTTCTTCCGGGTGCTGGAGGGGCGGGGGGCGGCGACCACCGAGCCCCAGCCGGGCGGGACGGCGTAGGGCCGTGAGCCCGGGCGCAGGGGCCGCGTCGGTGCCCTGGGGGTCGGGTCGGGGAGGCTGCTGCGGATGGAGATCCTCGTCTACGTCATCGCCGCGGGTGCGGTGCTCGGGCTGTTGCTGCTCGCCTCGTTCGGAAAGACGGCGATGGAGCAGATGGGGGGAGCTCCGGTCGTGCAGGTCCGAGACGTCCCGGACGGCGCGGTGGTGCGGATCGTGGGGACGGTGATCTCCGCCGAGCCGCCCCTGCTGTCTCCCATCCGGGAGGCCTCGTGCGTGGCGTGGCAGCTGTCGGTGACGGCCCGTCGCGGGGGGCTGCCCATCGAGGTCTCCATCGGGCCCGTCTCCGTGGGGGCGAACGGACCTCCGGAAGTGCTCCTCAAGGCGGACTGGAGCACCTTCTACGTGGAGGACGCCACGGGCCGGGCGCTGGTGCGGACGGACGCGCTGGAACTCGCCCTTCGGCCGAACCGCCGCGACCGCCAGCGGCACCGCGAGGAGAACTTGCGCCGCCTGGAGGACTTCCTGGCGGCACATCTCCCCGGGGGCCGGGGGGCCTATGAGCCCGAGCACTGGAGCGAGGGGACCCTCACCGACGGCGAGACGGTCTCCATCCAGGGCCGCGCCCATTGGGAGGGGGAACGGCTCGTCATCACGGCGCCCGGCCCCGGCGAGAAGGTGCTCGTGTCCGAGTCCAGGGTTCACCTGCCCAACGAGGCGTGACCGGGGTGGAGTGGAAGCTCCCCGAAACGAGGGACTTGACGTGCGGCGACGGCGGAGGTACTTACCCGCGCGTTTTCGGCAGCACGCAGTCGCAGGACAGACGCGGGAATAGCTCAGTGGTAGAGCATCGCCTTGCCAAGGCGAGGGTCGAGGGTTCAAATCCCTTTTCCCGCTCCAAGAAACCCCAGGTAACCCCTGGGGTTTTTTATTGCCCGCGTGCTGGGGAGTCATCAGCACGGCGAGGCCTCCGCAGGGGCTGATGAGGGGGTGATGAAGTCATCGGGTGTTGGCGGGCCGACGTGGCCCGCCCGGTAGCTCCCGGTGTTGGTTGCTGTGCCACGGATTGTCGCCAAAGCTCTGGACCGGCATGCACCTTCCCGCCTCCCATTCGCCTGCTCAGCGACTCGTCCGGGACCGCGAGGCCTTCAACAGGTGGCACGGGCGGCTTTCCTCTACCTTCAGGACCTGCAAGCAGCGGGGCGGCTTCTCGGCTCGGACCATCCCGCCACTCTCTCGACCGTGGCCAACCTCGGGATGCTCCTTCTCGGGCTTGGGTGACTTGCCGAGGCCCATCCTCTCCTCCAACGGGCGCTCACGGAAACCGAGGGGCGGATCGACACGACGCACCCGGCAACCCTGAACTCCCTCAACCATCTTAGGCTGCTCCTCGAAGCGCAGGGCCGGGTGTAAGTGGCGGAGCCCCTGGTCCGTCGTGCCGTACTTGTACCAGTAGGGCGTCCATCGTCGGTCCACTCGGAGGTTGCAGTCGGCAGGCCGCTGGCGTTGGATGATGTGATATGTCCATTGAGACCAGTGACGCCATCCGCGAGGAGTTGGAGCGGCTGCGCCACGCGTACGACGACCTGCGGCGGGAGATCCGCGAGATCCGGGGCGTGGAGAGCGGGCTATCCCGGCGGCGCGGGGTGCTGGCGTCTGCAGGGACCACCGCAGAGAGCCTGCTCAAGTTCACCTACCGGCGAGAGGGACGGGAGAAGGGAGGCAAGCCGGCGGAGAAGCTGATGCTGGAGGACCTGCTCGTGGCGCTGAAGGACCGGCTGCCCGAGCACATCCAGGTCCCGCTGCGGACGGTGCAGGCGTACCGGAACCTCGGCGCTCACGACAAGGGAGACATCCGCAGCGTGGACGAGCAGGCGCTGCTGACGGTGAACACCGCGCTGAACCAGGTGGTGGTCTGGTTCTTCGAGTCGTACCTCGGTGGCGAGTTTGCGGAGTTGGCGCGGAGCCGGGACGGGGACGACGCACACGAGGGAGCGAAGAGTGCCTCCGCCGCGATGCTGGAGTGGCGAGAGCTGTACTGGTGGCTGATGCGAGGGGGGCAGCTCAAGCTGCTGGATGGGAAGGCCCTGGAAAAGCGGCAACGGGAAACTGGCTTGAGCGAGGCCGACGTCGCGGAGGTTCGGAGCGGCTTCAAGCGGGACGTGGGGATGTTCCAGCAGGCGCTCACCGAGGCGGCCGAGGACGGCATACTGGAGGACTACGAGGTGGAAGGGCTGGAGGAGGTGCGGGTGGTGGCGTGCATCTCCGAGAGGGAGGCGAAGGAACTGGCGGCGGAGGTGCTGCGGAAGGTGGTCGGCGTGCCGGCGAACGCCCCGAGCTGGATGGTGAAGCCTGCGGAGGTGCCGGTGGAAGCACCGAAGGTTGTTCCGGCCCCGCAGCCTCAGCCCACGGCCCCTGTGCTGCAGCCGAGACCAGCTACGGCCCCGGTACAACCTGCTGCGGCCGTCCCAGTTCCGGCGCGTGTCACTTCGGCCGCTCAGCCACGCTACCCACGGGCAGTCCGAATCGAGCCCGGCGAATTCTGGATGGGAGCATCCCGCGACGACGACGAGGTAGTGGTGGACGGTGGCTTGGACCTGGAGAAACCAGTCCACCTGGTTCGACTGACGCGTCCTTTCGAGATTTGGAACGTGCTCGTTACGAAGAGACAGTACCTAGCCCTGATGGGGCAAGACCCCTCGTCCGCCCGCCGCGGAGCGTCCGCCCACCGCGCATGGGCGGGTGAGAATGACGAGTGCCCCGTGACGGATGTCAGCTGGTTCGATGCCGTCAGGTACTGCAACGCACTGTCCCTCCGAGATGGCTTGGAGCCTGCCTACCGGTTGGTGGAAACCAGCGCCCCCGACGCACCGGCGGTGACTTGGCGCGGCCTGAACTGTTCCGGGTGGCGGCTCCCCACGGAGGCCGAGTGGGAATACGCCTGCCGGGCGGGTACG
>JBDLRJ010000321.1:0-2652 GCA_039800145.1 Pseudomonadota bacterium | reverse complement strand
GGTAGTCCCGCTTGTCCACCAGCGGCGCGTTCACCACGCTGTAGAACAGGGTCGTCTTGCCGGCCGGGTCCTGCGAGATCACGCGGCTCTCGGAGGTGTACGGCATGGTGGACTTGTAGTTGGGGTAGTCCCGGATGGCCTTCCACACGGCCATCGGCGAAGCGTCGATGATCCCCTCGGCCTTCATCTCGCGGACCTCGGCCCCCTTCTGCTGCCGCGCGTAGATGGTGATCCCGTCACTCTGGGCATCCTTCTCCCAGCCGGGGCCGCCGGGGTCCGCCGCCAACACCGCCAGGGTCACAACGTGAGCAAGAGTCATGTCGGCATCCTATCCACACCGGGCCGCGCGCTGTCCGCCCTTTTGCCGGGGCGGAGTTGGGTTAGGGTGCGCGCCCTTCCCGAGGAGTTGAACCCATGGACGAGATCACCCCCCCTTCGCATTCACTCGCCCCCGCAGACGAGGAGATCCGAAAGGTCTACGTGCAGGCCCTGAAGGAGAAGGAGCCCGTCCACACGGTGTTCCGCGTGGGGAAGAAGGTGAAGCACACCGGGCGCAGCGGGAAGGGCTTCCTGGCGCTCACCCTCCAGGACAAGACCGGCGAGGTGGACGCCCGCGTGTTCGAGAACGTGGAGGCAGCGGAGGCCGCGTTCGCCGAGGGAGACTTCCTCCTCGTCCAGGGCCACACCATCACCTGGCAGAAGAAGCTGCAGGTGGTGATCGACCGGCTGGAGAAGCTGGATCCCACCCCGCTGGATCCCGCCGAGTTCACGCCCGTGGCGGCCCCCGCGGCGGACGGCGCCGAGGAGAGGGAACCGCGCGCGGAGAAGCCGGAGAAGGCGGCAGAGAAGTCCGGCGCCGAGCACGGCCGCGGCCAGGCCGCGCAGCACATCCACCACGTCCGGGAGATCGCCGGGCGGGTGGGCGATACGCACGTCCGCGCACTGCTGTTCGCCTTCCTGGACGATCCCTCCGTGGCCGAGCCGCTCAAGGTGGCCCCGGCCGCCAAGGGCATCCACCACGCGTACCGCGGTGGACTCGCCGAGCACATCCACTCGGTGATGCGGCTCGCGCACCGGATGGCAGATCACTACCCGCAGGCGGACCGGGATCTCCTCGTCGCAGGCGCCCTGCTGCACGACATCCTGAAGGTCCGGGAGATCTCCTCGGAGAAGGGCTTCGAGTACACGGACGAGGGGCGGCTGGTCGGCCACATCACCATGACCGCGCAGGCCATCCGCGAGAAGGCCTCCCGGATCGACGGCTTCCCGCCGCTGCTCGAGCACCACCTGACCCACATCGTCATCTCGCACCACGGCCAACTGGAGTGGGGCTCGCCCAAGCTGCCCATGACGCTCGAGGCCATGCTGGTCCACATGATCGACAGCATCGACAGCCGGGTCGCCAGCTGGCTGGAGATCATGCAGAAGGATCAGAACGACCGCTGGACCGAGAACGCGCGCCTCTACGACCGGCACCTCTGGAAGGGGCCCGTCCCCACCGCCCGCGGCCGTGCGCCGGTGCCGCCGCGCCACAAGGGCGGCGGGAAGGACGCGGGCCGCGAGCAGCCGCGGCGGGACAGGCAGGAGCCCCGCGAGCGCAAGCCGGAGAAGAAGCCCGCGGCCGCCGCGCCGCAGCCCGCCCCCGAGCAGAAGTTCAGCTTCAAGCCCTTCGCAGCGCTCACGGCCGAGGCCGAGGCCGGGAAGACGGACGGCGACGGCACGGCGGGCTGAGCCGCCCGCTCAGGCGCTGAAACCGAAGAAGGCCGCGGCGGTGCGGGTGGTGGTCTCCCCCACCTCCTCCACCGCCAGGCCCTTGAGCTCCGCGAGCTTCTTCGCGGTCTCCACCACGTAGGCGGGCTCGTTCTTCTTTCCCCGGAACGGCACGGGCGCCAGGTACGGGCTGTCCGTCTCCACCATCAGCCGGTCCAGGGGCGCGTACCGGGCCGCGTCCTGCAGCGGCTCCGTCTTCTTGTACGTGAGGACGCCGGAGAGCGAGAGGTGGAAGCCCAGGTCGAGGTAGCCGCGCGCGGCCGCCGTGTCCCCGGTGAAGCAGTGGATGACGCCGTCGCGGACCCCGGACTCGCGGAGAACGCGGAGACAGTCCTCGTGGGCGTCCCGCACGTGGACCACCAGCGGCTTGCCGAGTTCCTGGGCCAGGTCGCACTGCCAGCGGAAGATCCGCTGCTGCACGTCCCGCGGAGAGTGATCGTAGTAGTAGTCCAGCCCCGCCTCGCCCACGGCGGCGACCTCCGGCCGTGCGCAGAGCGCGCGCAACTGGGCGAGGTCCGCCTCGGAGGCACGCGCCGCCTCGTGCGGGTGGATGCCCACGGTGGGCGTGAGGAAGTCCGGGTGCTCGGCCGCCACGTCCAGCGCGTGGCCGAAGTCACCGGGGCCCTGGAACTGCCCGACGACGACCGCGTGCACCAGCCCGGCCGCGCGCGCGCGGTCCAGCACTGCAAGGATGTCCAATCCCTCGCGACGCTCCAGGTGGCAATGCGTGTCCACGAGCCTCATGCAGCGTCCTCCAGCAGCGCCTGCAGCTCCTCGCGCGCCTCTTCCCCGGGGAACGCGGAGACGGCGCCGGCCACCACGTCCCGCCAGCGCGGCTCCCCGAGCAGCAGGAGCCCCTCGGCCGCGTCCAGGCGCAGCCCC
>JBDLRJ010000320.1:0-7894 GCA_039800145.1 Pseudomonadota bacterium | reverse complement strand
GCGCCCGCTGGATGGCGAGATCCTCCTGCCGCGAGCCTGCATCCGCGGCGCGCCTCCGGGCCTCAAGCGACCGGGCCGTGGCAGCGTCTCCCTGCGCTTGCCTCTTCGCCCGCTCCAGCTCGTCCGCGGTGGCGGCGCCTGCCTTCGCGAGCTGCTCGGTGCGCTGCAGCACCGCCGTGGACAGCTCGGCCCGCGCGCGCGCCGCGTCGGACTCGGCCGCGACGGCCTCCCGGTCCTCGCCCCGGAGCCCCTTCTGGGTCCGGGCCCAGGTGGCCCGCTCGGCGGCCAACTCCGCCTCCGCCGCCTGCAGCGCCGCCTTCTCCACGGAGGCCGCGAGCTGCACGAGGAGCGCGCCCGGCTCGACGCGCTCGCCCTCGCGGACCAGCACCCGCTCCACCACTGCGGTCACCTGCGCAGCCACCCGCGTCTCGCGGTCCAGCGGCTCCACCACGCCGTTTCCGCCCACCACGTCCCCCCCCGGTGGGAGCGCGGACCGCTCGTCGACGCCGCCGGACCGGCTCACCGCGGTGCGCTCGGCCTTCTTGACGTCGTTCTCGCGCGGCAACGTGGCGGGCCCGGCGGTGGCGGTGCGCACCACCTGGACACCCATGAACGCGAGCGCCGAGAACAGGAGCACGGCTCGGACGGGACGGGGGATTCTCTGGACCATGGCGTGGCTCCGTTCAGGCGCGGGGCGGCGGCACGATGCGGCCGTCCTCGATGTGGATGGTGCGATCGGCGAGGTGGAAGATGCGGTTGTCGTGGGTGACCACGAGCACGGTGTTCCCGAGCTCCGTGGCCAACTCCTTGAGCAGCGTCGTGACCTGCATGCCGGACTGCGCGTCCAGCGCGGCCGTGGGCTCGTCTGCCAGCACCAGCGGCGGCTTGCCCGCGATGGCGCGCGCCACCGCCACACGCTGGCGCTGTCCGCCGGAGAGTTCGTCCGGGAGGCTCCCCCGCTTGTCCAACAGCCCCACCCGCTCGAGCACGTGGTGGGCCTCCTTCACCGCCGCGCGGTGCGAGTACCCACGCAACTCCAGCGGGAGCGCCACGTTCTCGGTGGCGGTCAGCGAGGGCAGCAGGTTGTGCCCCTGGAAGATGAAGCCGATGTAGCGAAGCCTCAGCGGCGGCAGCTGGGCCTCGGTCCGCCCGTGCAGCGCATCTCCGAAGAGGTACGCCTCGCCCCCGGTGGGCGAGAGCACGCACCCCATGAGGGACAGCAGCGTGGTCTTCCCGCTGCCGGAGGGGCCCACCAGCATGAGGAACTCGCCGCGTTCCACCTGGAGGTCCACGCCCTTCAACGCGGTGTAGGCCAGCGCCCCCGAGCCATACGTCTTGGTCACCCCGCGCATCTGGATGGCGGGGCTCATCGGAACACCATGGCGGGCTCCAGCTTTCGCAGGCGGAGGAGGGACAGGAACGACGCCGAGACGCAGAGCAGCACCATCATCCCGGCGGTGCTGGCGAGCAGCCACGGCGGGAGGATGATGGCGAGGTTGGGGTTTCGGGACACCTCGGCGATGCGCGTGACGAGGAAGAGCCCGATCACCGACCCGGTCAGCGCGTAGACGCAGGATTGGACGAACAGCAGCTTGGCCAGGTCCCACGTGGTGGCGCCGATGGCCTTGAGCGTCCCGAACTGGCGGATGTTGTCGATCACCGAGGAGAACATCGACAGCGCCACGGTGACGAAGCCCACGAGCAATCCGAAGAGCGTGGAGGTCCCGAAGCTGATGCCGATGGCGGTGGCGGTGAGCAGGTACTTGATCACCTCGCCCCGGTACTGGCCGCGCGTCATCACCTTCGTCTGCGGCAGGCGGCGCTGGAGCTCCTCGGCCAGTGCCTCGGGCGACTGCCCATGAGCGGCGCCCACGAGGATGAAGGTGTGCTTGTCGGCGGGAAGTCCCAGCACCTCCCGCGCGAGCGTCTCCTCGGCGAAGGCGTAGGCCGGGCCGAACGGTAGCAGGCCCCAGGTGAAGCCCCGTGCCTGCACGCGGTGGCCATTCACCTCGCGCACGCTGCCCAGGTTGAGGCCGCCCACCTTCTCGCGCTCGCTGTCCTCGAAGATCATCCCCAGCGGCTGGGTGAGCACGGATGCGTCCCCGGCCACGAGGTTCCACGGACCGCCGGCAAAGCGCGGGGCACGCGTGCCCACGAGCGACACCGGCTCGCTGCCACCGGTGGGCAGCTGGACCTGCGCGGTCTGGAGGAGCAGCGGCTCCGCCCAGTCCACCCCCGGCGTGGCGCGTGCCTGGTTCAACACCGCGTCCGACAGCAGCTTGCCGCCCTGGAATTGCCGGGTGAACGGCGGGGCGATCCACACGTCCGCGGACGCGTTCTCGATGAACATGACGTTCTTGCCGAGGAGCCCCAGGAAGGTCCCGGCCTGCTGGTTCGAGAGCAGGCAGGCGAAGACGACGCCGGTGAGCGTGCCCAGCAGCTTCAGCCGATCGTGGAACATCATCCGGATGCCCACCCCGGCCATGGTGCGCCAGCGGGACCACGTGCCCGCGCCGGACAGTCCCCCGGAGTTCATGGCGTCACCTCCAGCGGCAAGTGGGCAGACAGGCGGAGCGAGGCGCGCGCCTGGGCCAGCTCCGCGCTGGCCTGCACGCGGCTGAGTTCCGCAGAGAGTGCGTCCCGGCCGGCTTGCAGCACGTCCACCTGGGTCGCGGTCCCGGCCGCGTAACGCTCGGAGGCGAGCATTTCGGCGCGGGTGGCGGCCTCGGACTGGGCGCCGGCCGCGCGCAGCTTTTCGATCGCGGCCCGTACCCGGTGCCAGTCCGCGTGCAGCGCGTCCCGGGCCTGCGCCTGTGCACGCTCCGCGGACACCGCGGCGGACTCCTCTGCGGTCGCGAGGGACCGCGCCCCGTGGAGCGCCGCGACGTCCCCCCTCCACGACATCCCCACCCCCACGTTCCAGAGGGCGCCCTGGTCCTGGAAGCCGGTCGCGTTCGTGAAGCGCTGGGTGGCCTGGGCGGAGACGCTGGGGAGGAGCGTGGCCCACGCCGCTTCGCGGTTGGCAGCAGCAACGCCTACCTCCTGCGCCGCGGCCTGGACCGAAGGCAGCCCGTCGAGGTTGCGCTCAAGTGAGGACAGGGACGGCTCCTCGTGCAGGTCGTCCGTGGGCAGCTGCACCTCGCCCACCGGCGCCAGGCCGGACAGGGTCTCCAGCGCACGGGCGGAGATGGCCACGAGCGCCTCGGCGTCCGCCACGAGCTGCCGGTTGCGTTCGACCTCCGCGCGCGCCCGCAACACGTCCAGCTCGGGGGCGGCACCTGCCTTCGCCCGTGCCTCGGCCATTCCGAGAGAAGACCGCGCCACCTCCAGCCCGCGGGCCGCCGCCCTCCCGAGCGCATGGGAGGATCCAAGCTGGTAGTAGGCGGACACCACGGCGCGCTGCACTGCCTCGGTGGTGGCCCCCCTCCGCAGCGCGGCGGCCTCTGCTGCACGTGCCCCAGCCCTCACCCGGAGCCAACGAGAGACGTCCACGAGCGGTGCTTCCAGCCGAAGCGTCGCCTCGAGCTGGTTCTCCGGGACGATGACGATCCGCTTCGTGCCCGCTCCCGGCGCCCCCGGCTGGTCGAACTCGGCCGGGTACTGGTTCCGGGTCCAGCCTGCGCTGGCGGAGAGCGTCGGGAGCAGCGCGGCCCATGCCTGCGCGGACTCAGCATCCGCCCTCGCCACCGCCGCGGTAGCGGCCCTCGCGTCGAGGTTCAGCGTGCGCGCCCGCTCGAGGAACGCACCGACCGGCTGGGCCGCTGCTGGGACGGAAAGGACCAGCGCGAGAGGGAGGAGCAGCAAGACTGAATTCTTCATGACATGTGCGCCAATCAATAACCGGGCGCACGGGTCCCGCAACTGATTCCTCTGCACGAATGGCACTGTTTATCGGGACGTCGCTGCCGAGGCGTGACGCCGCGGCCCTGGCTTCAAACCGGGGACAACCGGTCACGCACGGCAGCGATCCACCCCTGCTCGTCCCCTGCCCGCAGGCGCGGGGACTCGAGGACCGCGAGTTCCAGGATCAGCGCCATGGCGAGCAGGGGACGGCTGCTCGCGAGCAGGGAGCGCAGCAAGCGGAGCAGTGCGTCCCGCGGGAGGCCCGCATCCGCGACCGCTGACGCGAGCGCCGGTGGAACCACCTCCGCGCGGGCGAGGAGGGCGTCCAACTGCTCGAAGCCCACGAGGGACGGGAGGCTCCGCTCCACCGCCGCCTCGAACGACGTGACCACCACGGACATCCAGTCGACCAGGACGAAGCGCGGATCCTCCCGGTAGGGGGCGGCCTCCGCGTCCGTGATCCACCGGACGGGCATCCCGAAGGAGGGATCTTCCGCTGGACGGCCAACGTCCGGGAGCGGGCCCTCGTGCGCGAGCAACATCCACCCGCCCACGGTGCACTCGCCCGAGGCCACCACCTGGGAGTCCACCCGCAGCTCCCACCCGCCCGGCGAGACGCGCGCGGAGTCCCGGAGGATGACGCCACCGAACGAGAAGCCCCACGCGTTGGCAACGCGCGTGCGCACCGAGACCACCGCGGCCTTGAGCTGCCCGAGCAGGTCCGCCCCGGACAGGCGCTCGGCGATGTCCGCACCGAACTGGAGGACCAGCCTCGGCTGGGGGGCGATGTGCGCCTCGGCTTGAAGGAGGGAGGGAGTCATGGGCGCGAGGATGCTGGAGGAGGCCGGACCGCGGGTTGGCCGTGGATCCCTTCGGGAGGGGCGAAGGTCATCAACCCTAACGCACGGGCCCCTCGAGCTCACGCAGTGCCAGCGGTATCTGCAACCGGGCGCCCTCCCCCGGCAGCGGTTAGCCTCCACGCATGCGGACAGTGATCACGGGCGCGAGCGGCTTCATCGGGGCGAAGGTGCTCACCGCCTTGTCCGAACAGCCCGGCGAACGGGTGGCAGTCTCGCGGCGCCCGCTCGGAAACCTTCCCCCGTCCGTTCGCTGGAAGGGCGCAGACCTGTTCTCCGCGAGGAGCACCGCGGACGTGCTCGAGGGTGCGGACACCGCCGTCTACCTCGTCCACTCCATGATGCCGTCCACCCGCCTCTTCCAGGGCAACTTCCACGACACGGACCTGCTCCTCGCGGACAACTTCGCGCGGGGGTGCGTGGCCGCGGGTGTCCGGCGGATCGTCTACCTCGGCGGGCTCGTGCCGACGGGCCACATCAGCCCGCACCTGGAGAGCCGGCTCGAGGTGGGCGAGGTTCTCCGGTCCACCGGCATCCCGGTGACGGAGCTCCGGGCGGGAATGATCGTCGGTCCGGGCGGATCGTCGTTCGAGATCTTGAAGACGCTCGTGGACCGTCTCCCGCTGATGATCCTCCCCGAGTGGACCCAGAGGCGCACGCAGGCGGTCCACGTCGACGACGTCGTGCGCGTCATTGCCGCCGCGGCCGACGGGAGTGCGTTCGAGGGGCGGACGCTGGACGTGGTGACCGGCGAGTCGCTCACGTACGAGAAGCTCCTCCGCCAGATGGCCGAGGTGCTCGGCCTCAGGCGCTGGATGGTGCCGGTGCCCATCCGGTCCACGGCCTTCTCCAAGCGGTGGGTCACGTTGTTCGGCGGAGCGAGCTACGAGCTGGTCTCCCCGCTCATCGACAGCCTGCTGTGTGATCTCCCCGCGTCCGATCCGGACGCACTCGTCCGGCCGAACATCCGGTACCCCACGTTCAGGGCCATGGCCACCGAGACGCTGGCGCACGCCCGGGCGCCCGCGCCGCCCCGCGTGAAACGCCGCTCGGGAGGGGCCAACACGGTCCGCTCCATCCAGCGGCTGCCGAGCCTTCCGGGCCACGACTGCCGGTGGATCTCCTCGGAGTACATGAAGTGGCTCCCCGTGCTGTTTCGCACGCTCATCCGGGTCCACAGCGTTCCCGAGACGGGGAGCGTGTCGTTCGTCTTCGCCCCGCTCCGGCTGCCGCTGCTGATGCTCCAGTACGTGGACGGCAAGGCCGGGGACCGGACGAAGTTCCACATCGTCGGGGGGATGCTCAGCAGGACCTCGGACACCGGGTGGTTGGAATTCAGGCAGGTCCAGCACCGCAGGTACACGCTCGCAGCGATCCACGAGTTCGTGCCCTCCCTGCCGTGGGCGCTGTACCTGCTCACCCAGGCGCCGCTCCATGCGTGGGTGATGGGCCGCTTCGGCAAGCACCTGTCGCGGGAACTGCCTCCAGGTCTGGAGGGGGCCGCCTGACGGGGAGCCCGGTGTGCCGGCCCCGTCCTCGCAGCTCAATCCGGCGAGAACGAAGCCTCCGCCCGGCTTACGCGCGTCACGCCGTCTTCGTGGACGTGGACCTCCGCTTCAACGGAGAAGCCGGCGGTGGGCAGTTGAGACCAGCGCACCGTCCACCCGCCTGTGACGCGGTTTGCCTTTGCGCGTTCCGGGGGCGCGAGATCAGGCACTGCCCGAGCCCGCCCATGATGAGATGTTCCGCCCTGAAGGCCGGAGCGGAGACCACCTGTCGTCCCCATTGATCGTCGCAGCGAGCGAACCATGAGCGAGGCATCAAACGGCGACAGCACGGTGCTGACGCGCGCAGGGCCGGGCGGCACCTCCTTCTCCGCCCCGCTCCACGGCCGCAGCGGGCCGCTCGTGGTCTGCCTGCACGGGTTCCCGGACCTGCCGGGGACGTTTGCGCCGCTGATCGAACCCCTGAGAGCCGCCGGCTACCGCGTGCTCGTGCCGACCCTGCGGGGGTACGAGCGCAGCTCGGTCCACGCCTCGGGGAGCTACCACGTCCGGTCTCTCGCAGAGGACATCCTCGGCTGGCTCGATCACCTGGGCGAGCCGTCCGCGAGCCTCGTCGGCCACGACTGGGGGGCGGTGGCGGGATGGGGTGCGGTTGCGAGTGCCCCGCACCGTTTCCGGGCCTTCGTCTCGCTCGCCATCCCGCACGCCGGCGCCTTCCTTCGCAGGCTGCCCCTGCATCCCCGTCAGTGGCTGAACTCCGGGTACATCCTGTTCTTCCAGCTGCCGCTGCTGCCGGGATGGGCGCTGTCGGACCGGCGAGGGCAGTTGGTTCGCCGGCTGTGGCGCGACTGGTCTCCCGGCTGGGAGCCACCGGAGCGGCACGTCAACGAGGTGGTGGCCCGGTTGAGCGACCCGGTGATCGGAGAGGCAGCACTGGGGTACCACCGGTGTCTCGCCCGGTTGTGGGAGGCCCCGAACCGGGAACTGCTTCCGCTGTTGATGCCCCCGCCTCGCGTGCCGGTGCTGGCACTGTCGGGGGAGCGCGACGGCTGCATCCGCCCGGAGTTCTTCCGCGCCTGCATGGCGTCCGTCGATGCGCCGGCGGGGCCCGAGCACAGGGTCGTCCGCGGGGCAGGCCACTTCATGCACCTGGAGGCACCTGCAGCCGTCCTCGAGCAGGTCCTGCCCTTCTTGCGGCGCTGGTCCGGATGAGGATCCGGGTGCGGTGGGCCCTCGAGCAGCACCGGTTGTAAGGAGGAGCGGATCGAAGAACCCATGGGGATGTCTCGGATGGATGAGTCCATGCCGAGCCGGCACGCGGCACGCAATGGCCGTGTCGTAGCTACCGAGCATGGCGGCCATGAACTGCGCATCGAGCATCCGCTCGGCCGCTTCCCCTGGCAAGCCGAGCCAAAGAAGGTGCCAGGCCCCGTGCTTGACCACGTAGGCATCCAGCTCTTGCTCGACGACAATGACACTTCCCCACCGGCGACAATTACACCTCCCCATCCATGAGGCCCGCCGGCGTACCTCGCTGACCGTCATCCGCCCTGTCGGAGGATGGGCCGGTGAGAGCGACGGACGGGCAGGTGTGGAAGCTGATGGAGGAGATGCTGAAGCACGGCAGGATGGGACTCGCCGCGATGCGAACCGGCGTGGACCGCGGCCTTTGACGCCGGACGAAAGAGG
>JBDLRJ010000319.1:0-30310 GCA_039800145.1 Pseudomonadota bacterium | reverse complement strand
TCGCCGGGGCCAACCGCGAGTGGATGGAGGGGCTGGTGGCGCTCGCGGCGGTGGGGATGCTGCTGTACGCGGCCTTCTGGCTCAACTCGCGCGCCGGCACGCGGAAGTTCATGAACGAGCTCCGCGGCGAGGTGCAGGGGGCGCTCGGCCGCGGCAGCGTGGCGGGGCTCTTCTTCATCAGCTTCAGCGCGCTGCTCCGCGAGAGCCTCGAGACGGCGCTGTTCCTCCAGGGACTCGCCATCGACTCGGCGGCGGGCGCGGCGTGGGGCGCGGCGGCAGGCCTGGTGGCGCTCGGGGGCCTGGTGCTGTTCGTCAACCGCGTGGGCTACGTGCTGCCCATGAAGACGCTCTTCACCGCCTCCACGTGGCTGCTGTTCCTCACCGCCGTGATGCTGCTCGGCAAGGGGCTGCACGCGCTGCAGGAGGTGGGGGCCCTGCCGCTGCGGCCCCTGCCCGTGCCCGGGGTGGAGCTGCTCGGCGTCTACCCGGACCTGGTCTCGCTGCTGCCGCAGCTCCTGCTGCTGCTCGCGCCGCTCCCGTGGCTCATGCGCCGCGAGGGACGCGGTGACAGCGGTCCCCCCGCCACGCCACCTTCCCCTCCTGCTGCAGCATGACCAGCGTCGCCTCGCAGCTGCGCTCGGCCACCGGGTGGAGGAAGGCCGGCGTGTCGGCGTAGGCCGCGGCGGTGATGTCCGCGAGCGTGGCCCCGGACTCGGGCGTGGCCTCGAGCACCACGAAGGTCCGCGTCCTCCGGTGCGCGAGGTACTCGGCGAGTTTCCCGGGCCCATCCGGCAGCACCGCGCCGTGGGCCGGGCAGAGCGCTCCCACGGGCAGCGCGCGCAGCCGCTCGAGCTGGGCGAGGTAGTCCGCCATGTCCCCCTCGGGAGGATCGATGACGATGGTGCCCACGCCGGCCACCATGTCCCCGACCACCGCGGCGCGCGAGCGCAGGTCCACGAGGCACACGTGGCCGCGCGCGTGGCCGGGCGTGTGCAGCACCTGCCAGCGCATGGGGGGCGTCCCGGCGAGCTCCAGCACCTCCCCGTCCTGCAGCAGCCGCGAGACGGGCACCTGCAGCCGGTCCGCCGTGCGCGCGTGGGCCCAGGCCGGGACGGACAGCCGTTCCATCACGGCGCGCACCCCGCCCACGTGGTCCGCGTGGTGGTGCGTGAGCACCACCGCCTTCACGCGGCATCCGCGGCGCCCGAGATCGTCGAGCCTCGTCCACAGCGGCTCCAGCGCCGCCCCGTCGGAGGGGCCGGGGTCCACCACCAGCAGCTCGCCGTGTCCGAGAATCCAGCAGTTGGTGTGGGTGGCCGGGGGCAGCGTGGGGGTCTGCAAGGGCGTACAACGGATGCCCGCCTGGAACTCGAGGTCCCCGGAGACGAAGTCCGGCCCGGACAGCGGCGGCGCCCGGAGCCTTGCCAGCGCCCCGTCCACGCCCCGGAAGTCCGCCATCACCCGGAAGGCGTGCACCTGCGGCGGGTGGAGCAGCGCCCTGCCTTCCTCCCACTCCCCGAGCGCGCGTGCGGGCGTCACCCAGCCGCCGTGCACGAGTTCTCCCGGCCAGGGCTCTGCCTCCGCCCACGCCGGCGCCTTCACGAGGAACATCCGCGCGTCGAAGCGCGACGGGAGGTACGGCGGCGTCACCCACCTTCCCGCGCCGTGGAACATTCCTGCGTCCAGCCGCGCCCCGAGTCGACCGAGCACCTCGCCGAAGCCGAGCTTCCCGTCCACGAGTGCCCGGCGCAGGGGGCGCAGCACGTCCGGCGACAACGGCCCCGGTGCCCTTGCAGCCAGCACGCCCACCTCCTCGAACAGCTCGCGCGCGGCGGCCACGCGCAGGGCGGCGTCCAGCCCCGAGGCGCCGTCCACGGGCACCTCGCAGTCGGAGGCGTCCAGCTTCCCCCCGGGGAGCGCGTGGAAGCCGGGGGCGAACGAGAGCCGGCCGTCGCGGTGCGTCCAGTACACCTCCACCCCGGACGGGGCGCGGCGGTAGAGCAGCACCGTGGCGGCGTCCCGCGTCGGGGCGGGCTCGGGGGTGAGGCCGAGCAGTCCTGCGAGCGGCTCACTCACGGCGCGTGCGGCAGCAGCGAGGAGAGCCGCGCGCGGGCGGCGTCCGCCTGGTCCGGCCGGACGAAGAGGCGCCGCAGCTCCAGCGAACCGGAGTAGCGCTGGTACAGGGGCGTGTACTGGGACACCTCGGTGAGCCTGCCCGTGGGAACGTCCAGGATGAAGAGCGGCGGGCCCCCCTTGTCCGCGTAGCGGCTGAGCGTGGTGCGCGAGGTGACGGAGAAGTACTCGAGCCCCGCTGCTGCGAGCGCTGCCTCGAGCGCCCCGAGATCGTAGTCGGCGTCCCGCTCGGTGAAGGAGGCCACCAGCTTGAAGCCCTGCCGCGCCACGATGCGCTTCGCCCACCGGTTGGAGGACTTCCGCAGCGCCGCGTGGAGCGCCACGTCGTCGCAGTCGAGGAAGGCCTCCGGGTCCGAGGGAATCTCGAACTCGCCGCGCGCCTCCTCGTAGTACCGGTGCAGCATGTGGTCGAAGTTGACGCTCGTGTGGTGGAGGTAGACGGACACGAACATGTGGTAGCGGCTCAGCAGGAAGTCCTCGAACGCGAACGCGGCGGGGCGGCTGAGTGCGAGCCAGGCCTTTCCCCCTCGGAAGGCGGGGTTGAGGTTGCTGGCAATCCAGTCCAGGTCGTACCGGCCGTACTGGACGCCCGTGTAGAAGCTGTCGCGCAGCAGGTAGTCCATCCGGTCCGCGTCCAGCTCCCCGGAGACGAGCGCGCGGAGCAGCGGCGCCCAGTCCACCCCCTCGTGGACGAAGTGCGAGCCGCCGGGCGGCTGCGCGCCGGTCACGAGGAAGGCGAGGTCCTCCGGGGCGATGCCGAGCGCGCCGTAATGCGCGCGCACCAGGGGCGTGAGCGAGCTGTCCACGAGGATCTTCGCCCCGTAGTCCTCGTGGCTCGCGCGACCTTCCGCGGGGGTCCCGCCGAGCAGCCACTCGGGCAACCGCAGCTCGGCGCGCGGCGGGGCAATCTGCTCGGAGGCATGGCTGAGCGGCATGTGGCCGATGTCGTGGCACAGCACCGCGGCGCGCACGGCGGCGCGGAAGCGGTCCTTCACCCCCTCGGGGAGCTGGCTGCGGGAGGCGACCGCGTCGAACAGCCGCCCGGCCACGTGCATGGCGCCGAGGCTGTGGGCATGGCGGGTGTGGGTTCCCCCGGGGAACGCGAGCTCCCCGAAGCCCAGCTGCCGCACGGTGCGGAGGCGCTGGAAGAAACGGCTGTCGATGACGGCCTTCTCCGCGTCCGAGACGGGGAGCGTGCCGTGGATGGGATCCCGGATGCGCATGGCAGGCAGGCAGTAAAGCACGCGTTGCCGTGCCAATCCCCGGTAGCAGTGTTAAGCCACGAGTCCAAAGCCATGGAAATCCAGCCCCTCAACGAGTCCCACCGCGAGCAGCTGCAGTCGCTCATCACCCGCATCGAGACCTTCACCAGGGACGAGACGGAGCACGCGCTCGCGGACGTCGACAAGGCGCTCCAGCCGGGGAACCGGGAGTACTCCATCCTGGTGGCGACCAAGGGGGCGCAGGTGGTCGGCTTCGTCTGCTACGGCCCCACGCCGCTCGCGCACGGGGTGTACGACCTGTACTGGGTCGCGTCTGACCCGGAGGTCCGCGGCCAGGGCATCGGCTCGGCGCTGGTGTCCGCCATGGAGGGCGAGCTCCGCCGCCGCGGCGCCCGGATGATCCGCGTGGAGACCTCCGCCACCGAGGCGTACGGCCCCACGAAGGGCTTCTACGAGTCCATCCGCTACGTGGAGGAGTGCCGGTTCCGGGACTTCTACAAGGTGGGGGACGATCTCATCGTCTTGAAGAAGCTGCTGTAGCCGCGCGTCCGACGGACCGATGCGCCTCCCTTCCCGCCTCGCCTCCGCGGCGCTGCTGCTCTGGTGCGCTGCCGCGCTCGCCGCGCCCCGCCACGACGTGCTCCGCGTCCGCCGTCCCGCGGGCACGGAGTTCTTCGGCCTGTACCTCCTGGACAAGAAGGTGGGCTGGCTCTCCACGAGCGTGACGGGGCTGCCCTCCGGTGACGTGGCCACGGACAACCGGCTGGCCTTCATCGCCAACGTGGGGGGCCGCCGCAGCGAGCGCCACCACCGCGAGCAGCGCACCTACGACGGGCGCCCGAACGGGAAGCTCAAGTCCTTCCGCTTCGAGCAGGCGGGGGACGGCGGGGAACAGACGCTGGAGGGCACCTGCCTCGCGGACAAGCTGACCGTCCGCCGCACGCGGCCGGGGCAGGCGGAGGAGACGCTCACCTTCCCGCCCTGCACCGAGCGCACGGAGGCGGCAGACCCGGTGCGCGTGGCCCTGCTCCGCTCTGCCCCGGTGAACGTCCCCTCCCTGGACTTCATGGACCTCAAGCACTGGGAGGTGCGCGCCACGCCGGAGGGAACCACCACGCGGAACCTCGGCGGCGTGCCCACGCGGCTGCGCACCGTGACGAGCCTCTCCGAGAAGGAGAAGGTCCCCGTGAAGCACCTCGTCACCGACGAGGGAGAAATCCTCGAGGTGAACTTCGGCGCCAACTTCCTCGCCCGCGCGGAGCCCGAGCAGACGGCGAAGCGGCAGGACGTGGCCGAGGTGTTCGATCTCACGCGCGTGGTGCTGCCCGCCGCGCTGCCTGCCGCGTCCAGGAAGGTCCCCGGGGAGGTGCGGCTGGTGCTCTCGGGGCTGCCGGCCGAGTTCCACGAGAAGACGGCACGGCAGTCGTACGAGAAGCTCGCGGACGGCCGCGTGGCGCTGACGCTGAGGGCCCCGCCCCCGCCGCAGAAGCCGCCGCGCTTCCCGCTCGCGGACCCGGACAAGGGCCCCAACCTGGAGGCCACGCTCTCCGTGGAGTCCTCCGCGCCCGCCATCCGCGAGCTCGCGGCGAAGCTCACGAAGGGACAGCCGGACGCGTGGGCCGCGGCGCGCGCCGTCAACCGCTGGGTGTACGAGAACGTGGAGAAGAACTACGGCACCAGCTCGGACCGGGCCACGGACGTGCTGCGCCAGCGCAAGGGGGACTGCACCGAGCACAGCCTGCTCACGGTGTCCCTGCTGCGCGCCGCGGGCATTCCCGCGCGCCGCGTGGACGGGCTCGTCTACCTGCGCCAGTCGGACGACGTGCCGGCTTTCTACTGGCACGAGTGGGTGGAGGCGTGGGTGGGCGAGTGGGTGCAGATGGACCCCACGTTCAACGAGGACGTGGCGCTGGCCACCCACCTCGCGCTCGGGCTGGAAGGGGACGCGCGCATCACGCCGCTGCTCGGGACGCTCAAGGTCCACGAGGTGCGCTGACGCGCGCGCGTCACCGGGCGAGCAGCGCCCACCTGCCCACGGGGCGGAGACCGCGTCCCCCCGCACGCACGTCCACGCGCATCTCCTCCGGCGGGGCCGGGAGGAAGGCCTCGAGCCGCAGCCGGGCAAAGGCCATCCAGCGCCCGCCCGGCCAACTGCGCGCGTGCAGGACGAAGTGCGCGTCGTCGTCCCAGAGCGCCGTCTGGAGCCGCTCGCGGCGGGTGCCCCCGAGCGGGGTCGGCTTGCAGGTGACGAGCTTCAGGTGGAAGCGCCCCTCGCCCTCGAGCTCGTGCGCGGTGCGCGCCACGTAGTCCACCGCGAGGTAGTCCGCCACGCGGGGGCGGAAGAGTGCGCGGGAGACGAAGACGAAGTCCTGGTCTCCCGGGGCGCGCCCGGGCGTCAGGACGGGTTGCTCCCGCAGCCGCAGCGCGAGCGAGAGCCCGCCGCCCCACCGGGCCGCGGAGAGGCGCACCAGCGCAGGCCCGAGCAGCCGCTCGCGGAGCCGCCGCGCCGGGTCCGGGACGGCCGCCCCGAAACGCTCCACCACGCCGTGCGCGAGCAGCTCCGGGTCCATGCATGTACCCGTGGGGCCGCGCGCCGGCGGCGTCAACCCCTCACAGCAGCGACTCGAACTCGTCCAGCAGCGCAGAGAGCGTGCGGAAGCCGCGGCTCCAGAACGCCGGGTCTGCCACGTCCACGCCCATGCGCGCGAGCAGCGCCTCCGGCGTGTCCGAGCACCCGGAGGAGAGCAGCTCCACGTACTTCGGGAGGAAGGCCTCTCCCTCCTCCTCGTACTTCGCGAAGAGCGCCAGCACGAGCAGCTGCCCGAAGGCGTAGCTGTAGCAATAGAACCGGTAGTGCACGAAGTGGCCGATGGACAGCCACCCCCAGCGGTCCTGCGGGAAGAGCTTCACGGCGTCCCCGTAGAGCCGCTGCCGCTCCGCGGTCCACAGCGCGTTGAAGTCCTCCACCGGCACCACGCCCTCGCCGCGGCGCGCGTGGGCCTTCTGCTCGAAGCGCGTGTAGGCCACCTGGTTGAACACCGTGGAGACGATGTCCTCGATGCGCACCCCCACCAGGGCGCGCCGCGCCGCGCGGTCCTGCTCCTTCTCGAGCAGCCGCTTCATGAGCAGCAGCTCCCCGAACACGGAGGCCGTCTCCGCGAGCGACGTGGTGGGCCAGAAGTTGAGCGGGGACCTGTCACGGGACAGGTAGAAGTGGATGCCGTGGCCCAGCTCGTGCGCGGTCGTGGACACGTCCTCGATGCGCCCCTGGTAGTTGAGCAGCACGTAGGGGTGGGTGCTCGGCAGGCCGCCCGAGCAGAAGGCGCCGTCCCGCTTGCCGGGGCGCGGCATCACGTCCAGCCACCGCTTCTCGAAGAACTCGCGGGCAATCTCCGCGAAGCGCGGGTGGAACGCGCCGAACGCGTCCAGCACCATGGCCTTGCCGTCGTCGAAGGAGACCTTCTGCTCGCTCGGCAGCAGCGGCGCGAGCACGTCGTGGCTGGAGAAGTCCGAGAGCCCGAGCGCGCGCGCCTTGAGCTTCATGTAGCGCTGCGCCAGCCCGTAGTGCGCCTCGGTCGCCTGCATGAGGCTCTCGACCACGGTCTCCGAGAGCTCGTCGTCCAGGTAGGTGGGCTCGGTGATGGACTTGAAGCCGCGCGTCTCCACGTCCAGCTTGTGGTCCTGGAAGAGCGTGTTGAAGCAGAAGTTGAGCACGTGGCTCTCCTGCTCGAACGCCACCATGAGCCCGTCGGTGGCCGCGCGCCGCAGGTCCCGGTCCGGCGAGCTGCGCAGCGCCCGCGCCTCCGCCACGTTCAGGACCTTCCGCTCGCCGTCCACCACCAAGTGCACGCGCAGCCGGCCCGTCACCTCCGTGTACAGCTGCCCCCAGGCGGACTTCCCCGTGAGCGCCTTGGTGGCCGCGAGCTGCTCCTCCGCCTCGGACAGCGTGTAGGGGGCCAGCTTCTTGAGCCCCGCCAGGTAGTGGCGGTACCCCTTGAGCTGCAGGGCAGCCATGAGCGACAGGTGCTGGGCGCCGGACAGCTTCTTGAGCTCCACGTCGAAGAAGGCCACCTCGTTGAAGGCCTCGGTGGACACCTCGCGCGTCTTCGCGAGCAGCCCCTGCGCCTGCGCGTCGGACGTGTCCGCCGAGAAGAGCAGCTGCGCGTAGATGGCAGGGCGGTACACGGCGTCCATCAGGGCCTCGTACTGCTGCAGCGACTGGTGCAGCTCGCCGGGGCCGAGCCGGGCCACCTTGCCGCGCCAGGTCTCGGCGAAGGTGCGGGCGAGCTTCACCCCGCGGCCGAGATCGTCGTGGAGCCGGGAGTCCGCCGGGGAGGCGTACAGGTCGGAGAGATCCCACCGCATCGACGGGTCCTCCTTCGCCTCGGCCACCCGCGGGGCCTGCACCGTGCGCCCCGGCGTGGGATGGCCGGCGAGCCGCTCCCCGCGCAGCACCCGGATGGCCGCCATCACCGCCTCGAGTCCGTGCGCGTCCCCGGAGAAGCCGCGCTCGAGCTCCTCGCGGGTGATGCGGCGGGCCACCACGTGCGTGTGCGCGGCGATGGTGTTGCGGCGGTAGCTGCCGTCCACGAAGGCCATCTCGCCCACCAGCTGCCCGGCCTCCAGGTGGAGCGACGGCTCGCCATCCCGGATGACCTCCACCGTCCCGGACTCCACGAGGAACAGGTGCGTGTCCACCGCGCCGCGGAACACGATGGTGGTGTTGGGAGCGTAGGACGTCACCACCCCGAGCGACGCGAACACCACGCGCGGGGCTGCCGGGAGACGGTCCAGGAAAGAGGGGGCCGGGAGGGTCTGGGACATGCGGCGTGGCTATCACAACCCCGCGGCGTCCCGGCGCCCGGCGCGCACGTGGAACAGCTTGGGCTGTCGTGCGGCGGATGCCGGGCCTCAGCGCTTCTCGGCCGAGTCCGCCCCGCCCTCCGACAGGCGCGTGCGCTTGTCGTAGTCACCCAGCACGCCCGCGGTGAAGCCGAAGTCGGTGATGGCGAGCACCACCATCTCGTCGGTGGCCGAGGTGTTGCGCGTCTGGTGGAAAATCCACCGAGGCACGTATGCCACCTCGCCGGCCTTCACCGGGAAGGTGCCGTCCCCCACGCGCACCTCGCCCTCGCCCGAGAGCACCACGAAGAGCGACTCGTGCGCGTGCTTGTGCCACTCGTTGTTCTTGCCGGGGGGGATGCGCACCACGCGCGGGTCCATCACCTGGATGTCCGGGAACGCCAGCCGGTCCACGGTGAAGTCGATGTTCAGCTTCTCGTTCCGGTTGGCGTACAGCGGCTTGCCGGGCGCGAGCGGCTGGGCGCGGAACGCCTCGAGCGGCGCCCCCTCCGCGAGCGGCTTGCGGGACTTCGTGTTCTCCACCAGCTTGTCGAGTGCCTCGGTCATGGCGCGGTCTCCGTCGTGGGTGGTGAAGGCGACTCAGGCCACGGACTCGGCCTGCGCGGGATGCTTCGCCCGCTCGTACAGCCAGTCCCAGAAGGACGTCCGCAGCGCCAGCGCCTTCAACATCCCGCGCCGCAGCCCCACGCGCCCCTCCTCCGTGCGGGCAAAGTCCGCCGAGATGGCCTCCAGCGTGGCCTGGTGGTGATCGTCCACCGCGGTGTGCAGGGGGAAGAAGACGGTGTCCTCCGGGCGGAGATCCAACCGGGAGAGCGCCTGCACGAACGGCCCGTAGATGGTCCGGACGATGTTCTCGGTCCCGATGCCCAGCGCCCCCAGCGCCTCCGCGGGCGAGCCGTCCGAGAGCACCGAGAGGAACAGCTCTCGCCAGCACACCACCTGGTCCCGCTCCACGTGCGCCGCGTGGTCCACGCCGATCGCGCGCGAGAAGCGCTGGAAGAGCAGCGGGTGGGCGATGCCTTCGATCCACTCCCGCTTCACGCCGAACGCGGCGAGCTCCGCGTACTCCTCCTCGCCGTACACGCCGGACTCCTCCGTCAGGTTCTCGAGCAGGGAGCGGCGGTGGGCCGGGTTCTCCAGTCGGGAGATGACCGTGGTGAGGTACCGCGGGAAGTGGGACGAGTAGCCGTAGTAGTTGCGCGCGAAGTCCGCCATGGCCCAGCGCAGGTCCGGCAGCGTCCCCTCCGCGAGCGCACGGAGGTACGGGTGCTGCACCGCGCGGTGCGTGAGCGACTCGGCCGCGAGCTTCCGCACGTAGGCCGCCGCGGTGTCCCCGTCCGAGCGGTCCGTGGAGAGCCGCTCCTCGCGCAGCTTCACCACCTCGTCGAGGACGGTCCGCAGCTCCGCGGGGTCCGTGACGAAGGCCGCCATCAACTCCCCGCGGGTGATGCGGCGCGCCTTCACCTCGGAGAGCGCGGAGATGGTGTTGCGCCGCGGGGCGTTGTCCAGGAAGGCCATCTCGCCGACGAGCTCCCCCTTCCCCAGCTGGATGGGGCGGTGGCCCTCCACGGCCACCTCCACGGTCCCCTCCTCCAGCAGGAAGAGGTGGCTCTCCACCGCGCCGCGGCGGACGAGCGGTGTCCCCGGCGCATAGGTCTTCAGCTCGCCGAGCGAGGTGATGACGGACTGGCTGGAGTTGGAGAGGCGGTCGAACCACGAGGCGGCAGTCTGGGACATGGCGGGCTTCTCCGGGAGACGGGGCAGGCAGGGGAGATATCAAACTGGAGGGCGGCTGAGCGCCGACGCGAGGGCGCCGGCGGTCGTACTGGGTGGCTCGCACCGGAAGGCGCGGCACACCCAGGCCGCCGCCCCGGAGGGAATGGCCTTGCCCTCGAGCGTGGCAGCGAGCTCCCGCGGGACCGGGCCCCGGCCCTCGTGCCAACACCTCGACACGGTGGGATGGAAGCCGCGGTCCAGCACGGCGAGCAGCGGCGCGGCCTCTTCACGCGCGCCCACCACCGCGACGGAAGGAGCACCATCCAGCGCCGCGTCCGCTGCGAGCCACAGGTGGCCGTACGCCGCCGGCATCTTGCACAGGGGCCCCTGCAGCCGGGAGAGGTACGCGTCCGCCTGGGCGAGCAGCGACGCGTCCCCCGTCAGCGCCGACAGCATCACCTGCGCCTCGGTGAGCGTGGAGGCACCGGACGGGAAGGCGTTGTCGTGCAGCGCGTAGGCTGCGGTCACGAGGTCTGCGCTCCCCTTCTCCGCG
Organism: Pseudomonadota bacterium; assembly: GCA_039800145.1. GTDB lineage: Bacteria > Myxococcota > Myxococcia > Myxococcales > Myxococcaceae > VGRA01. Next base: position 19,822 of record JBDLRJ010000319.1, on the reverse strand, counting down.
GACAGGTACGCCCCCTTCTCCGCGTCCCAGAAGCGCGCCACGGCGGCGTCGCACAGCGCCCTGGACCACTCGAGGTACTTCGGCTCGAACGTGGCCTGGTACAGGTGGCAGAGACCGGAGGCGAGGTCCCCGTAGTCCTCGAGGCACCCCGCGTGGAGCGCGCGCCCCTGCTGGAGAGAGCGGAACAGCCGGCCGTCCCGCCACAGCTCCTTCCACGTCACCTCCGCGGCGCGCGCGGCGGCCTCCGCCCACTCCGGTCGCCCGAACACACGCGCCGCGAACGAGAGCCCCCGCACTGCAAGACCGTTCCATCCCGCAAGCACCTTGTCGTCGCGTCCGGGAGGAACGCGGGACTGCCGGGCCTCGAACAGCCTCCGCTGACCGGACTCTGTCCGCGCCTCGGTCCCCGCCTGCGCATCACGCGCCCGCTGCGGAACGGATGTCCCGTGCTCGAAGTTGCCCTCGCGCGTGATGCCGAGGTGCCCGCACAGCAGCGCCCCGTCTTCCCGTCCGAGCACCGCCTCCACCTGCGCAGGGGTCCACGCGAAGTACTTCCCCTCCACCCCCTCGCTGTCGGCGTCCAGCGCCGCGCAGAACGCCCCTTCCGCCGAGCGCATCTCTCGCTCGAGCCAGGCCACCGTCTGCTCCACCACCTCCCGGAACAGCGGGCGCGGCTCCACCTGGAACCCCTCCGCGTACAGGTGGAGCAGTTGCGCGTTGTCGTAGAGCATCTTCTCGAAGTGCGGCACCTCCCACCGCTCGTCCACGCTGTACCGGTGGAAGCCGCCGCCGAGCTGGTCGTAGACGCCGCCGCGCGCCATCTTCTCGAGCGTGAGCAGCGCCGCGTCGCGCAGCGCGGCGTCCCCCGTCCTGCGCCAGCCCCGCAGCAGCAGCGACACGTTCATGGGGTTGGGGAACTTCGGTGCGCCTCCGAAGCCGCCGTGCTCGGGGTCCACCTCCGCCGCGAGCCCGCGGGCCGCCGCCGCCACGTCCTCCGCGGTGAGCCTTCCTGCCGGCTGCCCGAGCCCGTACACCGCCAGCTGCGAGAGCCCGTCCAACAGGTCTGCCGCCTGCGCGTCCACCTCGGCGCGGCGCCCCTTCCACGCGTCCGCGAGCAGCCCGAGCAGCCGCTTGAAGCCCGGCAGCCCGTGGCGGTCCTCGGGGGGAAAGTAGGTGCCGCCGAAGAAGGGCGAGAGGTCCGGCTTCAAGAAGACGGTGAGCGGCCACCCGCCCCCGCGCCCCATCAGCTGCACCACGCCCTGGTACACCTGGTCCAGGTCCGGGCGCTCCTCGCGGTCCACCTTCACGTTGACGAAGTGCGCGTTCATCACCGCGGCCGTGGCCGCGTCCTCGAAGGACTCGTGCGCCATCACGTGGCACCAGTGGCAGGCGGAGTAGCCCACGGACAGCAGGATGGGCTTGTCCTCTGCCCTCGCCCGCGCGAGCGCCTCGGGCCCCCACGGGTACCACTCCACCGGGTTGTCCGCGTGCTGGCGGAGGTACGGCGAGGGCTCGTTCGAGAGGCGGTTCACGCGGGGCTCACTTCGAGGTCAGGTCGTGCACCCGCCACGCGCCGGGGGCAGGCGGCGGGCCGGCCAGCCAGGCCTCGCAACGCTCCGCGTAGAGCTGGGAGGGGCCGTCCTCCGGGGACAGCTGGAACAACACCAACGCCTCGGCGAAGCGACCCTCGCGGTAAAGCGCGAGCGCCTCGGCCCAGCGCCCCGGCAGCGGGGGCGGCGGGAGCTCCCCGGGGCCCACCAGCTCGTAGACACGCACCGGCTCGCTGCGCCCCACCACCCGCACCACGTCCAGCTCCCGCGCGTGCACCGCGCCACCGGCGGCACGCACCGCCGCCTCGGACGCGAGCGTCCGCGTCCCGTACACCTTGCAGGCCCCCTCGAGCCGCGAGGCGAGGTTCACCGAGTCCCCCACCGCCGTGTAGTCCTGCGCGTCCGGGGAGCCGAGGTTGCCCACGACCGCCGCGCCGGTGTGCACCCCTATCCGGCAGTCGAACGACGTCACCCCCGCCTCTGCGAACACCCCTCGGAGGCCGTCCACCACGGACAGGAGATCCAGCGCGGCGAGGCACCCCTTGGCCGCGTGGGCCTCGTCGCGCAGCGGTGCGTTCCAGAAGCACATGATGGCGTCACCGATGAACTTGTCGAGCGTGGCCTCCCGCCGTCCGAGCACCGCCGTCGCCTGCCCGAAGTAGGTGTTGAGCAGCCGCACCAGCTCCTCCGGGGTGAGCCGCTCGCTGAAGCGCGTGAAGCCGGCGAGGTCCGAGAACAGCAGGGTGAGTTCGCGGCGCTCGCCCCCCGGCGAGGCCATCTCCGGGTTGGCGATCAGCTGCTCCACCACGCGCGGGTCCAGGTACCGCTTGAACAGCCCCTTGATGTGGTCCCGCTGCTTGAGCCCTGCCACCATCTCGTTGAAGGCGTGGGTGAGCCGCGCCACCTCGTCGTGTCCCTCGGGCTGGACGTGGACATCCAGGTTCCCCTGCCGGACGGCCTCCGCCTGGGATTCCAGCACGCGGAGCGGGCGGGCGAGCCGCCGCGAGACGGCGAGGGTGAGCCCGAGGGAGAGCACGCCGAGCACGCCGAGCGACAGCAGGAACCTGCTGCCGAAGAACGCCGCGAAGAACTCGCCCTGCTCCTGCGCGAGATCCCTCAGCAGCAGCGCCCGCCCGCCGAGCAGCACCTCGTTCCCCGGGGCGAAGCCGTCTCCCACGTACGACGCCCCTCCCAGCGAGAAGGCGAGCTGCCGCTCGCCAGCCACGCGCTCCACCGCCTCCCGGAAGCCTGCGTCCCCGGTGGTGATGGCGTGGCCGTGGGCGTCCACCAGGGCAACCCGGCCCCGCGTGGACCGCTCGAGCCCCTGGATGACCTGCTCCGCCGGCGTGCCCACCAGAACCGCGCCCACCACGCCCCCGCCGGGCAGCGTGATGGGGACGGCCACCACGAGCAGTGCGCCGCTCCCTCCGTCCCGGCGCAACCTCACCGGCTGCCGCTCCAGCTCCTCCCGGCACCACGCCGCCGCGCCCCCCTGGCCGGACAGCGCGAGCTCCAGCAGCGGGGTGGAGGCCAGCTGCTCCCCGCTCGACCCCGGCCGGGACTCGGTGAACACCAGCTCGCGGTCCTTCCCCACCACGGCGAACAGCGCGTGGCCCTTGAGCACGGGCATCTCGGTGGACTCGATGAGCTCCCGCAGCTCCCCGCGCAACACGGCCACCGGGGCCGGGCCCTCCCCTTCGTCCTCGAGCCCCAGCGCCGCGTCGTCCCGGCGCTGGACGAGCCGCGCCAACGTCCCGGCCACGTCCGAGTTGAAGCGGAACGCCTTCTCCACTTCCAGCGCGGTGAGCTGCCGCAGCCCCTGGATGTCCCGCGCGAGCAGCCACTGCACCCCGGCGACATCCGCGTCCACGCGCGCGCGGACCGACTGCTCCAGCGCCTGCCGCGAGAGGGCCACGGCCGTCAGCAGCACCAGCACCACCAGCCCGCCGAAGACCAGCGCGAGCCGCGAGCGGATGGAGCGCAGCTTCACTCGCCGTACCCGGGCGGATGGGTGCTGTAGGGCCGCCCGTGCTTGTCGTCGTGCGTGCCCCGCTCGGGCTGCATCTCCAGTTCCATCACCAGGGGAGGGAGGGCAACGCCCGGCTTCACCTCCAGCTCGACCGAGGCCGGCGCGCGCGCACCTTTCGCCCACGCGAACACCTTGATCCGCCCGGCCTGCTGCAGGTGCGCCTCGAGGGCCTGCGCTGCCTGGCGCGACCCGAGGTCTCTCGGGAACTCGAACGAGCCGTCCCTCCTCGCGAAGGTGAAAACGGGGTTGGGCAGCACCACGACGGTGGCCCGCATGGACTCGTGGATGTCGCAGTACAGGTCCACGAGCCCGGTGCGCTTGAACTCGTAGCTGACCACCCTGCCCGGCCCCTTGTACTTGCCGAGGTCCATCTTCCTTCCCGGCGCGGCGGCCGCCGGCGAGGGCGAGAAGACGTTGTGCAGCAGCGCGTCCATGTTCACGAATTCCACCGACTGCCCCTTCACCACGGGGAGAACGGCCGGGATGAACGCCTTGTCCCGCTGCTCCATCCGGGGTGCCAGCCCGCCGGGCGCCGGCGCCTCGAAGCCCGTGACGTAGACCAGCACCTCGGACGCATCCTGTGCCCGCTCCCGTGATCCGTCCTCGCCCCGGCGGAAGAGGGAGACCTTGCCGGCCAGCGACGGCCCCCCCGCGGCCGCGGCAACGGGCAGCAGCGCGAGGAGCAGGATCAGAGAACGACGGCCCACATGAGCCTCGGCATGAAGTGGGGGGTCTGTGGGAACAGGGGTGTCAGGCCCACCAGGACACCCGCCGTCACCCAGAAACGGCCCCGCGTCCACTCGAGCGAAGGCCCCACGAAAGGGTGCGGCGTGACGCCTGCCGGCCCGCGGAGAGGCACTTCCGAGAACAGCTCCACGCCGGCCCTCAGCTCGTCCGTGAGCGGGAGCGAGCCGGCCAGGTCCACCGTCCCCACCACGGAAGCCCCGGACACCGCCACCAGCCCACCCACGTCCAGGAGCAGCTGGGCCCCGTTGTCGAACGTCCAGGAGGAGATGAGGTTCACGTCCACCCGCCGCTGGCCCCCGGACGTCGGCTGGTGCCACGCCCCACGGAAGGTCAACTGGAAGGGATCCTGGCTCGTCCGGGGCTTGAGGCGCAGGCGGGCGTCCAGCTCGAAAGACTCCAGCTCCGTCGGCCGCCCCGCACCCGCGCGCACCTGGAACGGCACCGCCACCTCGAGGTGCTGCGAGACGCCGAACACGGGCGCCCACCACAACCAGTTGACCGCGCGCGAGGTGGGGGACGCGGGGACGCGCGACTTCGACCACATCCACTGCTCCAGCTCCACCACGCCCTCGGGAACCGTCTCCGTCCCGAAGCTCCAGATGTAGGGGCGCTTTCCAGCCTCCGCCGGGACGCAGGCAAGGACCGCCGCAGTCACCACCCACCAGGGCCCGAAGATCCGCATGGGGCAGCATGATGGCCGTACGCCACGGGGCCGTCCACCTTCGTCAGCGCTGCCGCCGGTCTCCCACCACGCGCGCAGGCACCCCGGCCACGATGGCCCACTCGGGCACGTCCCGCGTCACCACCGCCCCCATGGCCACCACCGCGTGGTCCCCGATGCGCACGCCGTCCGTCACACCCGCCTGCGCGCCCAGCCACACGTCCGCCCCCACCACGATGCCGCTGGAGGTGACGGGCTGCTCGCGCACCGGGCGGTCCGGGCGCAGGCCGTGGTCGAACGCGTACAGCGTCGCCCCGCTCGCGATGCGCGTGCCATCCCCCACCGTGATGCCCACGCGGCCTCCGTCCAGCCGCGCCCCCGCGTTGATGCTCACGTCCCGGCCCAGGGTGATGGGCCCGTGGAGGAATGCCCCCGAGGCCACCGCGCAGCCGGGCCCCAGGCGCACCGGCCGTCCCGGCTCGCCGAAGACGGCCGCGTCCGGCGCCACGAAGCAGCCCTCGGCAATCTCCACCGTCTCCAGCGCCTTCAGCTCCGCCTGCACCTCCGCCTGCCACGCCTCGGCCCACGCGCGGTGGTGCGGCTTCAACGTGAAGTACAGCCACGGCATGTGGCACAGCCGCTTCTGGTGTTGTGCGCGGTACCGCTCGAGTCCCTCCACGTGCAGACACTCCTTCCCCGGACGTGCGCAGGAGCCTACCCTCGCCGCCCGCCATGGCACGGGACGTCTCGCACTTCGACATGCTCGCGCGCTTGCTGGACGTGGAGCGCCAGGAGGAGAAGGACCGGCTCGGGGCGGAGCGGAAGGCGCTCTCGCTGCAGGAGCGCCAGGCGCGCGGGCTCACGCTGCTGGACGTGGAGTCGCGCGAGGAGAACGTGGGCCTGGGCGGCCGCGTGCTCGTCACGCTCGAGCGCGCGGACAAGGCGCGGCTGCCCGTGCGGCTGTGGCCCGGGGATCTCGTGGAGGCCCGCCCGCGCAAGGCCGAGGTGAGCGAGCCTGCGCGCGCCGTCGTCTCCCGCGCCACGCCCACCTCCGTGCAGCTCGCCTTCGACCGCGAGCCGCCACCGTGGGTCCACGAGGGGCGGCTGCTGCTGGACGTGGTCCCCAACGACGTCTCGTTCGACCGCGCGAAGTCCGCGCTGCGCAGGATGGCCGCGCGCGACAAGGGGGCCGAGCGCCGCACGCGCGAGGTGTTGCTCGGGGGTGAGCCGCCCCGCTTCGAGCGGGACGCGCCCTTCACGCCCATGCGGACGCTCAACCCGGAGCAGCAGGCGGCGGTCACCCGCGCGCTCGCGGCGCAGGACTTCTTCCTCGTCCACGGGCCGCCCGGCACCGGCAAGAGCCACGTGCTCGCGGAGGTGGCCGTGCAGGCCGCCCGCACCGGCGCCCGCATCCTCTGCACCGCCGCGTCGAACGCCGCGGTGGACCACCTGCTCGAGCTGTGCCTGGACGCGGGCCTGCGCTGCGTGCGCATCGGCCACCCGGCGCGCATCTCGCCGCAGCTCCAGGTGCACGCGCTGGACGCGCTCGTGGAGGAACACCCGGACCGGGTGCTGAGCCGGCAGCTGTTCGACGAGGGCTTCGAGCTGCTCGGCTACGCGCGCCGCCAGCGGACCCAGGGACGCAGCCGCGAGCGGTTCCAGAACGCCCGCGAGGGCAAGGCCGAGGCCTACAAGCTGTTCGACGACGCGCGCGCCCTCGAGCGCAAGGCCGTGGACGCGGTGCTCTCGCGTGCGCAGGTGGTGTGCGCCACCTGCACCTCGCTGGACAGCGGGGTGGTGAGCGCGCTGCAGTTCGACGTGTGCCTCTTCGACGAGGCCACCCAGGCCACCGAGCCCGTGTCGCTCATCCCGTGGCTGCGCAGCGACAAGGTGGTGATGGCGGGAGATCCCTTCCAGCTCCCGCCCACGGTGCTGTCCGAGCGCGCCGCGAAGGGCGGGCTCTCGGTCAGCCTCTTCGAGCGGCTGCTGAAGGATCACGGCGACGGGGTGAAGCAGCTGCTCCGCGAGCAGCACCGCATGAGCGAGCCGCTCATGGACTTCCCCTCCCGCACCACCTACGGCGGCGAGCTGCGGGCCCACCCGGCCGTCGCCCGGCGCACGCTCGCCGAGGTGCTGAGCCCAAGCGTGCAGGTGGAGGCGCCGCCCTTCCTCTTCCTCGACACCGCGGGGAAAGGACTGGACGAGGCGGCGGAGGACAACGGCCAGAGCCTGCTCAACCCGGGCGAGGCAGCGCTCGTCGTCGACCGCGCCCGGGCCCTGCTCGCCGCGGGGCTCTCCCCTTCCGAGCTCGCGCTCATCACGCCCTACGCGGCCCAGGCGCGGCTGCTCCGCGAGCTGCTGCCGGACGTGGAGGTCGAGGTGGACACCGTGGACGCGTTCCAGGGCCGGGAGAAGGACGTGGTGCTGCTCTCGCTCGTGCGGTCCAACGGCGAACAGCAGCTCGGGTTCCTCAAGGACCTGCGGCGACTGAACGTGGCCCTCACGCGGCCGCGGCGACACTTGTTCGTCGTGGGGGACTCGGCCACACTCTCCGCGCACCCGACGTACGGCGCCCTCGTGGACCACGCCCACGCCACCCAGGCCTGGCGCTCCGCGTGGGACTGGAAGGAAGCATGAGCACGCCCAAGCCCACCCTCACCCAGGAAGAAGGCGCGTGGGTCATCCGCGTCGACAACGGCGCGGGGAAGATCCAGACCTACCACTGCGCCTCGGAGTCCCAGGCCAAGCAGCTCATGGCCGTGCTGACGCCGAAGGAGAAGGGCGGAGGCCGGTAGACGGGACGTGAGTCATCCCACCTCGCGCGCCTTCACCCGGGGCGCGGTGACGTCTCACGTCCTCGAGTGGAACGCCGCGGGCACCGTCCCCGTGGTGCTGCTCCACGGCTGGTTGGACCACGCCCACGCCTTCGACCCGGTGTGCGCTGGGCTCGGGGGCTCCCTCCGCGCACTCGCCCTCGACTTCCGGGGCCACGGACAGAGCAGTCACCTCCCCGCGGGGCTCGGGTACGAGGTGGGCGCGTACCTCGCCGACGTCCACGCGCTGCTGGCGTACGCGCGGCTGCCGCGTGTCCACCTCGTGGGCCACAGCCTCGGAGGCGTGGTGGCGCTCGCGTACGCGGCGGCGCAACCCGAACGCGTGGCCTCCGTCACCTGCATCGACAACGCGGGGGCGTACGGTGGCCCGCCCTCGCGCGCACTCGAGAAGCTGCGCGCATACGTGCGGGACCAGGACAAGCCCTCGCGGCGGGCGGTGTACCCGGACCTCCAGGCTGCCACCGACCGGCTGCTCGCCCGCTCGCCCGAGATGCCCCGCGCCGTGGCGGAGCACCTGGTTCGACATGGGACGGAGCCCGTCGAAGGTGGCGTGCGCTTCCGGTTCGATCCCGCCCTGCGGCGCGCCTTTTCCCACGCGTGGGACGACGCACAGGTGGAGTCGCTGCTCCGCGCGGTGCAGTGCCCGGTCCAGCTGCTGCTCGGCACCCGCGGCCACTTGAAGGACGACGCCGCGCTGGCCACCCGCTGCGCCTGGCTGCGCGCGGGACCACCGACGTGGTTGGACGGCGGACACCACGTCCACCTAGAGCAGCCCGCGGCCACCGCCGAGGCCATCTCCTCGTTCGTCCTGCGACACGACTGACGCGGGTCCTGGACCGCGCCGGGAGCAGCGCTCCTCGCGTGCTTGCAACGGATTGCACCCGGGATCCCCCTCCCGGGTGCAATCCATGTCAGGCACGCAGACTCGGCGCCCAAGCCCAGGAACGAACCTGCGGGCGTGGAGGACGGTCCGGCGTCCCACCGGCGCCTGCACGTCGACATGTCCGCTCGCCTTCTTGAACGAACCTGCAGGTGCGAGCCGCATCCGAGGTGGCAGCGGCCCACACCTCGCCAAGGTGACAGCCGGAACCGCGCGCACCGGCTCCACGGACCTGCCCTGCTCCGCGGCGCCCGCTCCCTCGGTCGCCTTCGCTGTCCCGGTACACCCCCGGCCACGACATCCCGTTCCCTGGCCTCCGCCGGAGGCCCGCCCGCTCGGGTCCCAGGGCCACCTGCCGTGGGGAACGGGACTTCCCCGGGCGCTCCCCGCACCTTCCCCTGCACCCAGCACACGGGGCGCGGCACGCGGCGTGAAGCCGTCCGCGCCGTCATGGGGCACCGGGGACACTGGGCGAGGACGTGGAGCGTGTGGGCGTGTCTGCTGCTCGCGGGCTGTCACGAGGAGCAGGGGCTGCAGCGCGTGCGCGCCTCCGGCTTCCTGGACACGACGCTGGTGGACTTCGGCGAGGTGCCCATGGGCGAGTGGCGCGAGCAGCAGGTGCGCCTGGAGAACACGGGCTACGTCCCCTTTCGCGTGGAGGAGCTGCAGTTGCTCGAGCAGCACCCCTCGTTCGTCCTGGAGTTCGCGCCGGGCACGCTCCGGCCCGGCGAGGTGCGCGCGGTCACGCTCCGCTTCCACCCCGTGCAGGAGGGCGAGCAGCAGTCGCGCGCGCGGCTCACCACCGACGCCGACGACAAGCCGCTGGACGAGCTCACGGCCCGCGGCACCGGTGGCCCGCCCCGCGTGGAGTTCCGACCCGGGGCCCTCGACTTCGAGACGCTCGAGGTGGACAGCGACCGCACGCTCTCGGCCGAGGTGGTGAACCACTCGGACCTCCCGCTCGCGGTGCGGCTGCCGGACGCGGGCCCCTTCGGCGCAGGGGCGCCCGTCGTCCCACCGTTGTCGTCGTTCCCGCTGGACGTCCTCTACGGACCTTCGCGCGTGGGCGTGGACGTGGGCACCGTGGGCTTCACCGCGTGCGAGACCTGCACCGCCGTCCCGCTGCCGGTGAAGGGGCGCGCCGTGCCCCACGCCTTCGCGTTCGATCCCTCCCCGGTCCCGTTCCCCGAGGTGCCGGTGCACCAGTCCACTCGAAGCGGCACCACGCTCACCAACATTACCTGGCGCCCGGTGACCGTGGACCGGCTCGCGCCCAGCGACCCGGCCTTCACGCCGCTCTCTCCCCTGTCGGGCGTCACCCTCGCGCCGGGCGAATCCCGCCCGCTGGAGCTCGAGTTCGCCGCGCGCACGGCCGGCAACGCGCTCGCGCAGGTGGACATCCACTACCTGAGCGACCGGCCCCGCGTGGCCCCGCTGCCGCTGGATGCCCGCGGTGGACGTCCCTCGCTGGCGCTCTCCCCGGTGACCCTGGACTTCGGCGAGGTGCCCGTCGGCGGCCAGGCGGCAGCCGTGGTGCTGCTCACCAACACCGGCACCACCGGTCCCCTGCGCTTCCTCGGACTGCGCGCCGCGGGGCCGGACCTGGAGACCTTCTCCGCCTCGCGCCCCTTCCGCGGCGAGGCCCCCAACCCACCGGAGCTGCCCTGGGCAGCAGGCGCGGCGTGGCCCACCCTCCCGCTGCTCCAGCCGGAGCCGATCGCCCCCGGCGCCGACGTGCTCCGGGTCCGCGTGGCCTTCGCCCCGCTGCGCGCAGGAACGTTCAACGCCACGCTGACCTTCCAGAGCGACGATCTCTTCTTCCCCGGCCGCACCCTCACCCTCACCGGCCAGGGGAGGACGTCCGGTCCCTGCAGCTACCTGCTGCGTCCCGGCGCGCTGGACTTCGGCGTGGTGCCGCTCGGAACGGGCGCGGTCCTGGGCTTCCACTTCGCGAACACCGCGGTGCCGGAGTGCGCGGTGAAGGACATCCGCGTCACCGACGACGGGGGTGGCGCCTTCTTCTTGCCGGGCGGACAGGTTCCCGGTGGCACCGTGCCGCAGGACTCGGCCTTCAGCACCCAGGTGGCCTTCCGCCCAAGGACCGGGGGCGTGGCCACGGGCGAGGTCACCTTCACCGTCAACAGCCCCACCGCGCCCACCGTGCGCCTCCCGCTGCGTGGCCGCTCCGACGCGAGCTGCCTCGCAGCCGTGCCCCCCTGGCTGGACTTCGGCCCGGTGCGGACGGACTGCCCGCCCCTCCCGCGCCGCGGCCGCCTCGTGAACGCGTGCGCGGGGCCCCTCACCGTCTCGCGCCTCTGGCTCGGCGAGGGCACGAGCGCCCAGTTCCGCCTCTCGCAGGCGCCTGCCACGCCCCTGCAACTCGGGCCCGGAGAGGGGTTCGAGCTCCAGGTGGACTACGCGCGCGACGTGATGGGCCAGCACTACACGCCGCTCTTCGCGCAGGCGGACGGCGAGGCCGGGCCGCTGCTCGTGCCGCTGCTCGCGGAGACCAACCTCCCCGGCTTCAACGAGGAGCGCTTCGCCCAGGGCAACCCGGACCAGCTGGACGTGCTCTTCGTCGTCTCCAACAGCAGCACCGCGCGCACGCAGCAGGAGAAGCTCCGCGCGGCCGCGGCGAGCTTCGTCCGCGAGGCGCGCGCCCGCGGGCTGGACGTGCAGGTGGGCGTCACTTCCACCGGGCTGGTGCCCGCGGGGCCCGCCTGTCCCGGCGGCGCGCTCGGCGGCGAGGCAGGACGGCTCTTCCCCGTGGATGGCAGCCGGCCACGCATCCTCTCGGGGGCGGGCCCGGACGCGGCCACCCTGCTCGAGCAGGCGTTCGGGCTGGGCACGTGCCACACGCTCGTGCAGGGGCTCGAGGCGATGCGCGCCGCGCTCTCGGCCCCGCTCGCCACCTCCGCGGATGATCCGCGCACCCCGCAGCCCGGCGACGGGAACCTCGGCCTGCTGCGCCCCTCCGCCCGGCTCGCGGTGGTGCTGGTGGCGGACGAGGATGATCACTCCGGCTTCGATCCCGAGACGTACGTGCAGTTCCTCCAGTCGCTGAAGGGCCCGGGGATGGGCCACCGCGTGAGCGCCTGGGCCCTGGTTCCCCAGGGAGGCTGCGTCACCGCGGGTCCGCCGGGGCCGCGCTTCCGGGCCGTGGCGGAGCGCACGGGGGGCCTCGTGGGGAACGTGTGCCAGGGGAGCTACGCCGGGATGTTGTCCGCCGTGCTGGCCTCGGCCTCCGGGCTGCAGGAGGCCTTCCGGCTCGCCCAGCCGCCCGCAGACCCCGCAGCGGTGCGCGTGTCCGTGGATGGCCGGGACATGCCCGCGGGGACCTGGCGGTACGACGAGGTGCAACAGGGCGTGCGCTTCACCGGCAGCAACGTCCCGCGGGTGGGCAGCACCGTCACCGTGTCTTACCAAGCGGTGTGTCCCCCGCCCCCGTGACGGGTTAGGGTACGCCCCGCTCCATGGGTCTCCCCCAGTCCTTCGGCCGCTACGAACTGCTCCGCAAGCTCGCCACCGGCGGGATGGGGGAGATCTACCTCGCGCGCCAGGCGGGCCCCGTGGGCTTCGAGAAGCTGCTGGTGGTGAAGCGCATCCTCCCGCACCTCTCGGAGGAGGACGAGTTCATCCAGATGTTCTTCGACGAGGCGCGCATCGCGGCGGCGCTGAACCACCCCAACGTGGCCCAGCTGTTCGACCTGGGCGAGGTGGATGGCTCGCACTACATCGCCATGGAGTACGTGGCGGGCGAGTCCACGCGCGCGGTGCGGGCCCGCTGCAACGAGCGCGGAGAGCCCCTGCCCATCGGGCTGGCGTGCCGGGTGTTCGCGGACGCCGCGTGCGGGCTGGACTTCGCCCACTCGGCGCGGAGCAGCAACGGCGCCCCCCTGCAGCTCATCCACCGGGACGTCTCGCCGCAGAACATCCTCGTGGCCTTCAACGGGGCGGTGAAGCTCATCGACTTCGGCGTGGCGAAGGCGGCGGGGAAGCTCACCCACACCGCCACCGGCGCGGTGAAGGGGAAGTACGCGTACATGTCCCCCGAGCAGGCGAAGGGCGAGCCCCTGGACGGGCGGAGCGATCTCTTCGGGCTCGCCACGGTGTTCTGGGAGACGCTCACGGGCGAGCGGCTCTGGAAGCGGGACTCGGAGCTCAACACCATGAAGGCCGTGGTGAAGGAGCCCGCCCCTCCACCCTCCTCGGTGAACCCGGACGTCTCGCCGGCCCTGGACGCCCTCGTGCTCAAGGCGCTGCAGAAGAAGCGGAACGACCGGTTCGCCAGCTGCGGCGAGTTCCAGCTCGCGGTGGAGGACTTCGTCATCTCCGAGCGGCTCCCCGCCACCACGCGCCACCTGTCCCTCTGGATGCTCAAGATGTTCGCGGAGGAGGCGGCGGTGGCCAACACCAACCCCGTGCCCCCGCTGAACCACACGCCCATGTACCGGCGGAAGGCATTCCCCGCCGCACCCGCGGTGGAGAAGCCGAGGGAGCCCTCCCAGGGCGGGCGCCGACTGGTCCCGAGGAAGAAGTGATCCACCGGGCGTGGCCCGCGGTCCTCCTCGCCTGCGCCGCGTGCACCACCCCGTGCCGGGACACGCCCCGCAGCTACACCTTCTGCGAGGCGGCGGACGACGCCAACGCCGTGGTGGAGGGCCGGCTCGTCGCGCGCGGCGCCCCCTCCGAGGCGGGACCGCAAGAGTGTCCAACGAGCTACCGTGCCTTCACGTTCGCCGCCGAGCGCACCTGGCCCTCCTCGTGGGATGCCGGGACGGAGGCGTTCGCCGTGGAGGGAGATCTCGGCGAGGTCCCGGACGGGACGCCGGGCCTGTTCTTCCTGGTGCTCTCGAGCGGGCGTACCCAGCTGCACGTGGACGGCTTCTACGCGCGCGGGGACGGCGGCTTCCGGCTGGAGGGGCGCACCGGGTACGAGCTGCTCTCCGCGGACGAGGTGCTGCGCCAGGTACAGCGCGTGACGGACGGCGAGTCCTGCGTCGCGCCGCCCAGGATGCCGTAGCGCACAGCGCCGAAAGCCCGGGGCGCGTGGCGTCCCCCCGCGGGCGCCCCACGCACGCGTGACAGGAGTTGCACCCACGAGGGCCCGTCCTGGGTGCAACTTCTTGCAAGCGGGCGAAGTTCCACCGGGGCCCGTGCGCCGCTCCTCTCCGGCGTGCCGGACGCTCGGCTCGACCCCGGCACGGGCGCGAGAGTGCCAGCGGTCGACCCTCGTCCCGCGTGACGGACCTGGGGCTGCCCTCATGTGCGGCGCTGCAACGTCGTTCAAGAGTGACGAGCTCACGGGGGCCGGTAAACGCTCCTCGTCGCCAGGCCGAACGACCGGGCGACCCCACCATGGGCAGGGCGTGCTCCCCGCTGCCAGCCCCTCGCACGAACGACCCTCCTCCTGCGTGGCGGGACGTGGCGCCAACAGGTGCCGGTCCTCGCCGGCGTGCCGGACGCTCGGCTCTACGCCGGCATGGGGGCGGGCGTGCCCTCCGGGTTGCCCGTCGCCGCTCCTGTCCACGGGCGACCCTCGTCCCGCCCCGGACCGCGGTGGCTGCGGGAACGGGCCGCCCCGCAACGCATGAGGGGCGCGGAACGTCCACCGCGACACCCTCGACGCGCGCGGCCCCTTGAGCCCCGGGCGCCGCGTGGACACGTGGGGACTGCCATCTCCATGTCGCCCCTCCTGCTCGCCGCCGCGCTCGCCGCGGCCCCCTACAGCCTGCCGTTCCAGCTGCGTCCCACGCTCGCGGCGGACGTGGTGCGCATGGACACCACGGTGGCCACACGCGACGACGGCGGCGTCACCACCGCGTCGCTCCTGTTCGCGAGCACGCGCCTCGCCCCCGGCGTGGCGGCTTACTTCCGCGCGGCCTCGGTGTGGGACTCACCGGCGAGGGGCAACGCCGGCTGGGCCCTGGGCAACCCGGTGCTGGGGGCCCTCTGGGTCCATCCACTCGGCGAGGCCTTCCGGCTCGGGGCCGCGGCGTCGCTGGCGCTCCCACTGGGTGCAGGGGGCGGCGAGTCCCCGGAGGCCACCCGCGCGCGCACCGTCCGAGCGGGCATCCCCGCCCGCGCCGGGTTGGACAACTCCCTCTTCGGCATCAACGGCCTCACCGTCACCGCCGGCGTGGACCTGTCGTGGCAGCACGCGGGTTTCACCGTGCAGGCCGAGGCCACGCTCATCCAGTTCGTGCGGACGCGCGGGGTCTCGGAGGAGCCGGATGCCGCCCGGACCAACACCACCGCCGGGCTGCACGTGGCCTGGTTCGCGGCGCCGTGGCTGTCGCTCGGTGGAGAGCTGCGGGTCCAGCACTACCTCGGCACCCCGACGGTGCTGGCGGTGGATGCCTCTGCGCGGAACATCCTCTCCGCGGCCGTGGGGGCGCGCTTCCACGTGCCGCTCGGCACGCACTGGCTCAGGCCCGCGGTGACGCTCGCACGGCCGCTCGACGAGCCGCTCCTCGGCCGCGGCTACACGTGGGTGCAGCTGGACGTCCCGTTCATCTTCTAGAGGCTCGCCATGGCCACGCGGTACAGCGCGCGGTAGCCGAGCGGCGGCGCGGACTCGAAGCGGTCCACGGAGAAGACGTCCTGCAGCAGCTGCGGCCCGTCGTCTTCCAACTCCATCGTGAGCAGCGACTGCTCGAGCGCGAAGGCCGCTTCCGGGTCCGCCTCGGGCGCCACGAGCACCCCGTCGTTGGGAATTTCATCCGACCAGGCGAGCACCGACAGCTCCTTGCCGCTGCCGGGGAGCACCTCTTCCGCCCCGAGCACCAGGGCCCCGTCGTCCGCGGTGCCGCCGAAGAGGCTGGTGACGTCCGCGCGCCGGGCGAGCACCTGCTCGAGCGCCGCACGGTAGCTCCCCGCGAACGCCTGCGAGAAGAACAGCCGGGAAGGATCCAACCCCTTCGCCCGGAGAAGGGAGAGCGCCAGCAGGTACCCGCCCGCGCTCTCCTTGTCCACCCACGCGGCCGTCCTGCCTGCAAGACCGTACAACGAGATGCCGGCGTCCGCCCGCGCCACGATCGCCGCGCGGTAGGAGGCGCTCCCCCGGCGGATGCCGCGGGCCACGGCGCGCACGCCCATGGCCTCGAGCCGGGCGCAGACGTACGGCGGCCCCCAGGCAGCGTCCGAGCTGCCGCCCAGCACCTCGCGCGCCAGCTCCGAGTAGGACGGCATCACCGCCACCTCCACCGGCCGCGCCATGTGCTTCTCGAGCGCAGCCTGCAGCTGCACCGCCCGGCCGCGCGCCGCCTCCGTCCCGAGGGACGGCGGGAGCGCGAACCGGAAGGCGCCGCGGCGCTTCGGTGGGGGACGGGGCGGCATGGACGCTCAGGCCTCCTTGCGGAGGCGCTCCACCTCGTCGTCCGCGAGACCGAAGGTGGCCTGCAGCAGCTCCAGCACGCGCGCCTCGGCGGCGGACGGCGACCCGCCCGCGTGGGCAATCTGCACCGCGAGGCGGAACGCGCGCAGCCGCTGGGTGTGCGTCACGATGCCGCGCGCGAGCACGGCGAGCCGCTTCGGCATGCCGTCCCGCTCGAGGGCTTCCACGGCCCCGGCCACGTAGGACTGCGCGCGGTCCGGGGAGACGTCGTGGAAGAGCGGGTCCGCGGCGAAGCTCTCCACGAGCGCGTGCACCTCGGCCTGCTTGAGCACCCCGTCGGCGGCGGAGACCAGCACCATCACCTCCGCGTAGAGCCGCTCGAGCGGCTGCGCGAGCGCCTCGGCCATGCTCCCGCCGCGCTCCACCACGCCGAACGCCTGCGCCACCTCCTCCTCGGAGATGCCGAGGCCGGACTGCAGCGTCTTGAGCAGCCCCAGCTCGGAGCGGTCCGTCTTGCGGTCCGCGAACACCACGCCGGCCGCGAGCCCGAAGGCCAGCACGCGGTTGGGGTGCTCGGGGAGCCGGTCCCGCAGGGAAGCGAGCACGTCGTCCAGCTTCTCGGCGGAGGCGAGGCGGGCGGCCCCCTCCTCCACGAGGGACTTGAGCTCCGCGGGCTTCGTCCCCTCGAACTCGGGCCGCTGCATCACGCGGCCGAGGAGCGCCTGCATCTCCGCCTGGGACACCTCCCCGTCCGCCGCGGCGGCGAGCAGCATGGATTCCACCAGCGCCGCGTTCCGGGCGCGGCGTGCCTCTACAGCCTGCTCGCGAGCCATTCGTCCTCCTTGGTGTCCAGCGCCGCCGCGTACAGCGGGTTGCCCTGGAGTTTCTTGTCCAGCAGGTGCGTGGGCCGCACGTTCGTCATCGCGGTGAGCACGCTGCTGCGCAGGTTGGGAATCTCCTGCGACAGCTCCTCCACCAGCCTCGCCATCCGCTTGCGCTTGAGCTCCTCCTGGCTCCCGCACAAGTCGCACGGGATGATGGGGAAGCCCTTGAGCTCCGCGAAGCGGGCAATCTCCTTCTCCGCGCAGTAGGCGAGCGGCCGGATGACGGTGTTGCGCCCGTCGTTGGAGTGCAGCCGGGGGGGCATGCTCTTGAGGGCGCCTGCGTAGAAGAGGTTGAGCAGCAGCGTGTGGACCAGGTCCTCCCGGTGGTGGCCCAGGGCAATCTTGTTGCAGCCCAGCTCCACCGCCGCGTTGTAGAGGATGCCGCGCCGCAGCCGGCTGCAGAGCGAGCACTGCGTCACGCCCGGTGCCAGCTTCTCCTTCACGATGCTGTAGGTGTCCTCCTTCAGCATCCGGTACGGGTACCCCTCGCGTTCGAAGTACTCCACGAGCAGGTGGCCGGGGAAGCCGGGGTGGCCCTGGTCCAGGTTGACCGCCAGCAGCTCGAAGCGAACGGGGGCCCGGCGCTGCAGCTCGCGCAGCAGGTAGAGGAGCGTGTGGGAGTCCTTGCCGCCGGAGACGCCCACGAGGATGCGGTCCCCGTCCTCCACCAGCTGGAAGTCGGAGATGGCCCGGCCCACGTGGCCGAGGAGGTTCTTCTCGAGGCGGTCTGCTTCGTTCATACGGACGGCAGGCATCATGGATCGTCTGGGGGAAAAAAACCCGCTCCCGTTGGCCGTGACGGGCCCCGAACGCAGCGAGGCCCGCCCCGGTGCTGGCGGGCGGGCCCCTGGCTCACTGCACCTGCCCCACGGCTACTCCAGCACGTCGTACGCCTTGAACGACATGGGCGAGCTCGTGAAGTCGGCGAGCCACAACTTCCCGTTGGCGATGGACATGCCGAAGGCGACGTCCGGGCCATCCGGGAGGGCCAACTCCTCCAGCTTGACGCCGTCGCGCGAGAAGACCGCCAGGCTGTTGGTGTCGTTCATGTACGCGAGGATGCGGCCCTTGTGGGCGACGATGGAGACCGGGAGGCTGGAGTTGATGGGATCGTTGGTGAAGACGAAGGCCCCGAGGTAACCGAAGCTCGTATCAAAGCGGTGGTAGGTGTCCCCGGTGCGTCCAATCCACTCGCTGGTGGACGGATCCCACGAGAGCGCCGGGTCGCGCGAGTAGCAGACGCCCGGAGAGGTATCGAGCCGGGACACGGGCGTGAGGGTGATGGCGCCGTTGCTCTCGGAGACCGAGGAGATGGACTCGTCCCAGGCCCGGGTCACGAGCAGCGGGGGCACGCCGTCGACCTGGGTGGTCACGCTGCGGTAGTTGCCCGTGTCACCGGGGTCACCGTAGCTGGCGACGTGGTTGAAGCTGGCGTCGGTCTTGATGAGGCGGCCGCCCTGCCGGTCGGTGCCGGTGGCAAACCAGTAGTTCGTGCCGTCCCACGCGACCGACATGGGGACCTCACCCGTCCACGGGGTCCCCACGGTGACGTCCACGGTGTGCGCGCTGGTGGGCGGGACCGCGAAGCTGCGGAACACCGGGGCATACGTCCCGCAGATGTAGCGGGTCTGGTCGATCTCCCCGGACTGGAGCGTCCCGTCCCGCTCGACGCCTCCGCCCTCTCCGTCATCCAGCCCCACGTCCAGCCGCAGCCCGCCTGCGGGGCAGTTCAAGCCCACCGGCTCATCGTTCATGAAAATGAGCGAGTTGAAGCCGCTCGGGCCGTCATTTCCCTGCGCCCCGGCCTCACCGTTGCAGGCGTACACGGCCGGGCCGTTCCCCACCTGCACCTTCACGCCCCCGGTGCCCACGCAGTTGCCGGCTTCACCGGCCGAGGAGACCGGCGTCACCGTGGCGCTCTCGCCTGCGGCCCCCGTCTCGCCCGATGCGCCCGTGGTTCCGGACGCCCCGTTGCAGACGTAGGTGGCAGGCCCATTGCCCATCTGGACCTTCACCCCGCCCGTCCCCACGCAGTTGCCGGCATCACCGGCCGAGGAGACCGGCGTCACGGTGGGGTTCACGGCCGCGGCGCCCGGTGACCCAGGGCTTCCCGTCTCACCGCGGCTGCCGGCTGCACCCGCCTCGCCGTTGCAGACGAAGGTGGAGGTCGACACTTCCTCACCCTCGAGTGCCCCACTCCGGTCCGCATCCACGCCGAACGACAGCCGGGTTCCACCCGCCGGGCACTCGGCGCCGGGGGCAACCACCTCGGACCGGACCAATGCGGAAGGTGCGGATTGACCGCACCCCAGCACGAGAAGACAGGAAGACAACAGCAACGACGCTCCAACTTTGTTCATGGGTCCACGGCCTCGCTTGGGAACGGGAAAGCAAACTTGACAGCGGGACCCGTAAAACAGCGATTTTTGGGGAAGTAAAGTCGCGGGGACGCGAGCCGGGGCCTCCCAGCCCGTGGAACGGGAAAAATCCCGTCCCTCCCGGCCTCGGGGTGGATACAAAGCGTCCCCATGCAGCCGTTTCAGCAAGTCCCCGAGGACATCACCACCCGCCCCCAGGCAGAGTCCGCCGCCCGCGCGCTCGCCTCCTCCACGGAGCTCGCCGTGGACGTGGAGGCAGACGCCATGCACGCCTTCCGCGCCCGGCTCTGCTTTGTCCAGGTGGGGACCGACCGGGACATCTTCCTCTTCGACACCCTGTGTGACGGGGTGGAGGCCACCACGCTCAAGTCCCTGCTCGAGGACCCGGCCCGGACCAAGTACTTCCACGCCGCCGGTGGGGACCTGCAGTACCTGGCCGAGGCGGGCGTGAGGGTGGCCGGGCTCTTCGACACCCACCGGGCCGCCACGCTGCTCGGCTGGCAGAAGGTGGGCCTCGCCGACC
>JBDLRJ010000318.1:0-12599 GCA_039800145.1 Pseudomonadota bacterium | reverse complement strand
CGGCCGCGCACCCGCTGGAGACGTGGGGAGACGCGCGGGCGCAGGACGGGACGGTGAGTCTCCAGCAGCCGCTCACGCAGCCGCTCTTCGGCGGCGTCTCCGAGAACGAGCTGCTCGCGGCGCTCGCCGGACTGCCGCCTGCGTCCGGGTACCAGTGGGTCAAGGAGGGCTGGCGCGAGCGGAGCGGGAGGGCAGCCAACTTCGATCTCCAGTTCGACCAGTGGCTCGTGGACGGGATCGTCTCGGCGGGCGAGCGGCCCGCACCGCTTCGACTCCGGGTCGACGTGGGCAAGGTCGATGCCGCCCTGGCCTCGGCGCGAGAGGCGAAGCCGCCGCCCGGCTTCGAAGTGGTGTTCGCGAAGGATCCGAAGACGTGGGACGGGCGGTACGCCAACAACGCCTGGATGCAGGAGCTGCCCCACCCGGTGAGCAAGCTCGCGTGGGACAATGTTGCGTACGTCTCGCCTGCGACGGCTGCGCGGCTGGGGCTGCGCAACACGGCGTACGAGCGGGAGCTGCCGTCCGAGGTGGAGGTCTGCCTGCTGGAGGTGGGGAGGCAGAAGCTGGAGGTGGCGGTGATGCCGCTGCCGGGCCACGCGGAGGACTGCATCACGCTGCCGCTCGGCTATGGGCGGACGGGGGCGGCGGAGAAGGTGGCGCGCGGCGTGGGCTTCAATGCCTACCTCGTGCGGAGGGCAGACGCGCCCTGGCTGGACGGCGGCGCCACGCTGAGCCGCACGGACAAGCGGCACGACGTGGCGCTCACGCAGGAGCACTGGTCCATGGAGGGCCGGTCGCTGGTGGTGGAGGCCACGGCCGCGCAGGTGCAGGCGCGCCCGGACGCGCTCCGGCCGCGGCGGGGTGGCGCGTTCGGGACGCCCGAGGGGAGCGACACGCCCCCGAGCCTCATCCCGCCCGTGAAGTACGACGGCGAGCAGTACGTGTGGGGCATGGCGGTGGACCTCTCCCGCTGCACCGGCTGCAACGCGTGCGTCCTTGCCTGCCAGGCGGAGAACAACATCCCGGTGGTGGGGAAGGAGGGCGTGCAGCGGACGCGCGAGATGCACTGGCTGCGCATCGACCGCTACTGGAGCGGGGACGAGGATGCTCCCCGCACGGCGCTGCAGCCCATGCTGTGCCAGCACTGCGAGGCGGCGCCCTGCGAGTACGTCTGCCCGGTGAACGCCACCGTCCACTCGGACGAGGGGCTGAACGACATGGTCTACAACCGCTGCGTCGGCACGCGGTACTGCGCCAACAACTGCCCGTACAAGGTGCGGCGGTTCAACTTCCTCCACTACACGGCCAACAAGAGCGCGCCGGAGCGGATGCAGATGAACCCGGACGTCACGGTGCGCGCGCGCGGCGTGATGGAGAAGTGCACCTTCTGCGTGCAGCGAATCGAGCGGGCGCGGATCGACGCGCGCGTGTCGGGGACTGCCATTCCCGAGAAGGCGCTGGTGACCGCGTGCCAGCAGGCGTGCCCCACGCAGGTCTTCACCTTCGGCAACCTGAAGGACGCCTCCCAGGAGGTGACGAAGCGCCACGCGGACGCGCGCCGGTACGACGTGCTCGCGGAGCTGGGGACGCGGCCGCGCGTGGCCTACCTCGCGAGGTTGCACAACCCGCACCCCGAGCTCGCACCGAAGACGGAAGGGGGGACGAAGCACCATGGCTGAGTCCACGCTCATCCCCGTGCGCTACCCGGCCGAGGTCCTCGCGCAGCTCGAGGGGCGTCCGCTGCTCGAGGGCGCCCACACGGACGCGACGCTCACGGACAGGCTGCTCGCCTTCAACCAGGCCCCGGCCCCGCGCGGGTGGCTCGCGCTGCTGCTCTTCGCCGCGTCCGGGGCGGGGCTCCTGCTGCTCTGCATCCTCTACACGCTGGACGTGGGCATCGGCGCGTGGGGCAACAACACCACCGTCGGGTGGGCGTTCGACATCATCAACTTCGTCTGGTGGATCGGCATCGGCCACGCAGGGACGCTCATCTCCGCCATCCTGCTGCTCTTCCAGCAGCAGTGGCGGACGTCCATCAACCGCGCGGCGGAGGCGATGACGCTCTTCGCGGTGCTGTGCGCGGGGCTCTACCCGGCGCTGCACACCGGGCGCCCGTGGTTCCTCTACTGGTTCTTCCCGTACCCCACGACGCTGGAGGTGTGGCCGCAGTTCAAGTCGCCGCTGATGTGGGACGTTTTTGCCATCTCCACCTACGGCCTCACCTCGCTGCTGTTCTGGTACCTGGGGTTGATCCCGGACCTGGGCGCCCTGCGCGACGCGTCGAAGTCGAAGGTGGCGCGGGTGCTGTACGGCATCTTCAGCTTCGGCTGGCGCGGCTCGGGGAGGCACTGGCAGCACTGGAAGGTGGGGTACCTCATCCTCGCGGGCATCAGCACGCCGCTGGTGCTGTCCGTGCACACCATCGTGTCGTTCGACTTCGCGGTGTCGGTGCTGCCCGGCTGGCACACCACCATCTTCCCGCCCTACTTCGTGGCGGGCGCGGTGTTCAGCGGCTTCGCCATGGTCATCACGCTGATGGTGCCGGTGCGCCGCTTCCTCGGGCTGCAGGACGTCATCACCGTCCGGCACCTCGAGAACATGAACAAGGTCATCCTCGTGACGGGGCTCATCGTCACCTACGGCTACGTCATGGAGCACTTCGTGGCCTGGTACAGCGGGAGCGAGGCGGAGTGGTTCGTCTTCTACAACCGCCGCGCGGGGCCCTACGCGCCGCTCTTCTGGCTGATGGTGTTCTGCAACTGCGTGGTGCCGAACATCTACTGGTGGCGGCGCGCGCGGACCTCGCTCGCGGTGATGTGGGTGGCGTCGCTGCTCATCAACGTGGGGATGTGGTGCGAGCGGTTCGTCATCATCGTCACCAGCCTGCACCGGGACTTCCTCCCGTCCTCGTGGGCCCAGTACTCGCCGACGTGGGTGGACTGGGGGCTGTACCTGGGGACGATGGGGCTCTTCGGGACACTCTTCCTGCTCTTCATCAAGTACCTGCCGGCGGTGGCGGTGGCGGAGGTGAAGGAGCTGAACCACGAACTCGGCCAAGCGGGGAACCGCGGTGCGGCGGAGGTGCGCTGACATGGCCACGCGCGGGCGCTCGGTGGTGCTGGGAGAGTTCGCGGGGCCGTCGCCGCTCCTGGACGCGGTGCGCGCGCTTCGGCAGGAGGGCTTCACTGGGCTGGACACCCACTCGCCGTTCCCGCTCCACGGGGCGGAGGAGGCGCTCGGACTGCGTCCCTCGCTCGTGCCGTGGATGGCCTTCGCCGCGGGGCTCACCGGGGCGGCCCTCGGCTACTTCATGCAGTGGGGCTTCAACGCGTCCCTCTACCCGCTGAACGTGGGCAACCGGCTCGCGCACTCCCCGCCGGCCAACATTCCCATCACCTTCGAGACGACCATCCTCTTCACCGCGCTCTCCCTCTTCTTCGGGCTGGTGCTGGGGTTCTTCCGCCTGCCACGCCCGCACCACCCGGTGTTCGAGGTGGAGGCATTCCGCTCGGCCACGACGCACGGCTACTGGGTCTCCGTGGAGCTGCCGCGGGAGGACGCACCGGCCGTGCGGCGCGCGCGCGCGCTGCTCGAGGGGCTGGGCGGCTCGAACGTGTCGGTGGTGGAGGAGGGGCCGTGAGCCGCGCCCGGGCGAGCGCTGCCCTGGCAGCGGTGGTGCTCTGCGGGTGCGAGAGCACGCGGGAGGACCCGCTCATGCGCATGGGCGTGCAGCCGAAGTACCTCGCGTACCAGGCCTCGCCGTACTGGGTGGACGGGCGCAGCAGCCGGACACCACCCGTGGGCACGGTCTCCCGCGCGGGCCGGGACACGCTGCGGCTGATGGACTGGAAGGCGGAGGACGGGACCTTCAAGGACGCCTTCCCCGCGGGGCTGCAGGTGGACGAGGCCTTCGTGCGGCGCGGGAAGCGGCGCTTCGAGGTGGTCTGCGCCACGTGCCACGGGGTGAAGGGGGACGGGAAGTCCATCGTGGGCGAGAACATGGCGCTGCACCCGGCGCCCTCCCTGGTGGCGCTCACGCAGCGGCCGCTGGGCTACTTCTTCGAGGTCACCACGAACGGGCACGGCCTCATGCCGTCGTTTGCGGCCGAGGTGCCCGTGGAGGAGCGCTGGGCGGTGGCGGCGTACGTGCGCGCGCTGCAGCTCTCGCGCGTGCCGCTCGCGGCGCTGACGCCGGACGAGCGGCGGAAACTCGAGGTGCAGCCCGCGCAGAAGGAGGGGACACCGTGAGCGAGCCGCACGTGGACGCGGCACCGCGCAGCTGGCCGGTGTACGCGGGAGGTCGCGGGATGTTCGTCGCCGCGGTGGTCGGCGGCGTGGGACTGCTCGCCACGGGGCTGCTCGGCCTGGGCGGCGGGCGCGAGGGGGCGCGGCAGGCGCTGGCGAGCTACCTGCTCGGCTTCCTGTACTGGGTGGGCATCTCCGTCAGCGCGCTCATCCTGCTGGGTACGTTCCACGCGGCGGGTGCGCGGTGGATGGTGGTGCTCCGGCGCGCGCTCGAGCTGATGGGTGCGTCCGTGGGCATCTTCGTGCCGCTGTTCCTCCCCGTGGTGCTGGGGCTGAAGCTGCTCTACCCGTGGGCGGACTTCGACACCTGGGTGTCCACGTTGCCCGAGCACGCGCAGCACGCCATGCACGTGAAGCACGCCTGGTTCTCGCTCCCGTTCTTCGCCGTGCGACAGGTCCTCTACTTCGGCGCCTGGGTGGGGGTGGCGGAGCTGCAGTACCGCTGGAGCCGCGCGCAGGACGGAGGCCAGGCCCCGCTGCTGACGCGCCGCCAGCGGGTGCTGGGCCCCGCGTCGCTCCCGCTGCTCGCGCTGACGCTGACGTTCGCGTCCGTGGACTGGGTGATGTCCCTGGACCCGCTCTTCTTCTCCACCATTTACGGCGTCTACTACTTCGCCGGGAGCTTCCTGGCGGCGCTGGCGGTGTGGACGGTGGCGGCGGTGCGCGCGCGCGGCGAGGGCGAGTTCGGCGCGCTGGTGACGGGCGAGCACCTGCACTCGCTCGGCAAGCTGCTGCTCGGCTTCACGGTGTTCTGGGCCTACATCGCCTTCAGCCAGCTGCTGCTGACGTGGATTGCGAACCTCCCGGAGGAGGTCACCTATTACATCCTCCGCTGGGAGGGCGGCTGGGGGCGCTGGAGCCTGCTGCTGCTCGGGACCCACTTCGGGGTGCCGTTCCTGCTGCTGCTCCCGCGCGGCCGGAAGCGGAGCCGCCCTTACCTGCTGTTCGTGTGCGGCTGGCTGCTCGCGGTGCACGCGGTGGACCTCTACTGGCTGGTGATGCCCAGCTTCCGCGTGGGCACCGCCATGGCGCCTCGGCTGTCGGACGTCACGGCGCTCGTGGGCGTGGGGGGCGTGGCGGTGGCGTTCGGGCTGTGGCGTGCGCGGGGCCGCTACTCCGTCCCGGTCGCGGATCCCTTCCTCGGTGACTCGCTCGCCTACACGCAGCCGCTCTGAGGCCTGGCCATGACCGACCCGACACTCCCCGAGTCACACGGCGTGGTGCGCACGGAGGCGGACCGCTTCACCGCGCGGCCCCTGCTCGCGGTGGTGGCCGCCGTGGTGATCCTCTTCCTGGTCGCGGTCTTCTGGGCCTGGCGCCTCCAGCTGCGGATCGAGTCCACCTTCGAGACGTCGATGGACCGGCCCACGCCGCCCACACACGCCTACCGGTACGAGGTGGGACTCACCAACCAGCAGCCGTTCGCGCTGGAGACGCGCGCGGCGCGGACCCAGGCCGCGGAGCGCGCATCGCTCGAGCGGATGGAATGGGTGGACCGTTCGGGCGGGCAGGTGCAGCTGCCGCTCTCGCGCGGCATCCAGCGGCTGCTTCGCGGGGAGAAGCCGGGAGGTGCGCCGTGATGGGCGCCGCGGGCGTGGCGCTGTGGGCGGTGCTGTCCGTGTCCTCTCCGCACCCGGTGGCGCCGGGCAGTCCCACGGACGTGCTGCCGAGCGCGCTCGAGGACGTGGGGGTGGAGGAGCGGCTCGGGGCGCAGGTGCCGCGGGACATCCCGCTGCGCGACTCGGAGGGCAGGGCGGTGACGCTCGGGGAGCTCCTCGACGGGGGGCGGCCCGTGGTGCTGACGCTCGGGTACTACCGCTGCCGGATGCTGTGCGGGCTGGTGCTGTCCGGGACGGCGAAGGCGCTGCAGCGGACCGGCCTGCGCCTGGGCGAGGACTTCCGCGCGGTGACGGTGGGCATCAGCGCGGAGGAGACGCCGCGGCAGGCGGCGGAGGCGCGGCGTGGGGCCACTGCGAGCCTGGTGGGTGCCCCGGGGCAGGAGGTGGGCTGGACGTTCGCGGTGCCGGGCTCCGAGGAGGAGGTGCGGCGGCTCGCGGACGCGGTGGGCTTCCGCTACGCGTGGGACGCACAGGCGCAGCAGTTCGCGCACGCGGCGGTGGTGTTCGTGCTGACGCCGGACGGGCGCGTGGCCCGCTACTTCTACGGCGTGGAGTTCGACCCGAGGGACCTGCGGCTCGCGCTCGTGGAGGCGGGGGCCGGGAAGGTGGGGACCACGCTGGACCGCGTGCTGCTCACCTGCTTCCGGTTTGATCCCGCCACGCGCCGCTACGCCTTCTTCCTGGACGCGTGGCTGAAGGGCGGGGCGCTGCTGGTGTTCCTCGGGCTCGCCGCGACGCTCGGCGTGCTCTGGCGGCGCGAGTTCCAGCGGGGGACGGTGTCATGAACGACTTCATGCGCAACCTGCTCTTCCTCCCGGAGCAGGCCTCCACGTTCGCGCACCGCGTGGACCGGCTGCATTACGTCGTCATCGGCACCACGGTGCTCGCGGCGCTGGGGGTGGGGACGGCGGGGCTCGCGTTCTTCTGGCGCTACCGCATCCGCACCCACGGACAGCTTACGCAGGACGTGAAGGCGCCGCTGTGGCTCGAGGCGCTCATCGTGGGGGTGCCGCTGACGGTGTTCCTGGCCTGGTTCGCGGTGGGCTTCTCGGACTTCGTCTTCTTCACCTCCCCGCCGAAGAAGACGACGGACATCTACGTGGAGGGCAAGCAGTGGATGTGGAAGTTCGCCTACCCGGAGGGGCCGAACGCCATCGGCACGCTGCGGGTGCCCGCGGGGAGGCCGGTGCGGCTGCTCATGACGAGCCGGGACGTCATCCACTCGGTCTTCATCCCGGCGTTCCGCACCAAGATGGACGTGGTGCCGGGGCGGTACACGCAGCTGTGGTTCGAGGCGACGGAGGTGGGGCGCTACCCGCTGTTCTGCACCGAGTACTGCGGGATGAGCCACAGCATGATGGCGGGCGAGGTGGTGGTGATGCCGCCGGCCGAGTTCGACCGGTGGTTCGAGGCGCAGAAGGCGGGGCGCCCCGCGGTGCAGGACGGCACGCCGGTAGTGGGCGAGCGCGTATCGCTGCCGGCGGACCTGGTGCACGAGGGGCAGCGGGTGTCGGCGCAGCTGGGCTGCTTCAAGTGCCACACGGTGAACGGCGAGCCGCACCTGGGGCCCACGTGGCTGGATCTCTACGGGCGCGTGTCGAAGTTCCAGGACGGCACGGAGCGCGTGGCGGACGAGGCGTACCTGACGGAGTCCATGATGGACCCCTCCGCGCACGTCGTCGCCGGCTTCGCCAACATGATGCCCACCTACCGCGGGCGTCTGCAGGGGCCCGAGGCGGCGGCGCTCGTCGAGTACATCAAGTCGCTGCGGAGCGCGCGCGCCCCCGGCGAGGGAGCTGCGCCATGAGGCCGAGCGAGACGGGGACCGGGAGCCTGCAGCCGGACGAGTCGGTGCTCACGGGGGCGCCGTCGCTGCACCCGTCCGGCGAGATCTTCCCCGCGGCGCACTACCTGAACGCGGGGACCCGCCTGCGCAGCTGGCTCGTGACGGTGGACCACAAGCGCATCGCGGTCCTGTACCTGGTGAGCACGCTGACGGCGCTCTTCCTCGGCGGGCTCTTCGCAATGGCGGTGCGCGTGGAGCTGGTGGGGCCCGAGCCGAACCTGGTGGATGCCGTGGGCTACAACCGCCTCTTCACGCTGCACGGCGTGGTGATGGTGTTCTTCTTCATGATCCCCGCCATCCCGGGAATCTTCGGCAACTTCATGCTGCCGCTGATGCTGGGGGCGAAGGACGTGGCCTTCCCGCGGCTCAACCTGCTCAGCTGGTACGTGTACGTGGTGGGCGCGGCGTTCACGCTCTGGGCCATGCTGTACGGCGGCGCGGACACCGGGTGGACGTTCTACACGCCGTACTCCACCATCACGCCCACGAAGGTGACGCCCATCCTGCTGGGCATCTTCGTGACGGGCTTCAGCTCCATCCTGACGGGGCTGAACTTCATCGTGACCATCCACACGCTGCGCGGGCCGGGGCTCACCTGGATGCGGCTGCCGCTGTTCGCGTGGGCGCTCTACGGCACCTCCATCATCCAGTTGCTCGCCACGCCGGTGCTGGGGCTGGTGGTGCTGGCGGCGGCACTCGGGCACATCTTCGCGTTCGACCTGTTCGACCCGGCGCGCGGTGGGGACCCGGTGCTCTTCCAGCACCTGTTCTGGTTCTACAGCCACCCGGCCGTCTACATCATGGTGTTGCCTGCCTTCGGGGTCGTCTCCGAGACGGTGCAGGCGTTCGGCCGGAAGATCATCTTCGGCTACCGGGCGGTGGCGCTGGCCACGGCGGGCATCGCCTTCGTGGGCTTCTTCGTGTGGGGACACCACATGTTCGTGTCCTCGCAGTCCACGTTCGACGCGGGCGCCTTCGGCGTGCTGACGATGCTCGTGGGCGTCTTCACCGCCATCAAGGTCTTCAACTGGGTGGGCACGCTGTACAAGGGGGCCATCGTCTGGCGGACGCCGCTGCTGTACGTGTGCGGCTTCCTCTACTTCGTGGTGTTCGGCGGAATGACGGGGGTGGCGGTGGCCACGGTGTCTCTGGACGTGCACTGGCACGACACCTACTTCGTGGTGGCGCACTTCCACTTCATCATGGTGGGAGCCACGCTGATGGCCTTCCTCGCGGGGCTCCACTACTGGTTCCCGAAGATGTTCGGACGCACCTACCCGGAGGGGTGGGGCATGGTGGCCGGGGCGCTCATCATCCTGGGCTTCAACGCCACGTTCGTGCCGCAGTTCCTGCTCGGCAACATGGGGATGCCGCGGCGCTACTACACGTACGCGGAGCAGTTCCGGACGTTGAACGTGGCGTCCACCTTCGGGGCCACGCTGCTGCTGTTCGGCTTCCTGCTCGTGGGGCTGTACCTGCTCCTCTCGCTGCGGGGCGGGAAGGTGGCGGGGCCCAACCCGTGGGGCAGCAAGGGGTTCGAGTGGCTCACGCAGTCCCCGCCGCTCGAGCACAACTTCCGCACCCAGCCGACCTTCCACGGCCCGCCGCACGACTACTCGACGCCGGTGGAGGAGAACCTCCATGGCTGAGACGCACGCGCACCACTTCCCGGACGCGGGGGTGCAGCGCCACGCCTCGCTCCTCGGGATGTGGCTGTTCCTCTCCACGGAGGTGCTGCTCTTCGCGGGGCTCTTCGTGGCGTACGGCTACTACCGGTTCCTGTTCCCGGGGGCGTTCGCGGAGGGGAGCCGCGCCATGCACACGTGGCTGGGCCTGGCCAACACGGTGGTGCTCATCGCGTCGTCGTTCGCGGTGGCGCTCGCACACCACGCGGCGGGGGCCGGGCGGAACCGGACCACGTTCTGGTTGCTGGTGGCGGCCCTCGCCGCGGGCGTCTTCTTCCTGGGCGTGAAGGCCGTGGAGTACGTGGAGCACTTCCGCGCGGGGGAGCTGCCGGGGAAGTGGTTCACCCATCCGGGGATGAAGGCGCCGGGCATCTCGCTCTTCTACGCGGTCTACTTCCTCGCCACGGGGCTGCACGCGCTGCACGTGGTGGTGGGGATGTCGCTGCTCGCGTGGGCGGCGGTGCCCGCGTGGAAGCGGCGCTACGGCCCCGGCAACGTCGGCCTCGTGGAGAACGCGGGGCTGTACTGGCACCTCGTGGACCTGGTGTGGATTTTCCTCTTCCCGCTCCTGTACCTGGTGTGAGGCCATGACCGACCACGCGCCGCACGCGCACGGCTCGCCGCTGCGCTACCTGCTGGTGTTCCTGGGGCTGCTCGTGCTGACGGTCGTCACGTACGTCACGGGCAAGATGCACCTGGGCGGCTGGGCGCTGCCGCTGGCGCTCGTCATCGCCTCCACCAAGGCGGGGCTGGTGCTCGCGTTCTTCATGCACCTCTGGGACACCCGCGGCGCACCGCTCGTGGCCATGGCGGTGAGCCTGCTGTTCATCGTGACCCTGTTGGCGCTCGTCTTCGGGGACGTGGCGTTCCGCTTCCCGCTGGCGCGGCCGGACCGGATGGGGAACTACGAGGCGCTCCCGGTGGGAGCCCTGCTCGGCGACGGGCCGGATGGACACGCCCACCCCGTTCCCGCGAAGAGGTGAACCGTCCGCACGGGCGCGCGGCTCAGAGGCGGTCCTGGACGGTGGACGCGAGGAGTGGACACATGGAGGACGTGGGCGCACAGTGGGACGCACGCTTTTCGGCGGAGGGCTACGCCTACGGCGCAGAGCCCAACGACTGGCTGCGCGAGGCGGTCTCCCGCTACCTGCCGCCGGGCCCGCTTTCGCTGCTCAGCCTCGGCGAGGGCGAGGGGCGCAACGGGGCGTACCTGGCCTCGCTCGGCCATCGGGTGACGGGGCTGGACGCCTCGCGCGTGGGGCTGGAGAAGGCGCGCGCGCTGGCGGCCTCGAAGGGGCTCACGCTGGAGACCTGGCACGCGGACCTTTCCGAGGTGGAACTCCCCGAGGCGGCCTGGGACGGCGTGGTGAGCATCTTCTGCCACTTGCCGCCGCCGGTGCGCGCGCGGGCCCACGGGCAGGCGGTGCGGGCGCTGAGGCCCGGCGGCCTGCTGCTGCTCGAGGCCTACACGCCCGAGCAGCTGCGCTTTCGGACGGGCGGACCGCCGGTGGAGGCGCTCCTGTACACGCCGGAGCTGCTGCGCGGGGACTTCGTCGGAATGGAGTGGTTGCACCTCGAGGCCTGCGAGCGGGACGTCCACGAGGGACGGCTGCACCACGGGCGCTCGGCGGTGGTACGACTCGCGGTGCGGAAGCCGCGCTGACGACCCCTGGGGGGCCGTGGCGCGGCTCCCCCGGAGGAGAGCGAAATGCGCCGCGCGTGGTGTGCCGTCGTCCTGGTGATGGCCGGTTGTGGAGGGGGCCCGGTGCTGTCCGGGCTGCAGCTGTCCGGTGACGGCGCGTCGTTCACGTTGAAGGACGGCGAGCGCACCCTGCTCGCGTCTGCGTCGGGGCCGGACATGGGGCCGGTGGCCGTGCGACAGGGGCGCGCGCGCACCGAGATGAAGTACGGCAGCTTCCGGTTCACGGAGCTCCCCGGCGAGTGGACCTCCGCTGCGCGCCTGCGCTGGACGTCCCGCGGCCCGGCCGAGGCGTCCGGCGAGTGGGTGGACGCGGACGGCGCCGTGGTGGTCCGCGTGCGCGCGAGCGAGGCAGGCCCCGGCGGGGTGAAGCTCCGCTACGAGGCGGCGGACGGGGCCATGAACCGGCTCTCGCTGTCGTTCCGCTGCGAGGAGGCGGACCGCTTCCTCGGCTTCGGCGGTCAGGCGGACGGCGTGGACCACCGCGGCCACACGGTGGCCATCTGGACGAGCGAGCCGGGGATCGGCAAGCGCATGGAGGACGACGCCTACCCGGACGTGTGGTTCCTCGAGGGCACCCGCCACGCCTCCAGCTACGGGCTGCCCACGTGGGTGAGCAACCGCGGCTACCTCGGCGTGGCGGAGGCCCCGGAGCGCACGGTGTTCGAGGTGTGCAGCGCGCGCGCGGACACGTTCCGCGTGGAGGCGTGGGGCAACGCGCTCACCCTCTGGGTGTTCGCCGGCGAGCCGGCCACGGCGCTGGAGCGGGCCACGGGCCAGGTGCTCGGCCGCCCCATGCGTCCGCCGCCCATGGCCTTCGCGCCCTGGAACGACGCGGTGAAGGGCCCGGCCGAGGTGCGGCGCGTGGCGCAGCTGCTCCGCGACCGGCGCATCCCGTCCTCGGCGCTCTGGACGGAGGACTTCCGCGGCGGCGAGCAGCAGGCCACGGGCTACCGGCTCGTGGAGGACTGGGACGTGGACCGCTCGCTCTACCCCGAGCCCGAGGCGCTCGCGTCCGAGCTCGCGGACGCGGGCTTTGCGTGGCACGCCTACTTCAACACCTTCCTCGTGGAGGACACGCCGGTGTTCGACGCCGCGGCCGCGGGCAACCACTTCGTGAAGGCGCCGGACGGCGGCACGTACCTGTTCGAGGGCGTCACCTTCAAGCCGACGGGGCTCGCGGACCTGTCGCGCCCCGAGACGCGCGAGTTCGTGAAGGGGTACCTCCGCGACGCACTGGACGTGGGCTTCACCGGCTGGATGGCGGACTACGGCGAGTGGCTGCCCGCGGACGCGGTGCTCGCGAGCGGCGAGTCCGCCCAGAGGGCGCACAACCTGTACCCGGTGGAGTGGGCGCGGCTGAACGCGGAGGTGATGGCGGAGCGCGCCTCGGACGGCGTGCAGCGGGTGTACTTCGTCCGCGCGGGCTTCCTCGGCAGCAACGC
>JBDLRJ010000317.1:0-10285 GCA_039800145.1 Pseudomonadota bacterium | reverse complement strand
GGCGTGGAGACCGCGGGCGGCGTCTTCACGAAGATCATCCAGAAGAACACGACCATCCCCTGCAAGAAGGCCATGGTCTTCTCCACCGCGGTGGACAACCAGCCGCTCGTCAGCGTCCACGTGCTGCAGGGCGAGCGCGAGATGGCCTCGGACAACAAGACGCTGGCCCGCTTCGAGCTGCAGGGCATCCCGCCCGCCCCGCGCGGCGTGCCCCAGATCGAAGTCAGCTTCGACATCGACGCCAACGGGCTCGTGCACGTCTCCGCCCGCGACCTCGGCACCGGCAAGCAGCAGCAGGTGCGCGTGGTGGGCAACTCCGGCCTCACCGAGGCGGAGATCCAGAAGATGGTGACGGACGCCGCGAGCAACGCCGAGAGCGACAAGAAGAAGAAGGAGCTCGCGGAGCTGCGCAACAACGCGGACGGCCTCGTCTACACGACCGAGAAGTCGCTCGAGGAGTACGCCTCGGTGCTCTCCGAGAAGGACCGCGCGGAGATCAAGACGGACCTGGACGCGCTCAAGGCCACGCTGGACACGCAGGACCCGGCGAAGCTGAAGGAAGCCCTGGTCCGGCTGGAGGGCAGCGCCTACCGCATCGCGGACGCCATCTACGCGGACCAGACGAAGGCGGGCTGACGCGCCCGTGGGCCCGTCCTCGCGCCTGCCCCCCTTCACCTCCGAGCAGTCGGAGCTGCAGTTCCTGCGCGCCGTGCACCGCGTCACGCGGCTCGCGGACGACGTGATGGAAGACAGCCTCGCGCGGGGGCTCGGACTGGCGGCGGGGCTGGACATCTTCCTCTCGTACTCGGCCCGGATGCTCCGCGCGCTCTCGGGCGCGGTGGTGCTGGAAGGGGCGGGTGGGCCGCTGCTCCGGCGCACGCACGGTGCGCTCGGCTTCGACCCGGACGCGCACCTGGGGGCAGACGGCGCGGTGCCCCTCCCCGGCGGACGCGTGCTGCTCGTGTGTCCGCTGGACGTGGGCGGCGTGCGGCTCGGGGCCCTGGCGCTCGAGCTCAAGGACCCGGGACAGGACGTGGTGCCGCTGCAGCTGGCGTTGCTCTCCGCCATGGCGGACCAGCTGGACGGGGCGGTGCTCGCCTTTGCCGCGGTGGAAGGGGGCCAGTCGCCGAGGGAGCGGCTCGAGGCGGTGGTGCGCGGGGGCGAGGCGAGGGGGCTCGGGCGGCTCGGGCCCTACGCGCTGCTCTCGCCGCTGGGCAGCGGCGGCATGGCGCAGGTGCTCGCGGCGCGCGGGCCGGACGGGCGCGTGGTGGCGCTCAAGCGGATGCTGCCGCACCTGCTCGGCGAGCCGGAGCTGGTGGAGGCCTTCCTCACCGAGGCGCGGCTGGGCCAGCGCATGGAGCACCCCAACGTGGTGCGCGTGCTGGACATGGGCCAGGACGGCGACACGCCGTGGTTCGCCATGGAGCTGCTGCGCGGGGTGGACTTCGCGGAGCTGCTGCGCGCCCACCGGGGCGGGCTGCCGCTCCCGGTGCTCTCGGCGGTCGTGGCGCAGGGGCTGCGCGGCCTGCACGCGGCCCACGTGCTCGAGGACGGCTCCGGCCGGTCCCTCGAACTCGTCCACCGCGACCTGTCCCCCCACAACCTCATGGTGGGGTTCGACGGAAACGTGAAGGTGCTGGACTTCGGCGTGGCGCGCAGCCGGATGCACCGGGGCGTCACCGCGGTGGGCCTGGTGAAGGGCAAGCCGCTCTACATGTCCCCCGAGCAGGCCGCCGGAGAGCGCCTGGACGCGCGGAGCGATCTCTTCTCCATGGGACTGGTGCTCTACGAGGGGGCCACGGGCGTGCTGCCGTTCGACCGGGGGGACGACATGCGCAGCATGGAGGCCATCGTCCACGAGCCGCTCGCACCCCACCCGCGGCTCGCGGGGGAGCTGTGGGACGTGGTCCAGCGCGCCCTGCACAAGTCCGTGCACGAGCGCTACCGGGACGCGCGCGCCATGGCCGAGGCGCTCGAGGAGGCGGAGACGCCCTCCACGCGGCTGGAGCTGGCTGCCTTCACCCGCGGCGCCTTCCCGGAGAAGGCCACGGCCGCGGACCGCTTCGACGCGCGCGGGTGAGGCGTCAGGGGCCGTAGGCCGAGCGCACCGCGGCCACCACCTCGGACGGCGTGCAGGAGGAGGCGGTGGGGCAGCGGGCGGCCACGCCCTTCGACGCGTCCCACGCCAGGGCCCGGAAGTGCTCGTTCCAGTCCTGCTCCCACGCGTTCACGTGGTTGGCGAGGCACTGGTCCGACCACTTCGCGTGGCCCGAGGTGCCCACGCGCTGCAGGCAATCCGCCTCGGCCTCCCCCGCCTTCGCCGCGCGCCACGCGCAGTAGGTGGTGCGGTGCAGCGAGTTGATGCGGCAGAAGCAGCCGGACGAGCACCCCTGCGTCACCCCGCCCAGGAACGGGTAGTTCACCCAGCCGCTGCCCATGTTCTCGAGGATGCCGCCCTCGAGCGGGAAGATGCGCGAGGACTGCAGGAGCACCTGCTGCGCCATGGCCCCGAGCCCCTCCTCCCACTGGGCCGGGGCGGACTGCTGCAGCGCGCGCAGCCGCGGGATGAGCGCGGAGGCGTCCACGATCCACCGCGCCACCTTCTCTGCCGAGGGGTTGGCCACCGTCACCGCGGCCGTCCTCCCACCGGCGCTGTACGTGCACCGCTTCGCCGCGTAGGGCCAGCCGGCCCAGGTGGTGGACTGGCACGAGCCCTCCACGTACGGCGTGACGGACAGCCTGGTCACGAGGGACGCGGGCGGCGCCCCGAGCGGGCAGCGGTCCGGCGTCCCCGCGGGGAGCACCACGCAGGCCCCGCTGCACGTCTCGTGCGGGACGTAGCGGGTGCCGTCACAGCGGTACAGCACGTCCGGGCTCCCGCCGATGCCGTTGCCCCCACAGGAGAGCCCGCCCGCGTTCGTGCAGCAGGCGCCGCAGTCCTGGGCGCAGCTGCCGCAGCCCTCGTCCGCCGCGCACGTCCCGTCACCGCACGACGGGGCCGCCGTCCCGGCGTCTTCGCCTGGCATCCCCGCGTCCGGCGTCGTCGGCGGCTCGACGGTGCCCCCGTCCGGGGGAGAGGCCGGCACGTCCCCCGCGTCCGGCTCCAGCTCGGGAGGGACGGGACCACAGGCGGTGGGGAGGGCGCACAGCAGCAGCAGCACGGACAGGCGGGGCAGGCGCATGGACAGGGGCGAGTCTGGGTCGGCCGCCCGGAGGTTTCGAACCCGGGGCCGCCGCGTTGACGCCCGCGCGCGTCAACCGGTAGAGCCGCGCCGCTTCCGCCATGTCCCACCGGCTCACCTGGTCCACGCTCGCAGGCCTGCTGCTCCTCGCCGCCGCGGGGTGCCCTGCTGCGTCCACCTGCACGCCGGGGGAGAGCGCCCCCTGCTACGGGGGACCCGGGGAGAGCCGCGGCGTGGGGGCGTGCCGGGCTGGCACCATGCTCTGCGGCGCCTCGGGGACGTGGGGCGAATGCCGCGGCGAGCAGCTCCCCGCGGCGGAGCTCTGCGACGGGCGGGACAACGACTGCGACGGGCTCGTGGACGAGGCGGTGACGAACGCCTGCGGCGGGTGCATGCCGCTCGGGGGCGAGCCGGGGGCGGCGTGCGGCGAGTGCGGCACGGTGGCCTGCAACGGCCTGGACGGCGTCCGCTGCGAAGAGCCGCCGCGCAACGCCTGCGGGGCGTGCGGCGGGCCGGAGCTCTCGGGGCTCGGTACCACGTGCACCGGCCCGGATGGCTGCGCGGGCGAGGTGGCCTGCGCCCCGGGCGGCCTCTCCACCCAGTGCGGGGCGGGCGGGCGCAACAACTGCGGCACCTGCGGCGTGCCGGACGTCCCGGACGTTGGACAGTCTTGCACCGCGGCGTCCGGCTGTCCCGGCACGTGGGGTTGCAACGGCACGGGCACGGGCCGGGCCTGCACCGGCCCGGCGAAGAACAACTGCGGCACCTGCGGCGCCCCGGACGTGCCGGACCTGGACGGGGATGGGCGCGGAGAGGCGTGCGACAACTGCCCCGGGCTCGCGAACGGCTCGCAGGAAGACCTGGACGGGGACGGCGTGGGGGACGCGTGCGACGGGTGCCCGCTCGCCTCCGACGCGGCGCAGGCGGACTCGGACGGGGACGGCGTGGGGGACGCGTGTGACAACTGCCCTGCCTCCGCCAACGGCTCGCAGGCGGACGGGGACGCGGATGGGCGCGGGGACGCGTGTGACAACTGCGCGGTGCTGGCCAACGGCACCCAGGCGGACGCGGACGGAGACGGCCGGGGAGACGCGTGCGACCTGGTCATCAGCGAGCTGTCCGCGGGCGGCGTCAGCAGCGCGGGGGACGAGTTCGTGGAGCTGTACAACGGGGGGCCCGGCCCGCTGGACGTGTCCGGCTGGAAGCTGCAGTACCGGAGCGCAGCCGGCACGTCCTACAGCACGCTCGTCACGTTCCCGCAGGGGACGGTGGTGGCCGCGCGCGGCTACCTGCTCGTGGCCTCCGCGCAGAACTACGGCGGGCTCGCGCCGGACGTGACGCGCAGCGGGGACCTGTACCTGTCCGAGTCCGGGGGCCACCTGCGCCTGGGCGGGCCGCAGCTGGGGTCCGGGACGGACGCGGCCGCCCGCCGCCACGTGTTCGACCTCGTGGGGTGGGGGACGGCGGCTGCGCCCGAGGGCAGCGCGGCGCCTGCAGCCTCGTTCATCGACGGGGCGTCGCTCGAGCGGAAGGCGCGCGCGGGGAGCACCGTTGCCAGCATGGAGGCGGGGGGCGTGGATGCCTTCTCGGGCAACGGGCAGGACACGGACGACAACGGCGCGGACTTCCTCGTCCGGCAGGTGCGGCAGCCGCAGTCCACGCAGAGCGCCCCGGAGCCCTGAAGGGCCTGCCGTGCGGCACCGAGTCCTGCTAGGACACCGTGCCGCAGTCCACACTCCAGCGAAGTCCCGAGGGGGTTTCTTCCATGCAGAGCCAGCGCGTGTTGTGCGGCATCCTTGCCATCCTGTTCGGCGGTCTCGGCGTCCACCGGTTCATCCTGGGGGACGTGACGGGCGGCCTCATCCGCATCGTGAGCAACTGCGTGGGGGTGGGCTGGCTCATCGGGCTGGTCGAGGGGATCATCTACCTCACCAAGACGGACGAGCAGTTCATCCAGGAGTACCAGGTCGGCAAGAAGGCCTGGTTCTAGGAGCCACCCACCATGCGTCACCTCGCCCCCGCCCTCCTCGCCGCCGCGGCGCTGCTGCTGGGCTGTGAGAAGAAGCAGAGCCAGCCCTCCGCGGACGGCAAGCCCGCCGCCGGCCCGGAGGTGAAGGCGCCCGCGGCACCGCCCTCGGACACCCTGCTGCTGGGCGAGGTGGGCTCGCTCACGGGCGCGGAGGCCACGTTCGGCCTGAGCACCCGCGAGGGCATCGACCTGGCGCTCGAGCAGGCCAACGCGGCGGGCGGGGTGAACGGCAAGAAGGTGGAGGTCCGCGTCTACGACGACCAGGGCAAGCCGGACGAGGCGGCCAACGCCACGGTGCGGCTCATCAACCAGGACGGCGTGAAGCTCATCCTGGGCGAGGTGGCCTCCACCAACTCGCTCGCCATGGCGGGCAAGGCGCAGGCGGCGAAGGTGCCCATGGTGACGCCCTCCTCCACCAACGAGACGGTGACGCAGAAGGGGGACTACATCTTCCGCGTCTGCTTCATTGATCCCTTCCAGGGCTACGCCATGGCGAAGTTCGCCCGCGAGACGCTCAAGCTGCAGAACGTGGCGGTGCTGCAGGACAACAAGTCCGCCTACTCCACGGGGCTCACGGAGGTGTTCAAGGTCCGCTTCGCCGAGATGGGCGGGAAGGTTGCCGGCGTCGAGAGCTACAGCAAGGGAGACACGGACTTCCGCGCGCAGCTGTCCTCGCTCAAGAGCCAGTCGCCGGACGGCATCTACATCCCCGGCTACTACACGGACGTGGGGCTCATCGCGAAGCAGGCGCGGCAGCTGGGCATCCAGGCGGTGCTGCTGGGCGGGGACGGCTGGGAGTCCGACAAGCTCTTCGAGCTGGGCGGGGAGGCGGTGGAGAACAGCTACTACACGAACCACTACTCGCCGGACTCTCCCAACCCGGCCACGCAGAAGTTCATCGCCGCGTACAAGGCGAAGTTCAACGGCAAGGTGCCGGACTCGCTCGCGGCGCTCGCGTACGACGCGGCCAACGTCTCCCTGGACGCGCTGCGCCGGGCGAAGTCGCTGTCCGGCCCGGACATCCGGGACGCGCTGGCGCAGACGAAGGACTTCGACGGGGCGGCGGGCAAGCTGACGCTGGACGAGAAGCGCAACGCCACCAAGCCGGCGGTGGTGCTGAAGGTGGCGGGCGGCAAGGCGTCCTATGCCGCCACCGTGAACCCGTGAGGCCGTGAGCTACTTCCTCGTCCTGCTCGTCTTCGGGCTGTGGTCCGGCACCATCTACGCGTTGGTGGCGCTGGGCTACACCATGGTCTACGGGGTGCTGAAGCTCATCAACTTCGCCCACGGCGACGTCATGATGGTGGGCACCTACGTGGGCTACGCCACCGCGCTGCAGTGGAAGGCGCGCGGGGCGACCGGGCGGGCCTGGACGCCGGGGATGGGGCAGGTGCTGACCATCTTCTTCGTCTCCATGGCGCTGTGCGCGGTGCTGGGGTGGCTCGTCGAGCGGTTCGCGTACCGGCCGCTGCGCGAGAAGCCCAAGCTCACGGCGCTCATCACCGCCATTGGCATCAGCTTCGTCATCTCCTACGGCTTCCAGATGGAAGTGGGGTTCCTGCCGGGACCGGCCCCGCGCGCCTTCCCGCCGCTGCTGAAGGAGACGACGTGGCTGTCGCTGCGCGGGGGCGAGGTGACGTTGAGCAACATCCAGGTCATCAGCTTCGCGGTGGCGCTGGGGTTGATGGCCGCGCTGCAGTGGCTGGTGTTCAAGACGCGCTTCGGCCGGGCCATGCGCGCGGTGTCGTTCGACCACCGCACCGCGGCGCTGCTGGGCATCCCGGTGGACCGCGTCATCGCGGGGACGTTCATGATCGGCTCCGCGCTGGCAGCCGGGGCGGGGCTGCTCTTCGCGCTCAAGGACTCGCAGGTGGACCCGCTGATGGGGACGCAGCAGGGGCTCAAGGCGTTCGTGGCGGCGGTCATCGGCGGCATCGGCAACGTGCCGGGCGCGGTGGTGGGGGCGCTGCTGCTGGGCGTGGTGGAGCAGTTGGTGGTGGGCTACGCGGCGTCGTCCTGGCGTGACGCGGTGGCGTTCGGGTTCCTCATCGTCGTGTTGCTGCTGCGCCCCGAGGGGCTGTTCGGCCGCGTGACGGCGGAGAAGGTGTGATGGGTCCTCCGGCGCTCAGGGGCGTGCTTCCGGTCCTGCTCGCGTGCGCGGGGCTGGCGGTGCTCCAGCTGCTGCTGGGCGGCCTTCCCTTCTTCGTGACGCTCGCCTCCATGGTGGGCATCAACGTCATCCTCGCCGTGTCGCTCAACGTGGTGAACGGGATGACGGGGCAGTTCTCCATCGGCCACGCGGGCTTCATGGCGGTGGGGGCCTACGCGGCGGCGCGCGTCTCCATGCTGCTCAACGAGGTGGCCATTTCCGGTCTGCCGGAGGCGGTGTCCAACCAGGTGCTGTACGCGGTGGCGCTGCTCGCCGGGGGCGTGGCGGCCGCGGCGTGCGGCTTCGTGGTGGGGTTGCCGTCGCTGCGGCTCCGCGGGGACTACCTGGCCATCGTGACGCTGGGCTTCGGGGAGATCGTCCGCGTCGTCATCCAGAACACGCCCCCGCAGACTTCGCCGGGCTTCTGGGCCATGGGCGGCTCGCTGGGGCTCACCGACATCCCGTCCGGCCGCTCGAGCCTCTTCTCCACCTGGCTCTGGGCGTTCCTCGTGGTGCTGGTGGCACGGCGCATCGCCGAGTCCAGCCACGGCCGCTCGCTGACGGCCATCCGCGAGGACGAGGTGGCCGCCGAGGCCATGGGGGTCAACACCACGGCGTACAAGGTGCGTGCCTTCGTGGTGAGCAGCTTCTTCGCGGGCGTGGCGGGCGGACTGTTCGCGCACTTCTACGAGACCATCAGCCCCGGCAGCTTCACGTACGTGCGGAGCATGGAGATCGTCGTGATGGTGGTGGCCGGCGGCCTGGGCAGCACCACCGGCAGCATCGTGGCCGCGGTGTTCCTGACGCTGCTGCCCGAGGGGCTCCGCAGCGGCTTCCTCGCGCTCGGCGGGCAGGCGGCGGCCCAGGTGGCGGAGCAGGTGCGCATGCCCATCTACGGGGTGCTCCTGGTGGTGCTGATGCTCGCGCGCCCGCAGGGGCTCTTCGGCACGCGGGAGCTCTGGCACCGGCGCAAGGCGAAGGGAGCGGCCCCGTGAGCGAGCCGCTGCTCGAGGCCCGCGGGGCCACCATCCAGTTCGGCGGGCTCAAGGCGCTCTCGGAGTTCTCCCTCGTGGTCCGCGCCGGGGAGCTGCAGGGGCTCATCGGCCCCAACGGGGCGGGGAAGACCACGGCGTTCAACGTGCTCACGGGCGTGTACGCGCCCACCGCGGGGGACGTGCTCGTCTGCGGAAAGCGCGTGAACGGGAAGAAGCCGCACCAGATCAACCGCCTGGGGCTTGCAAGGACGTTCCAGAACATCCGCCTCTTCAAGTCCCTGTCCGCGCTGGACAACGTGAAGGTGGCCTGCCTGGCGGAGACGCACCCGCTCTTCTCCCGCGCGCGCATCGAGGCGCTGCAGCAGTCCGCGCTCTCGCCCCTGGCCACCGCGCTGGACG
The DNA here is from genome assembly GCA_039800145.1 of Pseudomonadota bacterium. GTDB lineage: Bacteria > Myxococcota > Myxococcia > Myxococcales > Myxococcaceae > VGRA01. The sequence goes on along the minus strand of JBDLRJ010000317.1, from coordinate 1,531 downwards.
CTGCCAACGACTACTACGACTGGTGGCGCGCGCTGCTGCTCACCCCCGGGTTCCAGCGGGAAGAAGAGGCGCTGACGGCCCGCGCCCGCGAGCTGCTGGAGGTCATGGGCCTGTCCCACCGCGCGGACGAAGAGGCGCGGAACCTGCCCTACGGCGAGCAGCGGCGGCTGGAGATTGCGCGTGCGCTCGGCACGCGGCCGAAGGTGCTGCTGCTGGACGAGCCCGCCGCCGGGATGAACACCCGCGAGAAGGCGGAGCTGATGGTCCTCATCGGCCAGCTCCGGGACCGCTTCGGCCTGGGCATCCTCGTCATCGAGCACGACATGAAGCTGGTGATGGGCATCTGCGAGCGCATCACCGTGCTGGACCACGGGGAGACCATCGCGTTCGGGACGGGCGCGGAGGTACGCGCGAACCCGAAGGTGGTGGAGGCGTACCTCGGGGACGCGCCGGCCCCGGGCACGGGAGGTGCGGCGTGAGCGCGGACGTGCGGCCGGCCGAGGTGCTGCTGGAGGTGAACAACCTCCACGTCTCCTATGGCCCCATCAAGGCGGTGCGCGGCGTGTCGCTGTCCGTCCGCAAGGGCGAGGTGGTGGCGCTCATCGGGCGCAACGGGGCGGGGAAGACGTCGCTGCTCCGCGCGGTGTCCGGGATGCTGAAGCCGGTGGGCGGCCGCATCACGCTGGAGGAGAAGGACATCACCGGCACGCCGTCCCACCTGCTCGTGGCGCGCGGCATGGCGCACGCGCCGGAGGGCCGCGGCATCTTCCCGAACCTGAGCGTGGAGGAGAACCTGCAGCTCGGCGCCTGGCTGCGGAAGGACCCGGACGGCGTGGCATCCGACGAGGCGTGGGTGCTGTCCCTCTTCCCGCGGCTGAAGGAGCGCTGGAAGGCCGCTGCCGGGACGCTGTCCGGCGGCGAGCAGCAGATGCTCGCCATCAGCCGAGCGCTCATGAGCCGCCCCCGGCTGCTGCTGCTGGACGAGCCGTCGCTGGGCCTGGCCCCGCAGGTCATACAGCTCATCTTCCGCATCCTCGCGGACGTGCACAGCAAGGGCGTGTCCATCCTGCTCGTGGAGCAGAACGCGCACCTGGCGCTCAACCTCGCCGGCCACGCCTACGTGCTGGAGACGGGCGAGGTGGCCATGGAGGGGGCGGGCAAGGCGCTGCTCCAGTCCGAGGACGTGCGGCGCGCCTACCTCGGGGAGTGACGGAGGCGTGAAGCGGGTGCGCGCGCTGCAGCGGGCGGTGACGGGGCTCGGGCTCGCGGTGAGCCTCTTCATCGTGGGCCGCGAGGCGGACTGGACAGGGGAGGGCGCGCTCGAGGGGCTCGCCTGGGTCGCCGCGTGGGTGGCGCTTCCGTAAGTGCTGCTGCTGCTGCTCGGGTGGAAGGTGAAGGCCGGGCTGCCGGTGCTCGCGGTTGTCTCCGTGCTGCTGTCCGGGCTCGGCGTGGCGGCCTACGTCAGCGCGTTCCTCCCTGAGCACCTCACCTCGACCTCGGGGCTGGTGTTCATCTCGGTCCCGGCCATCCA
>JBDLRJ010000316.1:0-12890 GCA_039800145.1 Pseudomonadota bacterium | reverse complement strand
CCCCGACCCGGCCGCTGACGTTTCCGCGGTGTCACCTCGCGACGCTGGCAGTGCGCCATCTGGGCGAGCGCCTGCGGGCGATGCCCACGAACCGGCCGCAGACGATTCCGCGGTGTCACCTCGCGACGCAGGCAGTGAGCCATCAGCGCGAGCGCCTGCGGGCGATGCCCACGAACCGGCCGGAGAGGGCTCTGCACCGTCACCGCGGGAAGCAGGCAGTGCGGCACCGGCGCGAGTGATTGCGGGCGATGCCCATGAAGCGACCGAAGACGATTCCGCGGTGCCACCTCGCGACGCAGGCTGTGCGGCAGCATCGCCAGCACCTGCGGGCGATGCCCACGAACCGGCCGGAGATGGCTCTGCACCGTCACCGCGCGAAGCAGGCTGTGCGGCAGCATCGCCAGCGCCTGCGGGCGATGCCCACGAACCGGCCGGAGATGGCTCTGCACCGTCACCGCGCGAAGCAGGCTGTGCGGCGATGGGGCGGCGCCCCGGATCGCCGTCCGTGCGCGGCACGCTCGCTGAAGACACAGGCTGAACGGCTGCCCGCGACGACCGGACGACCACCCGAGAAGCCGCGTCGGCACCCTCGCCATGCAAGCCCTGGTCGCCCGGGGGGACGACGGCCTCGCGGAGAAGCCCGTGGACGGAGGTACCGTCCTCGTTCCTCGGAGGAGCGCCGGGTCGTGCACCCAACTTCATGGCTGCGTCCCTCGCCGCGGAGGCGATGGCCTCCCGCTGCGTCGGCACCTTCACCTCGGCTCCCCCGCGCAGCCGCGCCGCGAGCCGCCCCGCGTCCAGCGGAACCGGCTCCACCTCGTCCGCGTGGCTCCCGGTCACGCCGTCCCCGAGCAGCAGGAACCGGGCGCGCCCCCCGTAGGGATGCCGCCTGAGCTCGGAGAGCAGCGTCGCGCCCCGGCCCCCCTCCGCCGAGGGACACAACAGCACCCACGCCGGCCGCTTCGTGCCGAACAGCTTCAGCGACTCCGCCGCGGGCCGCGCATGCAGCAGCGTGAGCCCGAGCGACGCGGCCACCTCCGCCACCACGGCGGCATCCGCGTTCGAGTCGTGCACGAGCAGCAGGCAGGGCGACATCCCGCACCGGACGCTACCTCTCCGTGCCCCCGCCGTGCTCGACTTCCGTGGCATGGACACCGCCGCCATCCGCGCGCTGGCCGCGCTCTTCCGCACACACGGCCGCAACGAGCGCCTCTTCCCCGAGGGCGAGCTGGAACAGCAGTACGCCCAGCTGCTCCGGCGCATGGTGCGCGCGGACGTGCCGGGCAGGCTTCGCGGCGTGGCATTCCGCCCCTGCCTGCTCCTCAACGGCCTGGCGTTCGCCGCGACGCTGTCCCCTGGCCCCGCGCGCCAGGTGGTGCGCGCGCTGGCCCGCGGGCTGGAGGCGTTCGCGCCGCTGCTCGCGCGCACCCGGAACGACGAGGCCCTGGGGCTCGAACCCCGCTACGGCGCCTTCGTGCTCGGGCAGTTCACCGATTGCGGCATGGGTCTCTCCCCGGCGTTCGCCACGCTGAAGGCGGACTCGCTGGACACGGCAGTCGCCCACGCCTACCGGGACATCCTCGAGGGAGGCCCGGACGCGCTGCTCGCATCCCCGCTCACCCCCGAGTCTGAACGACCGGCGTGGCGCGCGTACCTCGAGCACGGTGCGTCCGCGTGGCCGGCCCTTCGCGACCTCCTGGGCGCCCGCGCCGCCGTGGCGTTCGAGCCGCCGTACGCAGGCCGCTAGAGCATCGCGCCGGGGTCCACGTCGATGACCACCTTCACCGCCTTCGGCAGCTCCGGGAGCAGCGCCTCCGCCGCGTCGAGCGGGCCGTTCATGGCCGCGTGCGTGGGCGCCTTCAGCAGCAGCTGCCATCTCGTCTTGCCGCGGATGCGCGCGATGGGCGCCGGCGCCGGCCCCAGCAGCCGCACCCCCGAGGATGCCCTCGGCAACGCGCGCGCCATGCGCTGGCCGAGCGCCCGCGCCACGGAGGCCGTCTGCTCGGGGTGTTCCCCTTCCACGCGGATGGCCACCAGCCGCGCGAACGGCGGGTAGAGGAAGCTGCGCCGCCAGTCGAGCTCCTGCTCGGCGAAGCCCTCGTAGTCGTGCCCCATCACGCGGGCCACCGGCTCCGACTCCGGGTTGTACGTCTGCACGAGCACCCGGCCCGGGTCCTTCCCGCGCCCGGCGCGCCCCGCCACCTGGGTGAGCAGGTGGAACGTCCGCTCCGCCGAGCGGAAATCCGGCAGCGCCAGCGAGCTGTCCGCCATCACCACGCACACCAGCGTCACGCCGGGGAAGTCGTGGCCCTTGGCCACCATCTGCGTGCCCACGAGGATGTCCGTCTCCCGCCGCGCGAACGCCGCGAGCAGCTCCGTGAGCCGCTCCGCGGACGAGGCCGCGTCCCGGTCCAGCCGCGCCACCCGCGCGGTGGGGAAGCGCTCGGCCACCTCCGCCTCCACGCGCTCCGTCCCCACGCCGAGCAGCAGCAGCGCCCCGTTGCACTCGGGGCAGGTGGTGGGCAGCCCGTGGGCCTCGCCGCAGTAGTGGCACTGCACGCGTCCCGAGGAGAGGTGGTGCGTGAGGGACACGTCGCACGAGCGGCACCGCAGCGAGTGGCCGCACACCGCGCAGACCACGAAGGTGCTGTGGCCGCGGCGGTTGAGGAAGAGGATGACCTGCTGCCCGCGCGCGAGCGTCTCGCCCATGGCGTCCAGCAGCGGCGGCGACAGCACGGGCGCCTCTTCCGTGACCCCGGCGGTGCGGGGGCGCTCCTGCCGAAGGTCCACGAGCGCCACCTCGGGCATGGGGCGGTCGTCCACGCGGGCGTCCAGCGCCAGCCGCGCGTAGCGCCCCTTCCGCGCGTTCTCGAGCGTCTCGAGCGAGGGCGTGGCGCTGCCGAGCACCACCGTGGCGCCGGACTGGCTGCCGCGCACCACGGCGAGATCCCGCGCGTTGTAGCGAAGCTTTTCCTCCTGCTTGAACGAAGGATCGTGCTCCTCGTCCACCACCACGAGCCCCAGCCCCTGCACCGGCGCGAAGATGGCCGAGCGGACCCCCACCGCCAGCCGCAGCTCCCCGGCCCGCAGCCGCTGCCACGCGCGGAGCCGCTCGGTGTCCTTGAGCGCCGAGTGAAGCACCGCCACCGCGTCGCCGAAGCGGCTGCGGAAGCGCCCCACGAGCTGCGGCGTGAGCGCGATCTCCGGCACGAGGATGAGCACGCCCTTGCCGAGCGACAGCGCGTGCTCAGCGGCCTGGAGGTACACCTCCGTTTTCCCGCTCCCGGTGACGCCGTGCAGGAGGAAGGGTTGGAAGCCGCCGCCGTCCAGCGCGCCGCGGAGCCGCTCCACCGCCTGCGCCTGCCCGGGCGTCAGCGCCGCGGGCCGCCCCTGCTGGAGCCCCTCGCGCACCGTGGCCACGTTCGCCACCGCCTCGAGCCGGACGAGCCCCTTCTCCTGCAGCTTCCGCAGCGTCTCGCGCGCGCCGGGGATGGCGTGGGCCACCTCGTCCACCGCCGCGCGCCCGCCCACCGCGAGCAGGTAGGAGAGCGCCGCGGCCTGGGCCGGGGCACGCTTGAGCGACTCGGGCGAAGCCCCGGGCTGCACCTCGGCGAACCAGGTCACGTCCGGGGTTGCCTCGCGCGCCTCCTCCTTGCCGCTGAGCCCCGGCGGCATGGCCCCGCGGATGGCCTCGCCGAGCGGGTAGCGGTAGTGGCGCGCGGCGAAGCGGAGCAACTGCACCAGGTCGCCGGGCAGCGCGGGCTCGGCGTCCAGCAGCTTCTCCACGGGCTTCAGCGTGGTGGCGCCCTCGGGCAGCGTGGACGTCTCGCCGAGGTAGAAGCCGAGCGCCTTGCCGCGTCCGAAGGGGACGAGCACGCGCTGGCCCGGCAGGAGCTTCCCCCGGAGCGCGTCCGGGACGGCGTAGGTGTACTCCCCGCGCACCGGCCGCCCGATGGCCACGGAGGCGTAGGGGGGCGTGGCCAGGGTCAGCGCTCCTGGAAGAGCGCGTCCGGCAGGGCGGCGCGGCCCTCGGCGCGGAGCGCGGTGAAGCGGAGCTGCAATTCCGTTCCACGCCACACCTCGAGCACGCGCGGGAAGGCGCGGCCGCTCGCGGCGGTGCCGTAGTCGATGAAGCGGACGTCCCAGGCCTGCCCGGCGGCGTCGGAGAAGCGCAGGCGGGCCGGGGCGAAGCTGTCCTTGTAGACGAGCAGGTGCGGCTTGCCGTCCGCCGTCTCCCCGAGCGAGAAGGTGACCTGCCCGGCGAAGCGGGCGAGGCCGTTCTTGCGCCACTCCACGCCGAGCCCGGCCAGGTGGCGGTCCACCGCGGCGCGCGCCTCGGGCTCACCCGGCGCGCGGACGGCGAGCAGCGCGCAGGCGTGCGAGAGCGCCACGTTGAGCGCCTCCACCGCGGCCCCCTCGGTGCGGGCCTTCCCGCCGGAGGAGACGGCGGCCACCTTCGTCCCGCTCCCCTGCAGCTCCAGGCGGCAGCGGCCCGGGACCTTGAGCCAGGCCTCCGCCTCCAGCTGCAGCTCGCGCACGTCCGCGGGCTGGAGGAAGACCGGAGCGGCCTGCGCGGCGGCCCCGTTGTAGAGCGAGGCGGTCCCCCCGAGGTGCCAGGCCCCGCCGCCCACGTCCTCGCGGCCGTCCGTCATGCGCCGCAGGATGGAGCCGCTCGGGAGCACGTAGGCCGCGGCGACGGTGGCGACGAGCGCGGTGGCAACTGCGGCGAGCGTTCTCACGGGGGACGGCTCCGGCGAAGGAAGAGGGGCCGCGGACTGTAGGAACGCCCCCCCGGCCGGTCAACGAGCCACCTGCACCCGTGCCCGTTTCTCCCGAGGGACCGGCACCGGGGCTAGAGTCGCCACACTCCCGATGCGCGCCCGCCCCCTCGTCCTGCTGCTGCTGCTCGCCGCCGCCAACGTTTTCGCCGACGAGAGCGGGGGGCCAGATCTCCGCGAGCTGTCCACGGCGCGCGCGCTCGGCATGGGCGGGGCCTTCCGGTCACTCGGGGTGGCGGGCGAGGCGGTGGTGGGTAACCCCGCGGCCATGAGCCTGTACCGGCGGTACACGGTGGACGTGACCGGCGCGTACGATCTCGCGAGCAAGTACGCCTTCGGCAACGCCACCATCGTGGACAGCCAGACCAACGTGCTGGCCGCGGGCGTGGCGTACCACCTGGTGTCGCTCGGCACCGGGGAGCTGCAGCGGCTCACGCACCACAACACGCTCGCGCTCTCCTTCCCCCTCTCGGACAACCTGCTCATCGGGACCAGCGGCAAGTACCTGCTGCAGTCCGGCGCGCAGAGCGCCAACGCGGTCACGCTGGACGTGGGCATCATCGTCCGGATGCTGGGGCTGGTGCTGGGCTTCTCCGGCCACAACCTCGTGGACATCTCCAACCCGGACGCCACGCGCTACTTCGCGCTCGCGGCGAGCTACTCGAACGGGATGGACTTCAACCTGGCGGTGGACGTGAGGAGCGACCTGGGGCCGCGGGCGGCGGAGACCTTCGTGCTCAATGCCGGCGTGGAGTACGCGGTGGGCGGCGTCTTCCCCCTGCGCGCGGGCTACTCGTGGGATCGCCGGCTCGGCCGCCAGGACGTGTCCGCGGGCGTGGGCTTCGTCGTGGACAACACCGGGGTGGACGTGGCGTACCGGCGGGAGATCACCGGCGGGGACGGGCAGATGCTGCTCGTCACCTTGCGGCTGCAGACGCCCCGGACCTGAGCGCCCCGCCGGCGAGCGCGCGCCACGCCGGGGACAATGCAAAACGGAGCAACTCCTCGAGCTCCTCCTCGAGCCCGCGCTTGGCGCGCAGCGCCTGCACTGCCGCCCCCACCGAGCCACAGGCCGCCAGCCCTGCGCGGTTGGCGGCGTGGCGGGAGGCCATGGCGAGCGCGTCCAGGGTGATCTCCTCCTCGAGGCTGCCGAGCCTCGGGAGGAGCTGCTCGCGGAGGGGCTCGGGCAGCTGCGCGCGGAGTTCGCGCTCTGCGCGTCCGAGCCGGCCACCGCCCCGCACCGCGCCGGGCAGCGCCTCGAGCAGCTCCTCCAGCTCGTCCACGGGGACCAGCCGCAGCACCCGGAGCAGGGGCTGGCGGGTGTACAGCGCGCGGCCGGCGAAGAAGCGGAGCTCGCCGGCGGGGAGCGGCTGGCGCACTGCGAGGCTGCCCACGAGCAGCCGCACGGCGTCCCCTGCGCCGGCCACGACGGAGAAGGGAGGGCCGGGCTGGGTGGAGAGCTCGGGCCGCGGGGAGGGCAACCCGAGGATCCTCACGGACAGCGCGAGCGCGTCCAGCGCCTCGCCCGCCCCGGGCCCCGCGTGGGCACGGAACGGTGCGCCCACGACGGACACGGCACTCTGCTCCGAGCAGGCGACCAGCGCGGGGGCGGCGAGTGCGAGCAGTTCCGCGAGCTCACAGTCCAGGTCCGGGTGTTGAAGGCCCTTGCGCGCGTCGGGCCCGAGCACCCAGCGCGGGGCCGGCGGCGACTCCGCGGGCGCCCCCCCGAGCACCTGCGCCGCCTCGCGTGCGAGCGACGCCAGCCAGCCGTCCCCGGAACGGGCCACTGCGTCCGCGAACGTGCGCCAGGTGTCAGGCTCGAGGATGGGTCCGGGGAGGAGATCCAGGCCGGGCTCGGTGGCGAGCGCGCCCCCTGAGGTGCTCGGACCTTCCGTGGCGGTGCGCTCCGTACCGGGCGGGCGCTCTCCCGGAGGCGGACGCGCCCCGGCCCGCGCAGGCAGGCCCATGGAAGCCGCGCCGGGGACGAAGGCGCTCGGCGCCGGGTGCATCCGCTCGCCCCATTGGGGCGTCAGTTGCGGGCTCGCGAGAGCAGGCGGTGCTCCGCCGGGCACCGGGCCCACGGGCGTCACGTCCGGCAGCAACGCGCCCGGCGCCGGGTGAATCCGCTCGCCCCACTGGGGCGTCAGCTCTGGGTGCGTGAGCAGTGCCGGCGCACGCGCCGGGCCCGGGCCTACGGGCGCCACGTCCGGGAATGGGGTGCGGTGCGACAGCTGCGCCTGCTCGTCCCAATCGGGCGTCCGCTCCGGGTCCGAAGGGGCGCCACGTGGGCCGTGCTCATCCGAAGGGTGCGAGGAGGCGCCACCCCACGTGGGGAGCTCCGCGGGAGGCCGCTCGCCGCGGCGGGACGACGGTTCGACCGGGGGCGTGGGCGCGAGAATGCGCGTGGGTTCCGGGACGTGGACCGGCGTCCGGCCTCCGCGCGGCAACGGGCCCACCGGCGTCACGTCCGGTCGACCGAGGTCCTGCCCCTCGGGGGATCGCTCCGGAGTGGAGAGGATCCGCGTCTGGCCCTCGGACGCACTCGGCGGGCGGGCTCCCCGCGGTCGGTGCGCACCCTCGCCGGGAGAAGGCGGGGCGAGGATCCGGGTCGGCTCGACGAGGAGGCTTGCCGGCCTGCTCCCGCGCGCCGGTGGCGGGCCCACCGGTGTCTCGCCCGGTGCTTCTCCCGGCAGGCGCGCCGCCCTGTCTCCAGCGGGCGGGGGCCCCACCGGGGTCACGTCCGGAACAGGCGTCGCGCCACCCCATGTCGGTGAGTCGCCGGGCGGCCGCTCGCCTTTCCGCGGCGACATGTCCGGCGCAGCGTCCCTCGCGCCCCGCGGCTGCGGCCCCACCGGGGTCACGTCCGGCACAGGCGTCGCACCGCCCCATGTCGGTGAGTCGCCGGGCGGCCGCTCGCCCCACCGCGGCGACGTGTCCGGCGCAGCGTCCCTCGCACCTCTCGGCTGCGGCCCCACCGGGGTCACGTCCGGGGCAGGCACCGTGCCCCACCGGGCAGCCGCCCCCACGGGCGTCGCGTCCGGGAGAACCGGTGGGAGTCCACTCCAGGAGTACTCGGGGGCAGGCACAGAAGGCGGCGCGCGGGTCGCCGTGGACACCTCCCCGGGAGGGGCCTCGTTCGGGGTGAGGGGCGCTTCGTCGTCCCATTCGGCAAGCGGGGCACCCGCGTGTGCGGAGGACCCGGGCAACGGGGTGGGCTCTGCCGTGAGCGGCGCGAGCGTCCAGGCCGGGGGATGGGCCGCGCGGGAGGGCGCGGGGCGTCCCGGCGGCAGCTCCGCGGGCTCAGCGGCCTGTGCGCGCGGTCGCGGCATGCGCGTCAGCGGCCCCATGGCGTGCGTGCCGGATTCCAGCGCGCGCTCGAGGCGCACGGCGCGGTCGATGCACGCCCGAGCCTCCTCCGCCTTCCCCGGCACGCGCGCGAGGAAGGTCCCGAGGCGCCGCCACAAGTGGGCTCGCCGCGCAGGCTCCACCGTCGAGGTGGCCGCGTGCTCCAGCGCCCAGGCGAACTCGGCATGGCGGCCGCCTGCCTCGGCCCGGTCTGCGAGCCCGATCCAGGCCTCGTGGTGACCCGGCTCGGCGCGCACCGCGTCCCGGAGCGCCTCGAGCGCTTCGTCGCTGCGCCCCAGTTGCTCCAGCGCCGCCACGAGCTGGCGGCGCAGCCCCCGCGCCCCCTCGCCGCGCGGCACGCGCTGCAACCGCCCCCGGAGCACGCCGACGAGCGCCTCCTCCTGGCCTGCGCCGCCGAGCAGGACGGTGAGCCGCTCCGCCGCCTCGGCATCCTCGGGCTGCGCAGCGGCCACGCCCCGCCACGCGCGCGTGGACAGCTCCGCGAAGCCGGGCCGCGCATCCGCCATCCGCGCGAGCTGGCGCAGGCGCGCGCTCCGCTCCGGCCCCTCGGACAGCTGCTCCACCGCGTGCGCGAGCGCGCGCAGCGGCGCGGGATCCTCCCCTGCGCCGAGCACCCTCACCACGCCGGTGAGCGCGTCCAGGTCCCCGGGGACCAGCGAGAGCGCCGCCGCGAAGTCCGACCGCGCCGCGGACTCCTCGCCCACCTCGAGCGCCGCCCATCCCCGGCGCGTCAGGGCATGGCAGCGGCTGGCCTTGTCCCTCGCGCGCTCCACGGCGAGGTCCAGGGCGCGCCAGGTGCCGGTGCGGTCCGAGCGGGCGCGGAGCAACCGCAGCTGCTCCTCGAGTGCGGGCTCATCCCCCAGCTGCGCCATCTCGCCGTAGACCGCGGCCGCCCCCGCCTCGTCTCCGAGTTCGGACTCGAGCACCTCCGCGAGGCGCGCGAGCAGCTCCAGCCGCCACGAGGGCAACGGGGCAGCGGCCGCCCGCTCGCGGTACAGCCGGGCGAGGAGGAAGAAGGCGTCTCGCCCCAGGTACGCCGCCTCGAGCCGCTCGAAGGCCCCCACCTCGCGGCCCAGGCGGACGGTCTCCTCCAGCCGCGCCTCCGCGGGCGTGGGCGTCTCCCCGGTGCCGTCGCCGTGCGTCGGTGGGCTCGCGTCCGCCATGGTCGTGGCACTCTACACCGCATGGTGACGGTCTCGGTCCTCCTCCCGGTGCGCAACGCGGTGTCCACGCTGGGCACCGCGGTGCAGAGCGTGCTCCCGGAACTGGGCCCCGGCGACGAACTGGTGGCCGTGGACGACGGCAGCACCGACGGCAGCGGCGAGCGGCTCCGGGCGTGGGCGGCGAGCGACGGGCGCATCCGCGTGGTGCCCGGACCGGGGCGAGGCATCGCGGCGGCGCTCAACGCGGGGCTCGCCGCCTGCCGGGGACGCTTCGTCGCGCGGATGGACGCGGACGACGAGTCCCTCCCCGGCCGCATCCGCGAGAGCGTGGCAGCGCTCGAGGCGGACGTCCGGCTCGCGGCCGTGGGCACGCAGGTGGAGATCTTCCGGGAAGATCAGCCCGTGAGTCCCAACATGCGCGCGTACGAGGCGTGGATGAACGGGCTCACCACGCCCGGGCAGCTGTTCCACGAGCGGCTCGTGGAGAGCCCGCTCTGCCACCCGGCGTCCACCGTGCGTGCAGAACTGCTGCGCGCGGTGGGCGGCTACGCGGACGACGGAATGCCGGAGGACTACGGGCTCTGGCTGGAGCTGCTGGGGCTCGGGCACGCGCTGGTCAACCTGCCCGAGGTGCTCTTCCGCTGGAGGGACCACGCGTCGCGCCTCACGCGGACGGACGACCGCTACGCCCCGCGCGCGCACCTGAGACTGAAGGCGAGACACCTCGCGCGCCACCCGGACATCCGCGCCGCGGGAAGGTGTGCGCTGCTCGGGGCGGGGCGAACGGGGCTCGCGCTCTCGCGGGAGCTGCGCGCGCTCGGCGTGGAGACGGCGTTCTTCGCGGACGTCCACCCGAGGAGGATCGGCACCCGCATCGAGGGGGTGCCGGTCGTGTCCCCGGACGCGCTCCGCGGACCTTCGGGCGTCCACCTCGTGGCGGCGGCCGGCAGCAAGGGAGCGCGCGCGGAGCTTCGCGCACTGCTGGGCGCGCGCGGCTACCTGGAGGGCGAACACTTCACGTGCGCGGCGTGAGGGAGGCCGGCCCGGGCAGGTTCATCCTTGCGGTGCGCCGCGCTCGTCCAGTCCAGCGGCCGCGAGAAACCGGGCGAGATCTCCGGGGGCACGCGCTTCGAAGACCGAGGGCGCCTGCGTGCGCGGGTGCGGCAGCTCGAGCCGCTGCGCGTGCAGCAGGCAGCGCTCCGCGGCAAGTCCGGCGAGCACCCGCGGCCCGCCGTAGCGCGCATCGCCGGCAATGGGACACCCGAGCGCGGCGAGGTGGGCGCGGAGCTGGTGCGTGCGCCCCGTCTCCGGGAAGAGCTCCACCACGCAGAAGGCCCCGTCGTACAGGCGCCGGAAGCGCGTGAGCGCGTCGATGCCGTTGGCCTGCCGCGAGGCGCGCCAGCGGCCGGGGCGGGAGGGATCCCTCGAGAGCGGCAGGTCCACCGTTCCCTCGGCCGGCAGCCCCGGTCCGGTCACCGCGAGGTACCGCTTGCGCGCGTGCCCTTCGCGGAACGCCGCGGCGAGCGCCGTGGTGGCCGCGGGCGTCTTGCCGAACACGGTGACGCCGGAGGTCTCTCGGTCCAGCCGGTGCACCAGCCCCGCCTCGTGCCCGAGGTGCGCCGAGGCGAGATCCCACAAGCTCTCGCCCGCCCGTCCTTCCGTGGGCTGGGCGGTGAGCCCCGGCGGCTTGTCCACCGCGAGCAGCGCCGCGTCTTCGAACAGGACGCCCAGGGCCGTCAACTCCGCGCGCGCGAGCACCGCCACGCCGCCCTCCTCCAACACCACCGAGAGCACCTGCCCTGCGCGCACCGGGGTGGACGGGCGCCGCTCGCGACGGCCCTCCAGGTACACCGCGCCGCGCGCCACGTAGGCGCCCGCCTCCGGGCCCAGCTCGGGGCGCAGCGCCTGCTCGAGCGTGCCCGCGGCGGCGACGCGGATGGTTCTCCGTTTCATGCGTTCAGCCGCTAAGGTTGCCACCCATGGCCCCCACGGTTGAAGCGCTCCGCGCACAGTTGGAGCCCTTTTTCCTCGCGCACGCCGAGCGGCGCCTCGCCCATGCACTCGGTGCGCCGCTGGAACTCGGCCCGCTCCGCGCGGGAGCCCGCGCCCTGTTCTCGCCCGAGGCCTTCCAGGCCGTGTCCGAGGCGGCCGCCGCGTCGACGGGAGATCCCGACCGGGCCCTGTCCCTGCGGCGGCTGCGACGTTACCTCGCGCTGGAAGGGACCCGGCTGCGGGCCTCCGGCGCGGAGGCGGACGCGCACGCGCTGTTGGCCGGCGCCCCCGTGCACTGGGGCACGCAGTCCCTGCCGCTCGGGCAAGCGCTGCGCGAGGCCGCCGGGGATCCAAGCGCCGTCCGAAGGCAGGGGCTCGCGGCTGCCGCGTCCCAGGTGCTGCTCGCGCACCCCGCGCCGTTCGTCGCCCAGCACCAGGCGCTGCAGCGCACCGCCGAGCGGCTGTCGGGCGGCGGGGTCCTGCCGTTCCTCGAGTCGCTCGACGGGTCCCCGCTCCAGCCGCTCGCGGAGGCAGCGGGTGAGCTGCTCGCGCTCACCGAGGACGGCCACCGCGAGGTGCTCACCTACGTGCTGCACCGGGTGGACGCCCGCCTGGTGCCCCTGCGCGCCCGCTGGCACGACGTGCAGCACGCAGCCCCCGCCCGCTGGCTCGGCATCCTCCGGAGGGAGGAGCTGGTGGGCCTGGTCGATCACTGGCTCTCCGAGCAGGGGCTCTCGCTGCACGGCCACGGGAAGGTGGAGCGCGTGGAACTGCCATCCGGGCACGGGCCGGGGCGTGCACACGTGGTGCCCCTGCGGGTGCCGCGGGACGTGCGGCTGGTGTACGGGCTCGGGGGCGGGGTGGCGGACGCCTCGCGGCTGTTCCGCGCCCACGGAGAGGCGGTGGCCTTCACGCACCGGCCACCGGGCCTGGGCGCGGAGCTCCGGCTCGTGGCGGACGAGGGCCCGGTGCAGCTCGCGGCCACCGCGTTCGAACGGCGGCTCGCCGACGCGCGGTGGCTCCGCCGCTACGCCGGGCTCTCGGCCCCCGCGGCGCGGGACGCGGCGCGCGTCGCGGCCTTCGGACAGCTGACCGCCTTGCGGCGCGCCTGCGCGCGGCTGCGGTGGGCGGTGTCGCTGCACGCGAAGGGCACGCTCGAGCACGCGGAGGACGCGTACGTGGAAGGGCTCTCGCGGGCGAGCGGCGTGGGCGTGGAGCGCGGCGAGTGGTTGCCGGCGCTGCCCGGCGCCCTGGACGCCGCTGCGCACCTCCGGGGCGCGGGGCTCGAGGCGGCCCTCGCAGGCACCTGGGCGGAGCGCTTCGGGGACGACCATTTCCGCAACCCGGCCGCGGGGACCGAGTGGCGGCTGCTGCTGGGGATGGCCCCCCGCGAGGGCGCGGACGGCCTGCTGAGACTGCTCGGCCGGGACGCACTGCCCCTGCGCGAAGCCGGCCAGCGGCTTCTCGCGGTGCTCAACGCCTGATAGCGGGGATCACGCTGCTTGAGCCCGGTAGCCGCAGTGGGTGAACCAGCCGAGCAGGTCCGACAAGGTGACGCGCTCCATCGCGGCGGCGATGGCGGCATCCAGCG
>JBDLRJ010000315.1:0-7462 GCA_039800145.1 Pseudomonadota bacterium | reverse complement strand
CGGTGGCGGCGGCGGCTGCGGGGCTCCCGGTGGCGGCGGCGCCCCGGCTGCAACCGTGTTCAAGGTCGACGTGCCGTCCGACTCCCCGTCCCGCGGTCCGAAGACGGCCAAGGCCACCGTGGTCATCTGGAGCGACTTCCAGTGCCCGTTCTGCAGCCGCGCCGTGCCGACCCTGAAGGAGCTCGAGCGCGCCTACGGCAAGGATCTCCGCGTGGTGTTCCGCCACCAGCCCCTCTCCTTCCACGACAAGGCGAAGGGCGCGGCCGTGGCCGCCATGGCGGCACACGAGCAGGGCAAGTTCTGGGAGATGCACGACAAGCTCTTCGAGAGCCAGCAGCAGCTCGGCGAGGAGACCTACCTCCGCCTCGCCCGTGAGCTCGGCCTCAACGAGTCGAAGTTCAAGGCTGCCCTGACCAGCGCGAAGCTCGCCCAGCTCGTGGACCGCGACGCCGCGGAAGGCTCCCGCGTGGGCGCGGATGGAACCCCCACCTTCTTCATCAACGGCCGCCAGGTCGTCGGTGCGCAGCCGGTGGACCAGTTCAAGGCCCTGATCGACGAGGAGATCAAGAAGGCAGACAAGCTCCTCTCGTCAGGGACCAAGGCCTCGGACATTTACGCCAAGCTGAACGCGGACAACGTGGCCGCTGCCCCGGCGGCTCCGTCCGCCCCGCAGGGGGGCGCCCCCACCCCGCCGCCGGTGCAGGACATCCAGGTCGGCAAGGCCCCGGTGAAGGGTGACAAGAACGCGCCCGTCACCATCGTCGCCTACAGCGACTTCCAGTGCCCGTTCTGCAGCCGCGTGGTCCCCACGCTCAAGGATCTCGAGGACGCCTACGGCAAGAAGATCCGCATCGCGTTCAAAAACCAGCCGCTGCCCTTCCACGACAAGGCGCGTGACGCTGCCGCCGCGGCCCTCGCCGCCAACGAGCAGGGCAAGTTCTGGGAGATGCACGACAAGCTGTTCGCCAACCAGAACTCCCTGGACCGCGCCAGCCTCGAGCGCTTCGCGAAGGAGCTGGGCCTGAACGAGGCGAAGTTCAAGGCCGCCATCGACTCGGAGAAGATCCGCGCCCAGATCGACGCGGACCAGGCCGAGGCCAACCGCGTGGGCGCCAACGGCACCCCCACCTTCTTCATCAACGGCCGGCAGTTGGTCGGGGCACAGCCCACGAGCGAGTTCAAGAAGCTGATCGACGCGGAGCTGGCGGCGAAGAAGAAGTAACCCCACCCGTCCGGACGGTCCCCGTGACCGTTGGTACGCGCACGCCGGGCACTCCCTCGCAGGGGGCCCGGCGTTCGTGTCTGGAGCCTGCCCTGTCGTGACACCCGGTTCCGCCGCGGCACGTCTGCGCCTCCTGGCGCTCTCCGCGACCGTGGGTGTCGCGGCCGGGGCGGTCTGCGCCCTGTTCCTGCGCGCGCTCGCGCAGGTGACGGCGTGGCAGGAGGGATCCACGTGGCTGTGGCTGTGCCTCCCGGCCTGGGGACTGGTGCTCGGTCTCGCCGCGGAGACGGTGGGGCGCCCGGCCGAGCCCGGCATGCGGGCGGTGTTGGAGGATCTTGCGGACTACCGGGAGCGCGTCCCCCGGCGGCTCGGTCCGTACGTGCTGCTCGGGACCCTGGGCACGCACCTGTTCGGGGGCTCCGCGGGGCGCGAGGGCACGGCCGTCCAGCTGGGCGCGGCGCTGGCCCGCACCGCGGCCTCGGCGGTACGGCTCACGCAGGGGGAGGCGCAGGCACTGTTGGCGGCAGGCGTCGCCGGGGGCTTCGCCGCCCTCTTCGGGACGCCCCTGGGCGGGGCGGTGTTCGCCCTGGAAGTGGGGACGCGGTGGAAGTTGCGGCGCTGGGCGTTGGCGCCCGCGCTCGTCGCTGCCGTCATCGGAGATCTCACCGCGCGTGCACTGGGCGCGTCCCACGGACACTTCCAGGTGGCCGCCCTCCCGCTGACCGCGGCCTCGGCGGGCGCAGTCGCCGTCACCGGCGTCGCCTGCGCAATCGCGGCCCTCGGCTACGTGGGCCTGTCCCACGGCGTTGCACGCTGGGGCCGCGCGCTGCTGCCACGGGCGCCCTCGCGGCTCATCCTTGCAGGCTCGCTCGTCGTGCTCGCCGTGGGGCTGCTGGACGGCAGGCGCTTCCTGGGGCTCGGGCTTTCCCAGCTGGAAGCGTCCCTGTCCGGTGTCGTACCGCCCCTGGCGGACTTCGCCCTCAAGCTGGGACTCACCGCGCTCACCGTCGGTGCAGGCTTCAAGGGCGGGGAGGTGACCCCCCTGTTTGCCTCGGGCGCGCTGCTCGGCGCCACGCTCGCCCCGCACCTGGGCCTCGACACGCAGGCACTCGCAGCGGTGGGGTGGGTGGCGCTCTTCGGCGCGGCGGCCCATACACCGCTCGCGGCAACCGTCATGGGCGTGGAGCTGTTCGGCCTCCCCATGGCGTGGCCGGTCGCACTCGCGTGTGCCGTGGCCTCGCTGGTGCCGGGACGCTGGAGCCTCTACGCGGCGGCACCGGGCAACCCACCGGGGGCCGGTGCAGCAGGGGCTGCCTAGAAACGCCCACCCATCAGCGGCAGGTGAGCTCCCCCCGCAGTGGGCAGCAACGTGGGCAGGCCCAGCGCCCAGCCACGGTCGGGATCGTGCGAGAGCAATGCCCCCGCTCCCCCGGCACGCCCGCCCAGCCGAGGGGCCTTACCCAGGTTGATGGCCGCCATGGTGAGGAGCGGTACCCCGATCACGCTGCCCCCCAGCAGGACCGCCTCCGCGGGGGCCGTGGGGCTCGAGTTGTGCAGCAGGTAGTACAACCCGATGACCCCCGCCTGCGCGCCGAGCGCCGACAGGGACGCGACCCAGCTCTCGGTGACGTAATGGCGGCTGGTGTTGGCGATGTTCAGTTCCGTCTGCGCCACGCCCATGGGCACGCTCGCGAACACCATCACGAACACCACCGTGGCCACGGTGGTGTCCATGCCCACGCCGGGAGGTTGGCCCAGCATGGGCTTGAGGAAGAGGTAGTACGGGAGCAGCACGGACGGTGCGGCGGTGAGAATCCCGAACAGGGACTCCGTCACCATCAGGCCAACCTCGGGGCCGGGCGGGGGGGCCAGCGCGGCCGTCCGCACCGGGGCTGCCGGCGAGTACGGGTAGGCCCCCTGCGGCGCGCCGGGCAGGCGCGCCCCCGGGGCCGCGTTCGTCCCGCCGGGCACCTGCGTGGCCGCGGCTGCCGG
The DNA here is from genome assembly GCA_039800145.1 of Pseudomonadota bacterium. Lineage (GTDB taxonomy): Bacteria > Myxococcota > Myxococcia > Myxococcales > Myxococcaceae > VGRA01. The sequence continues at coordinate 4,248 of JBDLRJ010000315.1, read as the reverse complement.
GGGAGGCGCCACCGGCGCATCCTCCTCCTGGATGATCTCCACGAGCGGCGGGGGCGAGAGATCCGGGGACTCGGCCGCCCACGCCTCCGCCGCGACGCACGTCACCACCGCCAGCAGCGCCGCCCGTACCATGACCGCCTCAGGACGCCGCGACGGCGTCGATCTCCACCTTCGCGCCGCGGGGCAGCGCCGCCACCTGCACCGTGGCACGCGCCGGCGGGTTGGACGGGAAGTACCGGCCGTAGACCTCGTTCACCTTCGCAAAATCGTTCATGTCCTGCAGGAAGATGGTGCACCGCACCACGTTCCCGAACGACAACCCGCCCGCGGCCAGGACCGCCTTCAGGTTCTCCATCACGCGCTCGGTCTGCGCCACCACGTCACCGTCCACCATTTGCCCGGTGGCGGGATCCAACGGGATCTGCCCGGAGAGGAACGTGAGCGTGGCAGCCTGCACCTGCACCGCCTGGGAGTAGGGACCAATGGCGCGCGGGGCGCTGTCGGAGTGGAGCGTGGTTCGGTTCATGGGGCCGGTTTCTACCTCGCCGCTCAAATCCGCTCCACCGAGTACACGCCCGACAGCCGCTCGATGCTGCGCATGAGCTCCGTCAACTGCTTGAGGTCGCTGATGGTCACCTCGAAGGTGTTCACCGCGCGGTCGTCCCCGGTGGCCCGGCAGTTGGCCTGGCTGATGTTCACGCCCCGCTTGCTGAAGGCCTGGCTGATCTCCGCGAGCAGCCCCGGCCGGTCCTGCGTGAGCACGCGCAGGGAGACCGGCCGCTTGAACTCGCCGCTCGTGTTCCAGCTGACGTCCACGCGGCGCTGCGGGTCCGTGGCGAGCGCCTTCTCGCAGTCCGCGGTGTGGACCGTCACCCCTCGCCCGCGCGTGATGAAGCCGGCAATGGCATCCCCCGGTACCGGGTTGCAGCAGCGGCCGAAGCGGACCAGCACGTCGTCCAGCCCGCCGATCTTCACCCCCGAGCCCCTGCCCGCCCCCACCAGCTTGCGGGCCATCTCCGTCACGCGGGACAGCCCCGGCACCAGGCCCGGGCGCTCGGGAGGCGGCTCCACGGGCTTCGGCGGCTCGGGAGCCTCCAGCTTCTCCGGCGGCACCAGCTTCTGCACCAACTGCTGCGGCATCACCTTGCCGTAGCCCACCGCCACCAGCAGGTCGTCCTCGGTGCGGTAGCCCAGCTCCTCGCCGTGCGGACGCAGCTCTCCGGACTTGATGAGCTTGTTCAGGTTCAACCCGAACCGCTTGAAGTCCCGGTCCATGAGCTCGCGCCCCAGCTGGAGGGACTTCTCGCGCTGCTGCTCCTTGATGAAGCCGCGGATCTTCTGCTGCGCACGGCTCGTCTTGACGAACGTCAGCCAGTCCTTGGACGGGTGCGCCTGCGGGGAGGTGAGCACCTCCACGGTGTCGCCGTTCTTGAGCTTGTAGCGGAGTGGAACGATCTTGCCGTTGATCTTCGCCCCCACGCAGCGGCTGCCCACGTCCGAGTGCACCGCGTAGGCGAAGTCCACCGGCGTCGCCCCGCGCGGCAGCGACTTCACGTCCCCCCGCGGCGTGAAGACGAAGACCTCGTCGGTGAAGAGATCCACCTTCACCGTCTCCAGGAATTCCTTTGGATCCTTCAGGTCCTGCTGCCACTCCATCAACTGCCGTAGCCAGGCGAACTTCTCGTCGTCCTTGCTGACCGGGACCCGGTTCTCCTTGTACGCCCAGTGCGCCGCGATTCCCTCTTCGGCGATCCGGTGCATCTCCGCCGTGCGGATCTGCACCTCCACGCGCTCGCTCAGCGGACCGATCACCGTGGTGTGCAGGGACTGGTACATGTTCGGCTTCGGGATGGCGATGAAGTCCTTGAACCGCCCCGGCACCGGCTTCCACAGCTGGTGCACCAGCCCCAGCGCCTCGTAGCAGTTGGGGAGGGTGGGCAGGATGATCCGGAAGGCGATCACGTCGTGCACCTGCTCGAACTCGATCCCCTGCGACTTCATCTTCCGGTAGATGCTGTAGAAGTGCTTGAAGCGGCCGGTCACCTCCCCCTCCAGGCCACGCTCCTTCAGCTTCTCGGACAAGAGCGCGCACACGTCCGAGATGAAGCGGTCGCGCTCCTTCTTCCGGCGCGCCACCTTGTCCTGGAGCTCCTGGTACTCCTGCGGCTTCAGGTACCGGAACGAGAGCTCCTCCAGCTCCGTCTTCACCCAGCTGATGCCGAGCCGGTTGGCCAGCGGCGCGTAGATGTCCAGGGTCTCCTGGGCAATGCGCTGCTGCTTCTCCGGCGCCATGTGGTCCAACGTCCGCATGTTGTGCGTGCGGTCGGCCAGCTTCACCAGGATGACGCGGATGTCCTGCGCCATCGCGATGATCATCTTGCGGAAGTTCTCCGCCTGCTTCTCCTCCTGGCTGAGGTTCGCGGAGAGCTTCGTGAGCTTCGTGACGCCGTCCACCAGGTTGCACACCTCGGACCCGAACAGCTCGGAGAGGTCCGCCGGCGTGGCGAGCGTGTCCTCGATGGTGTCGTGCAGCAGCCCCGTGACGATGGAGGCCTCGTCCAGCTTCAACTCCGCGAGGATCCCCGCCACCTCGAGCGGGTGCACGAGGTACGGCTCGCCGCTCTTGCGCAGCTGCCCCTGGTGCACCCGCGCCGAGTAGACGTACGCCTTCTTGATGATGTCGAGGTCGGGATCCGGGTGGTAGGCGGAGACGCGCTGCAGGATGTCACTGAGACGAATCATCGTGTCAGTCCAAGCGTAGTCGGCAGACCTCGGCGGTCGCAATGTTCGCACCGCCCCGCTCCGGAAGTTCGCGCGGGTGCGCGGATGGTTTAAGCTCCGAGTGCCGTCATGCCCGCCCTCCCGCTTTTCGCCGATCTGCCCCTCGTCTGCGCGCGCTGCGACCGGCTCCTCGGCGCCGGGGAGGGCAGCTGTCCGGCCTGTCGGACCCCCGCGTGGGATCTGCCCGAGCCGGAGCATCGTTCGGGGCCCGTTGGACTCGGAGACGACGACGGTCCCGCCACGAGCGTCGCCTGGCCCGTCCCGGCCCCGGCCTCACCCGCCCCCCAGCAGCCGCTCGCTGCGCGCCCGGGCGCGGCAGCCCCCTCCCCGGCCCAGGCACCGGCGCGGACGCATCCAGCTGCCGGCCCGCGTGCGACCGTCTCCATGGCGGCCTTCCCCCCAGCGGCAGCTGCAACGGCGCCCGCTCCTGCGGGTGCACCCGCGCCGGGCCCCCAGCGCAGGAGCCCAGTCGCCTCCCAGCGGCCCCCCATCGGGGCACCGCCCACCGGGCAGGTCCCTGCTCGTCCCGGCGTACCGGCTGCATCCGCCGCCCCGGCCAACCGCTATGCCTTGACGCTCCTCGGTGGGCCCGCGCGCGGCAAGCGACTGGTCGTGTCCGAGACGGAGGTGTACCTGGGTTCGTCGCAGATCAAGGGCGATCCGAGCCTGTCGCACCAGCACGCGGGGTTCGTGGTGCGCGCGGGGCGCCTGTACGTGCACGATCACAACAGCCACTCCGGCGTCTACGTCACCATCCGCGGGCAGGAGGCTCTTCCCGTGGGCGCATGGTTCAGCGCCGGGCAGCGCTGCTTCCACTTCGCAGGTCGGCTCGAGGCCCCACCCGGCAAGCCGGGAGCGCCGGTGATCTTCGGCGCACCGGTGCCGGCGTCCGAGCCGTTGTTCGCGGTGGAAGAGATGCTGGTGGGAGGACGGCCTGGACGCGCGCTCGCGTCCGCCTCCACCACGCTGAGCATCGGCACTGGCGACCGCACGGATCTCTGCTTTCCCGGAGACGAGGGGCTCGCCGTGATCCACTGCGAGTTCTCACCGGGCGTCCAGTCCGGCCTGTTGAGGGATCTGTCCGGGGGACTGGGCACCTTCGTCCGGCTCGCGCCGAACGCGGAGCGCCGGCTCTATCCCGGGGACCGCGTGCGCGTGGGAACCCAGCTTCTCCGCGTGGACCAGCTCGCAGAGCCGACCCCGGCGCCTGCTCCCCCGAGCGCCCCCTGACGCACCGCCTTCAGCGCGCAGCCGCCGGATCGTTCGCCAACGCGTTGCGGATGTAGGCGCGCGCGCGGCTGTCCGGGGCGTCCTTCAGGTGCCGGTTCCACCAGCCCTCGGCATCCGCGGGCCGCTTCAAGCGGAGGCTCAACTCCCCGAGCCGGAGAGAGAGATCCGGCCGAGGATCCTTCTGGAATGCCATCTTGTAATGGGTGGTGGCAATCTCCAGCTGCCCACGCTGGAACG
>JBDLRJ010000314.1:0-7498 GCA_039800145.1 Pseudomonadota bacterium | reverse complement strand
CGGTGCGCGGCGGCAGTGGACCTCGGAGGGGACGGGGCCCTTCCTCATCGGACGCAAGTGGGACTTCAGCTTCTGCTTCGGGATCGGCAAGGTGACCTTTGACAAGTGGGCCGAGACGAAGCTCAAGAGCTTCCACGAGGACTTCAACGGCAACATCAAGGACCAGCTCTATTCGCGCGACGCCATCCGCATCCGGGTGAAGGGGCCGTCGTGCTGGGTGGGGAAGACGAAGACCGTTTTCGAGTTCCGGGCGGACGTGGCCGCGGATTGGAAACAGGGGTACCACCGGCGGTCGTTCTCGGGAGGGGCGGGCCCGGTCGGTGACCGGCACCACTTCTGGCACGGCATCACGCCGTTCATCCACTCGGACCCGAGCTTCATCAAGCCGCAGGAGCACCACTTCAGCTACCCGTGCAACCTGGCCGTCGTCACCAAGGACATGGTGAGCAAGCCGCCCATCTTCAACCTGAAGGCGAGTTACCTCGCGGGGCAGGGGACGAAGACCGACAACGGCCTGCTGGACATGTCGTTCGGCTCGCTGGGCAAGGTCGCCGGCGGACCGACCTGGCTGCAGGTGACCAACGGGATGGCGGCGATCGCCACGGGACGTGCGGTGTACCACCGGCCCGGGGTTTGGAAGGAGGAGCCCAACTTCTTCAACCCGCTGTGGACCGCCCGCCTCGCCCCCGTCCGGACGCACTGGAGCAAGGACATCCTCGGCGCGTTCGGGCCTGCGTTCGCGCCCCTCGCCGAGGCCACCGGGCCGGGCGCGTTCAACTACTAGGATCCCACCTCCATGGCGAACTCCCGAACCACCCGGCGCCGTCACCCCCGCGGTAACGCGACGGTGGAGTTCGCGCTCATTGCGCCCCTGATGGTCGCGCTGCTGCTGTGGTCCAACTACTTCTACGAGGCGCTCTACGCGAAGATCAAAACCGCGGAGATGGCGCGGTACATCGGGTTCGAGCGGACGGTGCGCAAGGATCTGCCGGGGATCGTGGCGGAGGCCCGCAGCCGGTACCAGGACCTGGACGGCTCCACCAAGGCGCTGGCGCTCCCGGGCAACTACAAGAACCTGCTGACGGTCAACGCCCAGGCCTCGCTCGCCGACGCCCCGTTCGGCGGCGACATGGGGCAGGCGGCGCAGCAGGCCGGGGGGGGCATCTCCGCCGCGTTGCAGAAGGTGGCGTCCGCGGTGGGGAACACGGTCGGAAAGATCGCAAGCCAGCTCGGCTTCCAGACCTCCCAGGGAGCGGTGCGCGCGGACGTGACGTTCTCGCTCCAGAACCGGGTGGTGCCCACGTCCATCGCGGGGTGGAAGATCTCCCCCGGCAATTCGCTCAACCTGACCCTGAAGGACTCGTTCTTCATGTACCACGACACCTGGCGGGCCTGGGAGCCGGGGGACCAGCCTGGGCAGCCGGGGTACGGCACGGTGCAGTCCCGCACCCAGCAGCGGGTCCGGAACGTGGCGTACCTCGGGTTGACCCAGTTGGCCCCGGGGCCGCTCAACCAGGCGGGGAAGGTACTGGACGCCCTGGGGCTCGAGTGGCCCCTGGACAACAGCTACATCGACTCCGCGGTGCTCATCCGCCGCCCCCCGGACCCCGGCCGCCACGGGGACATCTACGGCACGCGCACCATGCCCGGCGACCGGCTGCGTGCCCCGGTCTGGTACAGCGATACGTACCGCACGCCCCCGTGGTGGGTGGGGAAGCTCAAGAACAAGACCGGGTACGAGAGCTCCGGCGGCTACGACGACAACTGGCCCATGCGTGCGTACAACTGCCGGGGCAACTTCTTCCAGGGGCAGACCCGGTCCCTGCTCCCGGAGGTGTACGTGGCCGAGCTGAAGGATGCCGGCGAGTACTTCACGATGAACGCGTGGGCGTGCACCCAGTGACATGCGAAGGGTTGCCACACACACCTGGGCGCTCGGGGGGCTGGGGGTGCTGAGCCTCGTGGCGTGGGCGACGGTGGCGAGCGAGCCGCCGCTGCAGGACGCCGCGGCCGCCGCGCCTGCTGCGGACCTGGGCGCGCTGCCTCCCGCGGAAGATCCGGCGGCCGCCTACCGGGCGGCGCGGGACGAGCTCGTTGCCCTCGTTCCCGAGTACCCCGGCGCCGTCTCCGTCCCGATGGGGCGGCTCGAGGCCAACGGCAACGCCGTCAACCTGATGGCCTTCCACACCGCGGATTCGCCGGGGCAGGTCGCCTCCTGGTACGCGGCCCGGTTTCGCGCCGCGGGCCACGCCGTGCGCACCCAGCCGGACCCGCAGGGCACGGGGCTCTCGGTGACGTACTACGACTCGCAGAAGGGATGGATGGTGGGCGTGGCCGCCACGCCCCTGCCTGCGAAGAAGGGCCAGCGGAACACGACGCTCGGGCTGCCGTCGGTGACGCGGGTGGCGGAAGGGGTGCTGCTCCGCGCGGAGGCGCCCCGGGACTTCCCGGCGGTGAGGGATGCCGTCACCGTGCTGCGCCTGGACGACGCCACCGGCGGCCCCACCCACGGGAGCCAGACGTTGGTCAACCTCGCGCCGGGTGCGCCGCGCGCCGTCGCGGAGGGCTACCTCGCCTCGCTCTCTGCCACGGGCTACGAGACGGTGTCCCAGCAGGCGCGCGAGGGCACCGAGCTGCTCGAGTTCAAGCGGGGGGCCGAGAAGGTGCGGATGACCGTCAGCGCCGTGGCCCGCGCCGAGGGGGCGACGGCCGAGTCGCTGGTGACCGTCATCCGCGAGCGCGCGGAAGGGGGACGGCAGTGAGCGCACGCGGACAGAACTCCCTGGAGATGGTGCTCCTCACCTCCGCGCTGTTGCTCGGCGTGGGGGGAATCGCCACGTTCGCCCCGGACATGATGGCGGTCATCACCATCTACATGCGGGGCTTCTGGGTGGTGCTGGGGCTACCGTTCGGGTGAGCCGCCGCCCGTCCGCGGGATGGCGAGCGGGACGCTGCGGAGCGAAGGCGCCGCGCCGGTGCCGGTGGCGCGCGCAGTCCACCGCGTGCCCTCGTGCTCGAGCGTGAGCAGTCCCACGAGCGGGACGGCCGCGCTGCGGCGCGCCTTCACGCGGCCCGTGGGCGCGGGCTCGTCCCAGGCCTCGGCCGTGGTGGGGCCTGCGAACGGGGCCCGGCCCTCGGGGGCGGGGGAGGTGCCTGCCGGTGTGCCGCGGAGCAGCGGGTGGGCGAGCGGGAGATCCACCGGGACGGAGACGGCGTCACCGCCGTTCAACGTGACGGCAACCCGGTCCACCTCAGGGGACGGCCCGCCGACGATCCAGGCGAAGATCTCCACGTGGGGCTGCATGCGCACGTCCAGCTCCACCTGGTACAGCGGCCCCCGAGCCGTCTCCGTCACTCCCACCACGGACAGCCGCTCCACGTGCCTGCCGGCGCGGGGGATCTCCACGTCGAACTCGACCCAGCGGCCCGGCTCCGGCGAGAAGCGCCCGTAGCGGAGCAGGGGCGGTACGAGCGCACGCGCCTCCGCCGCGCGCGTGGCATCCAGCACCACGCCCCCGTCCGGGGCCGGGGCGGCGGGTCGCGGAAAGCGGGGCCTCGCATCTTCGGCCTGGACTGCCGGTGCGAGCAGGAGTCCGGCAAGATGCAAGGCACGCATGCGCATGAAGCCATCTTACGTGCTGGCCGTCCTGCTGGTGTCCGCGTCGGCACTCGCCCAGGACGCGGGCGGCGGGCTGTGGGGCTTTCCCACCAACCCGGTGAAGGGCGGCTGGGCCCGGTACGTGCTCGACAGCCAGGCAGGCCCCCGGACGCTGGTGGTCCGCTGCAAGGGGGCCTCGAGGGATCCGAGGGGCAGGGCCGGGCAGCGCTACGACCTGGAGTTCGAGCTCCCGGACGCCGTGCGGGTGACGCTGCGGCTGTGGCTCACGGGGAAGACCGCCTCGCCGGAGAACGTGCTGCACATGGACGTGGTGGGTCCGGACGGCAAGGTGAAGGCGATGGAAGAGGACCGGGAAGAGGCGCAGGAGAAGGGCCCCCAGCCGGTGCCGCGTGCGCTCGGGCCCGTCCGAGTGCCGGTGGGCAATGCGTCGGTGGACGCGCAGCAGTGGGCCTTTCCGGATGGCACGCGCGTCGGCTGGTCCGGGAAGGTGCCGGGTCTGGGGCTGGTGTACGTGGTGGGCGAGTCCCGCCTGGCGCTGGTCGCCACCGGCGTGGGGGGAGACCCCTGGAAGGGGGCGGAGCAGACCGCCTTCTGGCCGGAGGGGTTTCCCCCGTCACGCTGAGCGGCGAACGAGCGCGCCTGCCTCCAGGGTGTGCGAGAGCGCATCCCCGTCGACATCCGCGAGCCTGAGGGTGAAGGGTTCACCCTCGCCGCGGGCGGAGAGACGGAGCAGGAAGCGCGGGGGCGCGGCCTGGGTGCGCTGCAGCGAGAAGGCGCTGAACGCGGAGAGCGCAACCCTGCGGCCCAGCACGTCCAGCAGGCCGCGGTCATCCAGGGCCCACGTGGGCACGAGCCCCAGTCCCACCACGAGCACCTGCGCCGACAGCAGTCCCGCGAAGGCCGCGAGCGCCGGGCGCCCCTGCGCGCTCCAGAGGTGCCCGCCCGTGAGCGCGAGTGCGAAGGCCAGCCCGAGCAGCGCGAGGTAGGCGCCGCTGCCGAGGCGGTGGGGCAGCAGGAGGGGGCGCCGAAGCAGCGCCCAGCGCGCGGCGGAGGTGGCGCACAGCAGCGCCAGTCCCACCGCCACCACGCCCACGGCCTGCTCGGCCCGGCCCCGCTGGCCCCCAAGCCGGGTCCCCTCCGCCGCGAGCTGGACCGCGCACGCGGTGCTCGCGGCGGCGCAGGCGCCGAGCGTGCACACCGTGGCCCAGCGCGCCGAGCTCCGGGGAGGGGACATGGCCTCGGACGCTAGTTCACCGTGAGCTGGAGCAGCGAGGGGGGGCGTCGAGGGGGCGCTGGTGCCGGCTGATATCCGGCTCGCGCCGCCGTCCGTGGAAGAGCGAAGCGCGAGCGACCAGGTGGCACCGCCGCCCACGAGCGGGGCCACGGGGCCGGGGACGCGTCGTCGTTCCCGGCGTTCTGTGACGTGATGATGACCGGCGCGGCATCACCCCGCGTGGAACCCTCCATCAGGGGACGTTGATGCAGGGTCAGCGTCCGGCGTGTGAAGGCGGCATAGACTGCGCACCGCGTGAGACACCTGGAACGAGGCAGGGGGGAGCGGTTCACCGCAACGGCGTTCGTGCTGCTCGCGGCGGGCGTGTGTGCCTGCGCGCGTGCGACCACCGTTCCAACACCGGACACGGCCGACGGCGGCAGCGCGCTCTGCCCGGCGGAGGTGACCTACCGCCCGCCTGCACCGGGGGGCCTGCGCGTCTTCGCCGAGGGGGCATGGAACGGTTTTGCACCCGAGGCGGACGAGCTGCGGGACGACGGGACGGGCACCTTCCGAAAGGTGCTGCAAATCCCGCCCGGGGAGCACGCCTACCGCTTCCGCGTGGTGGGGGATGGCCAGGCGCCGAGGCGGCTGGACCCGGAGAACCCCTGGCGCGCCACGTACGACGGCGCGGAGATGTCCGGGCTCCGCGTGGCGGACTGCCGGCGGCCCGCGGTCACGGTCCTCTCTCGCGAGGTGAACGGTGCAGCGGGACGGGTGCGGATGCAGCTTCGCTACGACGCGCGGCAGGCCGGGGGGCTGGCGTCCGTTTCCGCGAAGGTGCGCCACGGGGGCGTGGAGCGGCCACCCGGTGAAGGGGCGCTGGTGGTGGACGGGAACATGCTCTCGCTGTCGCTGGACGGGCTGCCACGCGGCAAGCACGTGGTGACGGTCACGGCCACGGCCTCCTCGGGTGCAGCCTCCGAGCCGCTGCTGCTGCCCGTCTGGTCCGAGGCCTCCCCGTTCTCCTGGGACGGGGCGCTGCTCTACATGGTGGTGACGGACCGCTACCGCAACGGGGATCCCTCGAACGACGGCGCCGCGACGGACGCGAGCCCCGGCGCGGGCTGGCACGGCGGGGACCTGGACGGCGTGCGCGCCTCCATCGAGGACGGGACGCTCGAGGCGCTGGGGGTGGACGCGCTGTGGCTGACGCCGTTCCTCCCCAACCCGGACGGGACGGGGATCGCAGCGGACGCGGTGCACCGCGTGTCCGCGTACCACGGCTACTGGCCCATGCAGCCCTCCGGGGTGGACGCGCGGCTCGGCGGCCCCGGGGCGATGCGGCGGCTGGTGGAGGCAGCGCACGCGCGCGGCATCCGCGTGATGCTGGACGCCGTGGCCAACCACGTCCACGAGTCCCACCCGTACGTGTCGGCCCACCCGGAGTGGTTCCCGCAGCTGTGCACCTGCGGCACGCCGGGATGCGACTGGACGGCGCAGCGGACCACCTGCCGGTTCCGCCCGTACCTGCCGGACGTGGACTGGGCGAACGGGGCCGCGCGCGCGCGCTTCGTGGAGGACGTGCTGGCCCAGGTGGAGGCGTTCGACCTGGACGGGGTGCGGCTGGACGCGGTGAAGCACATGCCGGACCTCGCCGTGCGGAACCTCTCCGTCCGGCTGCGCGAGCGCTTCGAGCAGGCCGGGACGAAGCTGTTCCTGCTGGGCGAGACGCTCATGGGCTGGGATCCCAACGCGGGGCCGGACGAGGGCGGCAACGTGGACAACTACGGCGTCATCTCGCGCTACGTGGGACCGAACGACCTGGATGGCCAGTTCGACTTCCCGCTCTACTTCGCCGCCTCGCTCGCCTTCACGGGCGACGGCGCGGGCCGCGGCATGGCGCACGTGGACTACTGGACGCGCGCGAGCTTCGAGCGCTTCCCGGCGGGATCGGTCATGGCCCCCTTTCTCGGCTCGCACGACATGGCGCGGTTCGTCTCCCTCGCCTCGGACCCGGGGCGCGCGAACAACGCGTGGGACTTCCTGCCGCAGCGGCCGGCGGACGCGGCCCCGTACGACCGGATGTACGTGGCATCCGGCTGGCTCTTCGCGCTGCCGGGGATGCCACTGCTCTACATGGGGGACGAGTACGGGGATTACGGCGGTGCAGACCCGGACAACCGCAAGCCCTGGCGGCCGCGCGCCGCGCTCTCGGCCCTGGAGCTCCGGCAGCTGGACCGCGTCTCCGCCCTGGCCCGCGCGCGGCGGACGCTGCCGGGTCTGCGCTCCCGCGCGTGGCGCACGCTGCTCGCGACCGAGGACTCGCTCGTGGTGGCGCGCGGCGAGGGGAGCGACCAGGTGCTCGCGGTGGTCCACCGGGGCACGGCCGCGGCGACCTTGTCCGTGCAGGTGCCGCCCGAGGTGGCCGCGGAGGGCACGGCGTACGTGGATGCGCTCGTGACCGGGAGTGGGCCGGTGAAGGTGTCCGGCGGCGCCGTGAAGGTGGACGTGCCGCCCTGGTCCGTGCGCTACCTCCGCCGCTGAATCCGCGGTATGCGGCCGCCATGAAGCCGCTTCGCACCGTGGATTCCGTGGAGACCGCCGAGGGCCTGCTCGCGCTCAAGCAGCGGGGGGAGCGGGACTTCCTCATCACGCTGGACAAC
>JBDLRJ010000313.1:0-6389 GCA_039800145.1 Pseudomonadota bacterium | reverse complement strand
GCCACCGGCTGCCCCCCCGAGCGGACGGTGATCTCCAGCTCCCGCGGGTTGAGCAGCTTCAACTTCACCGGCTCGGCCCCCGCCTCCACCTGGGGCTGGGCACTCGCGAGGTATCCCTCTGCCTGGCCCAGCACGTAGAACGGTCCCTCGCCGAGTCCCCCCACCGAGAAGCGCCCGTCCCCGGACGTCGTGGCCTCCACCGGGATGGGGAGGCGCCGCGAGAAGACCGTCACCCGCGCCCCCGCCACGGCGCGCCCGTCCTCGGACTCCACCACGCCGCGCACCGTTCGCTGCGGGGGCATCACCAGCTGGACCGGTTCACCCGGGGCAGCGCGCTCGCGGATGACCGCTCCACGCCCCTCGGCGGTGGCCCAGACGGAGAACGAGGTCCCCTGCAGCTTCTCGAACCGGAAGTTCCCCTGGCCGTCCGCCGTCGTCGTCATCCCGGCCTGCGCCAGCCCCTTCGCGTCGCGCAGGTAGCCGGCCACCTGCTCCACCGCGGGCGGCGCCTTGCACGAGAGCAGCGGCTCGCCGTCCTCCGTGCAGATGGCGTTGGCGAGCGTCACCTGCTGGGAGGCCGCGAGCGACACCGTGGCCTTCGGCACCGGCTTCCCGGCGGCGTCCACCACCTGCCCGGTGATCGTCAGCCCGGCGTCCGTGGCCTCCACCAGCACCGGCTTGAAGTCGTTGGTGCGAGGCGCCAGCTGCACCTGCGGGGCGGCCGGCGTCGGAGGCGGCACCTTGGGACGCGCCGCCGGCGCGAGGCTCAACAGGATGAAGCCCACCACGGAGAGCAGCAGCGCACCGGCGCCGATCAACCACTTCTTGTACTTGGAAAACACGTGCACCTCCGGACAGCCGCGGATCCTAACAGCACGGGACGCTTGCCGCGAGCGTCACTCCCCGGCTGCGGCGGTGGACGGCGCAGGGTCGTCGAACGTGTACCGGATCCCGACCTGCCCGGCGAAGACGGTCATCGCGTAGCGGTAGGCGGGCACCGGGTCCGACGGCGCCTTGTTCGCCTCCCGCTGCAGCAGCTGCGAGGCCTGCACCCCGAGCTCCAGGTGGAGCGTCCCCTCGAGCAGCTCGAAGGGATCCCGCCCCGAGAGCGCCACGCCGAGTCCGCCGCCCACCCGGTTGCCGTCCAGGATGTTGGTCCCGAGCGCGTCCTGTCCCGGCACGGGGGTAGGCCGGTAGAAGCCGCCTGCCCGCAGCGCGAACATGGGCGACGCGCGCCACTCGGCCCCGGCCCGCACGCCGAGCGTGTCGACGAAGCCCGGACGCCCCGTGGCCGAGGAGAGATCCAGCACCTCGTCCAACCCGAGGGCTGCCAGCGTCTGGCCGGAGAGATCCACCTGGAGATCCACCCACGGGCTGGGCGCGCGGCTCCACTGCTCCCACGCCACGTCCGCGCTGAGCACGAGCCCGTCCACCGGCTCCACGGCGACCCCCGCGTGGACGTTGTTGGGGGTGTAGTGGCTCGTCCCCGCCACGGTGAACCCCAGCGTTCCCACGCCGGACAGATCGATCGTCGCCGGGATGGTGACGGAGTTGGCCAGCTCGCCGCGGAAGGAGGCGCCCAGCCTGATCCTCCGGTGCGGCGTCACCGCGAGCCCCAGCACCGGGGCCACGCGCGGGACGATGGACGAGTCCAGTTCCCGGAAGGTGACCTCCTTGGAGAACAGGTCCACCTCCAGCTTTGCCCCCTGGCCCACGAGGTCCGCGAGCACCTGCGCGCCCGCCCCGAGGCTGAGCCAATCGGTCACCTTGAGGCCGGCCCCGAAGAACAGCAGCAGGTGCCGGGGGTTGTTGTCCCAGAGGTACCAGGCCGGGCGGTTGGGATCCTGCAGCCGCACGCGGAGCACCACGTCCGTGGGGAGGTACAGGGAGGCGCCCACCGTGGCGCGGCCCTTGAGCCGGCCGCCCAGCGGAGAGACGAGCCCCAGCTGCGTCCCGAACGCGTCCGGTGGGGAGCAGGCGCTGCAGTCCAACTGGGCCCCCTGCGTGAGCGGCGCCACGTCCGGGGCGTAGAACAGCCCACTGCCCGAGATCTCCACCGACGGGGTGGAGAGGTGTCCCAGCAGCGCGGGGTTGGAGAACGTCGCGGAGGCATCCGCCGCGGCCGCCACCTGCGCCCCCATGGCCGTGGCGCGCGGACTGCCGCCCACCTGCTCGTGGACGCTCGCCCACGTGGCCGGCGCGGCGCAGAGCCACGCCGCGCAGGCCCACGCCGCTGAGCGCGAGGCACCCAGGCGGCTACTCCTCCTCGCCGAACGGCGCGATGGCCTGCGCCACCGCGAGCTCCTGCCGGATCTCCGAGAGCTCCGAGTTGGTGGCCCGCAGCCGGTCCGAGAGGACCTGCACGAAGCTCCACAGGAGCTTCACCGCGAGCACCGACTCGCGCTTCATGAGGTTCATGAGATCCATGCGGGTGATCACCATCACGCGCGTGGGCTCCGTGGCGCGCGCCGTGGCGGACCGGGGTGCATTGTCGATGAGCCCCATCTCGCCGAAGTGTCCGCCGGCGCGGAGCTCGGCAATCTCGTTGCCCCCCTTCTCGATGGCCACCCGCCCGCGGATGACGACGAAGAGCTCCTGTCCCGGCTGCCCCTCGATCACGATCTCCCGCCCACCGGGGAACGTGCGCGTGGTGGCAATGCTCAGCACCGCGGTCTGCTCCTTGTACGTGAGGTGCCGGAAGAGCGGGATCTTCCGCAGCGCCTCCATGCGGCTCTGCGCTTCCGCCAGCTCTTCGTTCTGCGCAGCGGAGGAGGACACCGCCGCCCCGGCCGCAACCACCACGGCGGTGATGTTGTCCTTGCCGCCCCGCTCGTTCGCCAGGGCGATGAGCTTCGTGGGGAGATCCTTCGCCGGCATGCTGCGCGCGAGCGGCACCAGCTCGTCGTCCTCCACGTAGCCGTGCAGGCCGTCCGAGCAGAGCAGGAAGAGATCCCCCGGCAGCACGTCCACGACGAGCGTGTCCACCTGGCAGGAGTCCTGGATGCCCACCGCGCGCGTGATGACGTTGCGGTACTGGCTGGTCGCCGCCTGCTCCTTGGTGATGGTGCCGGCCTTCAGCTGCGCCGCCACGAGCGTGTGGTCCTCGGTCAGCCGGTGGCACTGCCCCTCGCGGAGCAGGTACACGCGGCTGTCTCCCACGTGGCCGATGACGCCGGCCGTCCCCGAGATGGCCAGGCACACGAAGGTGGTGCCCATGCCGCGCTTGGACGGGTCGGCCTGCGCCATTCGGTAGATGTCCGAGCAGGCCTTCTGCACCGCGGTCTCGATGAGCGCCGTCGCCGAGGCGCGGTGGTTCTGGCTCGCGTCCCGCCCCAGGTCCTTCATGACCTTGACCTGGGCGGTCACCGTCGCCTTCACCACCTCGGCCGAGCGCGCAGAGGCCACCTCGCCCGCCGCGTGGCCGCCCATGCCGTCCGCCACGACGTAGAGGCCGAGCGCCTTGTCCACCAACATGGCGTCTTCGTTGTGCTGACGCTTGCGGCCGACGTCTGACAGTCCGAACGCTTCCAGTGCGAGTTCCAAGGCGCTGACTCTCCTGATCCGGCCCTGCCGCGGTGGGCAGTGTGTGAAGAAGTTGCAGGGTAGCGAACGCCCGTCCCCCCATCAAGGAAGGAAAGGCGGGAGGGGCCACTATCTCCAGTCTGCGAAGAGGCCCAGCAGCGGCCCGCCCACGTGCCGCACCGAGTTGTAGCGCGCGGGGAAGTCATACACCTGGGCCACGCCGCCGTAGACGCCCCACACCGCGGCGCCGAACCTCCAACCGAACTGGACCTTGCCCTCCACCAGCCCCACCGCGCCGCGCTCGGGGGGGAGCGTGTCGAAGGTGGCGCCGAAGAAGGTGGGGCCCGTGCCCACGGTGAGTCCCCAGTGGAAACCGCTCGGGCGCGTCCCGCGGTAGGCGAGCCCGAGCAGCACGGGGGCCTGCCACCCCGCCAGCATCCGCGCGTTGCCACGCGTTCCCACACCCGAAAGCGTCCCCACCTGCGCGCCGCCACCGGCCTCGAGCGTCAGCACCAGCGCGTCTATCCGCTCCTGGATGAGCGTCCACTCCCACTGCACCCGGAGTTGCGGGACGAACGGCGCGGGGAGGTACGCGCCCACGTAGGCCGAGCGGGGGCTCCACGCGGGCACGAGCGGCGGCGGTTCGTTGCGCGGCGCCGCGAGCGCGGACGGCGTGCCCAGCCAGGCGCCGAGGCACAGCAGCGGGAGGAAGCGGACCATGGCGGCGCGGTGTAGCGCAGTTCGCGGTTGCACGTGCGTGCTTGTCAAAAGACGGTCCGCGGTCTACACCCTCGGCCCACTTCCGTCTTCACCCGAGGGGAACCCCGCTTGGCCACGTCGCTCCGGACGTACGTTTTCCTGGACTCGCTGCAGCCCCAGCTCGCAGCGCACATCTGCACCACCTGCCGCGGCTACTTCCCGGTGCCCTACGTGGCCTCGCTCTTCGTGGAGATCGCCCCGGGCATGGCCATCCACGGGCTGATCGACGTGGCGCTCAAGGGCACCAAGGTGCAGCCGGCCACGCTCGTGGTGGAGCGCGCCTACGGCATGCTCGAGGTTCACAGCGAGGACAAGGGCGAGGTGCGCAGCGCCGGTGACGCCATCCTCGGCCACATGGGCGTGAAGGAGGAGGACCGGCTCAAGCCGAAGATCATCTCCAACACCATCATCCGCGCCATTGAGCCCATGCACGCGATGATCCTGGACAAGATCCGCTTCGGCTCCATGATCGAGCCGGGGCAGTCGCTCTTCATCCTCGAGTGCGAGCCGGCGGCGTACGCGGCGCTCGCGGCGAACGAGGCCGAGAAGGCGGCGAACGTGAAGCTGGTGGACGTGACGCCCTACGGCGCCTACGGCCGGCTCTACATGTGCGGCAGCGAGGCGGAGATCGACTCCGCGGCAGAGGCCGCCATCGCAGCGTTGAAGGCGGTGACGGGCAAGGAGCCCGCGCCGTTCAAGGAAAAGTAGGAAGCAGTCTGACAACCACGCAGCACAAGCAACCGAGGACAGCACGACATGGCTGAGGCGCTGGGACTGATCGAGACCAAGGGGTTCGTGGGCATGGTCGAGGCCGCGGACGCGATGGTGAAGGCCGCCAAGGTGGAGTTCGTGGGCTACGAGAAGATCGGCGGCGGGTACGTGACCGCCATCGTCCGCGGCGACGTGGCCGCGGTGAAGGCCGCCACCGAGGCCGGCGCCCGCGGCGCCGAGCGCGTGGGCGAGCTGGTCTCCGTGCACGTCATCCCGCGCCCGCACCCGAACATCGACCTGGTGCTGCCGCTGGGCCGCGCGGACGCCGTGAAGGCCGAGCTCGGCAAGTAGCCCATGCTCCTGGGCAAGGTGGTGGGGACCGTCGTCTCCACGAACAAGGAGAAGGAGCTCGAGGGGCTGAAGTTCCTCCTCGTCCGCGGGCTGGATCCCGAGAACCGTCCCACCGGCGCGCTCGTCGTGGCGGTGGACGCGGTGGGGGCCGGCGTGGGCGAGGTGGTGCTCTACGCCTCGGGATCTTCCGCCCGCCAGACGGCGGCGACGAAGGACCGCCCGGTCGACGCCACCATCATGGCGATCGTGGACCAGGTGGAGGTGGGCGGCACGCTCACCTACTCCAAGGACCGGGACTGACCCAGGCGGCGCGCTGCTGCCTTTGACTGAAGCGGCGCGCCTGCACAGCCGCCGCGGGAGACATCCGTGGCGCTCAACGACGCGCAGATCAACGCCATCGTGGACCAGGTGGTCCGCAAGCTGTCGAGCGAGCTCGGCAGCGTGCCGGCCGCCGTGCGCCCCGAGGCCCCCGCGGCCAAGGGGCCGGCCTTCGTCAAGGGCCGTCCCGGCGTTTTCGATGATCTCGACTCCGCGACGAAGGCGGCGCGCGCCGCGTTCGAGCAGTGGGGCGACACCTCGCTCGAGACGCGCAACAAGGTGATCGAAGCGATGCGGGACTGCACCCGGCGCAACGCCGAGGCGCTCTCGCACATGGCCGTGGAGGAGACCGGGCTCGGCAACGTCCCGGACAAGATCCAGAAGAACCTGCTGTGCGCCAACAAGACGCCGGGCACCGAGATCCTCAAGCCCCAGGCGTGGACCGGTGATCACGGCCTCATGCTGCTCGAGCGCGCCCCCTACGGCGTCATCGGCAGCATCAGCCCCACGACCAACCCCACCGAGACCATCATCAACAATGGCATCGGCATGCTCGCGGGCGGCAACGCGGTGGTCTTCAACGTCCACCCGTCTGCCAAGAAGGTCTGCGCGCACTTCATCCAGCTGCTCAACGAGGCGATCGTCTCCGCGGGGGGCCCGGCCAACCTCATCTGCGGCCTGGGCAACCCCACCATCGAGAGCGCGCAGGCGCTCATGAAGCACCCGAA
>JBDLRJ010000312.1:0-4172 GCA_039800145.1 Pseudomonadota bacterium | reverse complement strand
CCGCGGATGCCGAGGAACTCGTACTGCCGGTCGTTGGTGAGGAAGATGCCGCGCACCGCCTGCAGCGCCTCCACCAGCGAGCTGTACCCGAACGCCTGCAGCTCCTCGCGCGTCAGCACCGTGGTGGACGCGGGGGCGTCGTCCACGGACAGCAGCCGCTTGCTCGCCGCCTGCACCGGGGGCGGCGCGTACCGCAGCTCCGCGTGCAGCTTCTCCGAGCCGTCCTTCGCCAGCGCCACCTTCGCCGAGTAGGTCCGCGCGTCCGGGTGGGACACCTCCACCGCGTGCTCGCCCGCGCTCAACGTCAGCGCCGCCGGCGTGAAGCCCGCCTCGCGCCCGTCCACGCGCACCAGCGCCGCCTCGCGGTTGGCCGTCACCAGCAGCGTCCCCGTGGGCACCGCCGCCGGCGCGAGCCCCACGTCCAACCGCGCGCTCGACTTCTCCTCCACCTCGATTGGAAACGCCGCCGGCGCGTAGCCCTGCAGCGAGAGGTACAGCGTGCGCCGCCCCACCGGGAGCTTCACCTCGCCCGGCACCCGTCCCAGCACCGGCCCCTCCGGAGAGGCCCGCACCTCCGCACCCTCCGGCCGCCCCGTCACCACCACCGTGCCGAGCAGCGGCTCCAGTGCGAAGGCCTGGGACGCCACCTTGCCCGGCGACAGCTGCAGCTCCGCCTGCGCCGGGACGTGGCCCGCGAGCTTCACGCGCAGCAGGTGCTTGCCCGCCGGCAGCGCCAGCCGCAGCGGCGTCACCCCGCGGCTGCCCAGGTCCTCGCGGTCCGCGTACACCGCGGCCCCCTCGGGCGTGCTCGTCACCTCCACCAGGGCCACGCGCGGCAGGATGCGCTTCAGCGCCGAGGCAACTTCTGCCGCGTCCTCCTTCGTCAGCTCCTGGCGGGACAGGTCATGGAAGTACCGGTACG
Organism: Pseudomonadota bacterium; assembly: GCA_039800145.1. Classification (GTDB taxonomy): domain Bacteria; phylum Myxococcota; class Myxococcia; order Myxococcales; family Myxococcaceae; genus VGRA01. The sequence continues at coordinate 3,250 of JBDLRJ010000312.1, read as the reverse complement.
CCTCGTCGAAGCGCCGCGCGGACTCGTAGCAGCGCGCGATGTTGAAGAGCACGTTCCGGTTGGGCACCAGCCGGTACGAGAGGAAGTAGTTGCGCAGCGCCTCCGCGTACGCGCGGCGCGCATACGCCTCGTTTCCCAACTGGAAGGCGATGTCCGCCTCGTCCGCGGTGTTGTCCGCGAGGGCAGGGGAGGCGAGCAGGCACAGCAGCAGGAAAAAGAGGCGGCGCACGGGGGCGCAGTGTTTCACGCCTCCGTGCGCCGGCAAAAACCCGCGGCCTGTTGTCCGGTCCCGCTTACGGGGCGGTGAAGAGGCAGCGCGTGACGGGCTGCGCGATGTCCGCGAGCGCGTAGAGGTAGTACTGCTTGCCCTTCTCCAGGGCCACCGGCGCCGCGCCGTCCGCGGGGAACTTCTGCAGCTGGCCCGCGGGGACTGCGCCGTACTTCAGCGACCCGTTCGCAATGGGCGTCCCGCCCTTGCTCGGCACGTCCACGCGCCACAGGGTGCCCGCGGGCAGGTCCAGGTTCGGCGGAACGCCCGGCGACTTCGCGTTGGCCTCGAGCACGTAGACGTACCGCACCTTGCCGTAGCGCCACTTCAGCGTGCCGTCCGCCGCCAGGCCCTCTTCTCCCTCGCAGGCGGTGGGGACGTAGGCGAGCTGCGTCTCGAGCGGGCTCGCCACGTCGCCCGTCCAGTCGGACTCCTTCATCCCGCGCCGCGTGGCCTCGCCGAGCCAGAAGCGCCGCATCCGCTCCGGGTCCGTGGACGGGAAGATGGTGCCCACCGGGTTCTCCGGCGTGGGACGGATGAAGCCGTTGTTCTGCTCGGGCGGGTAGGCCCCGAACCCGATGCTCCCAATCCACCCCGCCCCCATCGCCACGCCGCGGTCGTGGAAGCCGTTCGCGAAGTTCCCCTCCGTGTCGATGTCCCAGTTGGACGCCCCGCTCGGCGCGTCCTTGCCGTGGCAGCAGGAGCAGGAGGAGGCCAGCACCTGGGACTTCACCCACCCGAGCTCCGAGGTGTAGGCCGGGTCGCTCATCCGCTCGTCCGGCTGCGCCTTCCGCGCGTCCTCCGGGGCCGGGTAGTAGGGCCGCTGCGAGATGACCATGCTGCAGTCCGCGTAGTCCGAGAAGCGCCGCCCCTCCTCCGTGCACCCGGACACCGCCTGCCACGTGCACACCTTCCCGCCCTCGGACTGGCCCGGCGGCTCGCCCGGCAGCGGCTCGCGGCACGTCAGCTCCGGCTGCTGGAACACCGGGATGCTGGAGGCCCCGTCGTCCAGCGCCGCCCCGCCGCACGCGCTCCCCGCCTCGAAGTAGCCCCCGCCGAACACCTCGCAGCCCGTCTTGGCGTCTCCGCAGCTGCCGTTCAGGAACGCCACCTTCATTTCCATCCCGGGCTTGGACAGCAGGCACCACCCGATGGCCACCTGCTGCGTGCAGGCCGTGCCCCACGCGAAGGTGGGCCCCTTCTGGTTGGCGCAGTCTTTCGATGCCGCCTCCTCCGCCCAGGTCCCCACGTAGTCCCGGCACTCGCTGCCGCCGGCGAACTTGTTCGTGTAGGTGCAGCTGCCCACCACGTTGGTCGGCAGCGTGGGCTTGTCCTTCGGGCCGCTGCAGGCAGCGGCGATCAGCAGGGCAGAGACGGAAACCAGTACGCGCATAAGGTTTGTCTAACGTTTAGGCCGGGCGGGCGCAACTCCCCACCCCCGGACAGGGAACGGGGAGGTCAGCGGCCGGTCTTGATGCCGAGCCCCGGGCCGGGGCTGACGGGGGGCGGGCGGGGCTTCACCGGCTCGCGGCGCACGGGCAGTTCCACCCGCAGCAGCGGGGCGTTCCGGGCAGAGACCTCGGCCGTCACCGGCTCGTGCCCGGCCAGCTTGAGCTCCAGCTGCCGAGGCGTCCCCTCGGGCAGCAGGTCCATCCTCAGCGGCGTCTCGCCCAGGGGCTCTCCCCCTGCGCTCACCGTGGCCCCGGCCGGCACGCTGTCCACCACCACCTGCACCATCTCGGCGGCGGACGGCGGCGTGGGCGCGACGGGCTCGGGCGGCTTGACCGGCTCTGCCGTGGGCGGCGGCGTGGGCGTGGGCGCGGGGACTGGCGGCTCCACGCGGATGACCGGCGGGGAGACGGGGACGGCGGCGGGGCGCGCGGGCTCGGGGCGCAGCTTCCACAGGGCCGCGGCCCCGAGCACCACCACGGCGAGCCCGGTCCCCAGCCCGACGGCCCATCCCTTCGCGCGGCCCTCGGACGGGGCTGCGGCGGGACGGGGGAGGGCGGCGGTTCCCGCGCGGCCCGAGGAGGGGAGGTTCTTGTCCGAGCCCTGCAGGCGCGCGCTGCGGGAGCGGCTGCCGGAGGCGTCCAGCTCCGCAGACGCGGACAGCTCGTCCATGGACTCCGGGTGGGCCTCGCGCGAAATCCGCTCCGCGTAGAGCGGCTTCAGGAACGTCGCCAGGTGCGCCGACGAGGCCGCGTGGCCGCCCTTCACCAGGAAGTCCTCGAGCGCGAGCTGCAGCTGGGCCGCGTCCGGGAAGCGGTCCTCGGGCTTCTCCGCGAGGCAGCGCAGGATGATGCCCTCGAGGTGCGGCGTCACCTCCGCGTTGAAGCGGGAGGGCGGCGGCACGAGGCAGTCCTTCACCAGCCGCAGCGTCTCGAGGTCGTTCTCGCCCTTGAAGAGCCTGCGCCCCGTCACCACCTCCCAGAGGATGATGCCGAGGGCGAAGAGGTCGCTCCGCCCATCCAGCGGCCGCCCGTCCGCCTGCTCCGGGGACATGTAGGCGTACTTGCCCTTGAGGATGCCGGACGCGGTGCGCTGGCTGCGGCCCGCCGCCTTGGCCACGCCGAAGTCGATGAGCTTCACCGCCCCGTCGAAGCCCACGAGAATGTTCTGCGGGGAGACGTCCCGGTGGACCAGTCCCATGGGCTGGCCCTGCGCATCCCGCACGCCGTGGGCGTAGGCGAGACCCGCCGCCGCGTCCGCGATGATGCGCACCATGAGCCCGAGCGGCAGCGGCGTCCCTGCCTTGCGCGCCGCCTTCTCCACGCGCCGCAGGTCCTCTCCCGCCAGGTACTCCATGGCGAGGTAGGGCACCCCCTCCACCTCGCCCACGTCGAAAATCTGCACCAGGTTCGGGTGGTTCAGCCGCGCGGCGATGCGCGCCTCGTCGAAGAACATCTCGACGAAGTCCTCGTCCTCCCCGAGCGACGGGAGGATGCGCTTGATGACGAGGACCTTCTCGAAGCCCGAGGCCCC